>JAOUOS010000059.1 GCA_029880285.1 Spirochaetia bacterium
ATCAATCATTTTCATTTCCATTTGGTTTCTATTTGAATATTTATACTTTGCCATAAAGTCATTCTAAATATTTATATAAACCTGTAAACTATAACTTATTCTACAGGCTCAACAGCAGTTTTAAGCTCCGCTCCCTATGGTCGCTCGGCTCGCGCTCTTAATTTTCTCTGAAAAAGTATTTTACTTTATAGATTCATTCTAAAAAATAGATTTTAGATGTTCGCTTGAGCAAATATGCAATTGCTTTTTGCTTAAACGCATGGCCTCGCAGAGCAATAGAGGTTTATTGCCGCTCGCCATGCTGACAAAAAGCAATTGCATACTTCTTAAAGCCGCCGACGTTATATGCCAAAAGCAAGTTATAAAATATTGCAACTCGGCCGTCCGTGGCCTTTGTATAAACACTTTTAAGTATACTACTAACTAATTCATATTTTTGATTGACAATATATTCCACATATGTTATATTACATATATGGTTTTGTTATCTACTTCTGAGATGGCTCTTTTGGCTATCCTTTATTCAGAAGGCGAGCTTTCTGGTTACCAGATTAACAAAATAATCACAGAAAGAGGTTTTCGCGAATGGGCAGATATTGGTTCAACTTCAATTTATGTTGGCTTAAAAAAACTAGAAAATAAATACTTCATCAAATTGGTTCCCAACTTAAAAAAAACAGGAAAAGGTCCATTGCCAAATAGATATAAAATCATACAAAAAGGTATTAAGATATTGAGAAAAGAAATCAAAATAGCCTTATCTTCAGAAAGTCGTTACAATTCAAAATATGATCTGGCGATCGCTTCCATCCCAATATTAAATATTGCTGACGTTATACTGGCACTCAAAGAAAAACAGAATAAGTTGAAGAAAACCATGCACAATGTTCGTCAAGAAAAATTTGAAAAACAAGGTGGCTTTAACCTGCCATCTCATGTTGTTTTATTATTTGAAAGATCTTTTATGCTAATGCAAGCCGAAATTGATTTTACTGAGAAAGCTTTAAGAGAATTAAAATGAAAGGAGTAAATGGCAATGAGCAAAATAGATTTAGTAAAAGAAAATAAGAAATACTATACTGCAAAAAACACGCCCACAATTGTTGAATTTGGAAATATTCCATATCTTTCAATTGAAGGGAAAGGAGAACCAGACGGAGAAGTTTTTACAAAATCAGTTGAAGCATTATATCCCCTTGCTTATGGGGTAAAAAATTTTTGTAAAAAGGAAAAAACTGATTTCGGAGTTCCAAAGTTAGAAGGTCTATGGTGGGTTATATCAAAAAAACCTGCTTTAGAAGTGCCTCGTTCGGAGTGGTTCTGGAAACTTTTAATTCGAATGCCAGATTTTGTTACAACCGAAATGGTAAAAGATGTAAAAGAAGAAGTTGTTAAAAAGAAAGGTTCCGATTTAATTAAGATAATCAAGTTTGAAATTCTGAATGAACATAAATGTATCCAAATTATGCATAATGGACCATATTCAACAGAACCTGCGACAATTGAAAATATGAAAATATTCATGAAGGAAAATAATTTTAATGAAAATGGGTTACATCACGAAATATATCTTTCAGATCCAAGAAAAACGGCACCCGAAAAAATGAGGACTATTTTGAGACAACCAATTAAATAATTTATTAAAATAGTATTATTTTTTTGAAAATATATAGATAAGGTCAAAATTCAAGCTCGACATCCATGTCTCGCTTGATATAAAACACCCGTGCTTTCAGCATATAACAGCAATTTTAAGCTGCGCTCCCTACGGTCGCTCGGCTCGGCGCTTTTATCTACTCCAAGAAAATTATTTACGTTTTAATATCATTTCTCATAAAAGATATTGGTTTGACGCTTGAGCGAATTTGCAATCGTTTTTGCTTAATCGTCATGTCTCGCACGGGTATAGAGATTTATTGGTGCTCGCATGACTGACAAAAACGATTGCAACTCCTTAAAACCGCAGACGTTAGGCCGCCATGGCAACTTACAGGTATCCGTCAATCCCTAAAATATACTTTACTATTTGTTAATTGTAGCTGAACAGGTTAATTCTTATGAAATATTATTTTTTAGCTACTTTTTTGATTATATCGCCCATTTTTGCACAAACTAAAAAACAGAGTATCCGTATTGGCGTTATGGATTTTTCAAGCACAACGACCAGCCCTCAATATAAAAACCTCGGACTTGGTATGTCGCAAATGTACTTGACCGGCCTAAGCAAAATCAAAGGAATTTTAATTGTAAACAGGCAGAGAGAAGATTTACTGAAAGTAATAGATGAGATAGCATTGGGGCAAACAGGTCTTATCGATGAAGAAACAGCAGTTGAAGCCGGCAATATGTTAGGAGCTAATTATTTACTGATAGGGGCCTTTACAGAAGTCAATAGCCAGATCAATATAAATCTTAGATTGATTGATGTTGAAAATAATACGGTAGTTCTGACTGACGAAAAGCAGGGCAATATCAATCATTACTTTACAATAATTAAAGAAAGTCGAAAAAAAATCATTGTTCAAATAGAAAAAATGAAAGAAGTCTCATTAAATCTTGAAGAAATATACCAGCCCAAGATAGACTCTCTCGTTGCATTAAGCGACGGTATTAAGGCCCAAGATGAGGGAGACGAAGCAGAAGCAAAAAAACAATATCAAAATGCTATTAATGAAGATCCTGAGTTTAAACTTGCAAAAATTTTCTTAGATAAACTTGTGCTTAATACTTCTAAATTCAAAACTATTTATGAACAATACTATCCCAATACAAACCCCGCTTATTTGGGAATTATTCATTATGACAAGTTTTATTCTAGTTTTTCAATGACTGACAGTCCTCTGCCATGGCTTGTTGGCCATCAGTGGAAAGACTTAGGTGAGAACAATGCTGAGTTTTATCAGGCCGATCGTAGCTTTATTTATGGTTATGAGTTTCCTGTATCTGATAATTTAGGGTTTGGGGTTGAAGCTTTTATTTCAGGATTTACAGAGGCAGTAAGGTTCAAGGGCGATGAAACAGGCGCAAGCAACATTAATACTTTTTATGGCGCTAAACTTTCATTAGGTTATAACTTAAATGATAATTTTGGTCTGGGTAGTTCTGTATCAGTTTTTACTCATGAAAAGCAAGGCTTTGACATGGCGGGAGATGCCTTCTCAGTTATACCAAACGAGGGAACATCTACAGAGTTTGCCGGTACTATCGGCTTTTTAATAAAGAATAAAAATTCAACTGTTATGTTTGACTCTCTTGTAGGTTTTACAAATATAGGAATAAACGTAATCAATCCCAAGCTGCAGACTGTAGTTTATGAGAGTATTACTTTCCCGAGTATCTATATCTATGAAGACACTTTGGCAAAAGAGCCTGTTTACAATGAGAATACTTTTACAATGAGCTTTTTGAATAAGAAAGTATTTAGCGTTCTAAAAGAAACAAATACCATTTATACTGACCGCGATTACTTTGTGGCCCGCCTGATACCCGCTGTAGAGTTCTGGGTTTTTGACATCTTATCTTTAAGAATTGGTGCAGAGGGAAGTTTTCATAAACTAGATTCTAATACAGATATTGGTTTTGGAGGCACAGGAGCTTTTACCCTTCGTTTTCTAAATGCAGGGGTAGAGGTTGATTATAACGCAACCTATAGAAAACGGCCGGCGCGAACATTTAAGAATAAAAATCTGAACCAGTTTATCTTTGTGTTTTCGGTCAGTAAGCATAATACATTTTTGTCGAGATGAGTTTCACCACTCTGCCACGGCGCCTAACTAATTTTACAAGCTGCGCGCCGCATTCGCGGCTGCTCGGGTCGGCGCTGTTATTTACCCCAAGAAAAGTATTTACGTATTATGCTTAATTCTCTAAATAGTAAATAGCATTACGCTTGACCTCATTTTTGACTGTTTCTTGCTTAACCGTTTTGCTCGCACACGAATTGAGGTTAATTCGCACTCGCAAAACTGGCAAGAATCAGTCAAAAACGACTTGTAAAATCTCGCGTTGTGCGAACATGCCTTTTTATATTTTTAAAATGCCAGCCGTCCTTGGCTGGCATAATCTATTATAATTGATAATGATGTAACCTTTGAGCATTATCATATAATTAGAGGGATTTTACTTCATTATAATATTTTAATCTATTTTTTTTTGTTGACAATATGTACTAATAATAGTACATTATATTGTGAAAAGAGTTCAAATGCACCCTGTAGCCAAAAAATCCATTAAAGATTTTCCCAAAAGTGTTAAGATTGAACTCGGGGCATTTATAATGGGTTTGCAATCAGGTATAGAGATTCCTATTCATGTGATTAAACCAATGAAAACAATTGCAATAGGAGTCTGTGAATTGAGGATAAAAGATTCAGATGGAATCTATAGAGTTTTTTATTATACTAAATTGGAAGATCGGATTTTAATATTTCATGCTTTTCAAAAGAAAACACAAAAAACAGAGAAGCGAGATATTGATATTGCTAAAAAAAGATTAAAGGAAATGCTTTAATAAAAGGAGTTCATTTATGACAGAACAAACTATTTATGAATCAGATACGCCAGAAGAATTAGGAAAACTATTAGGCCTTTCTGATGAAGAAACAGAGTTAATGAAATTACGAGCTGATATTCTTATTAAAATAACAAATGCAATGAAAGACTCAAAGCTTACACATCAAGAGTTGGCTAAAAAACTAAATACGTCAAGAACTCGAATTACTAGAATTTTTAACGGAAAAGAAGAACATATTACTTTTGATTTTTTATTGAAAATTCTATATGCTCTCGGATATAAAACAAATCTTGAATTTGCAAAAATTGCATAAATCGGATTAGCGAACAATAGCTTTTGTATTAGAATACGATTATAATACAAAAGTAATAATTATTCTCTATCGCCTACGTCGTCCATGACTTCGGCTTTTATCTATTCCTGCAAGGCACAGTCGCACAACTAATCTTACAAGCTGCGCGCCCTGATCGGGCTGCTCGGTTTTGCGTTTTATGGGCTTCAAGAAAAGCTTTACTTTTTGTAGATAAATTGTAAAGTTGTTTTTAAGGCGAACCGCAAAACTCATTGCAAATCGTTTTTGCTTAACGGCCTTCTTCGGGCAAGAATTGAGGTTAATTCGCCCTCATCAGGCCTACAAAAACGATTTGCAACGACTTGTAAGACTCCCGTTATGCAACATCGCATACGGCAAAACCTCATATAATTAAATTTAAATGATTATTTAATACCAACTATTTTTATATATAATTCTAGAAATCATAGCACATAATAAATTTTTTAATCATAATGGAAAAAACCATAAAATTAAAAATAATATTTTTTTCTAAAATATTAATAATATTTGACAATAGTATTGAGTTTTATTATTATGATATGTGATAAGTTCTTGGAAAGATGAGGAAGCAAAGAAAGTATTTCTCGGTATTTACTCAAAAAGACTCCCTCATGAAATCCAAAGAAATGCTAGAAAGAAACTGATTATGATAGATTCTTCTGTTGATATTAACGATCTTAGAATTCCGCCAAGCAATAGATTACATAAATTAACTGGCGATAGAAAAGAGCAATACTCTGTTAGTATAAATAATCAATGGCGAATTTGTTTTAATTGGGAAAATAATAATGCTTTTAATTTAGAAATTTGTGATTATCATTGAGGTTTTATATGAAAAAAAATATTCCAAATATCCATCCTGGGGAAATTTTAGAAGAAGAATTTTTGATTCCAATGAAAATATCTGCATATAAATTAGCAAAGGAAACATTATTGGATCAAACGAGAATAAGTGAAATTATTAGATGCAAACGTAGTATCACAATTGATACTGCTTTAAGATTTTCTCGTTTTTTTGGAAATTCTGCTGAATTCTGGCTAAACCTACAAAGCCATTATGATTTAGAGGAAAAAAAGAAAGAGATGAATGAAATATTAAATAAAATAAAGCCCTTAAAATATGAAATAGCGACTTAATTGGCCGTATGCGACGTCGCATAACTAATCTTTTAAGCTGCGCGCCCGACTTCGTGGGCTGCTCGGTTTTGCGTTTTATATCATTCTAAATTTTGATTTACTGTTTATAGATATATTCTAAAGATAGTTTTGCCGTTAACCGCAAAACTCATCGTAAATCGTTTTTGCTTTACGACCATCTTCGCGCATGAATTGAGGTTAATTCGCGCTTATCTGGCCTACAAAAACGATTTACGACGACTTAAAAGATCGAACGTTAGCTGAAAAAGGCATTCATGTGTTTTTCTGTAAATTCAAAATACAGTCTATTCTTTTGAATTGATAATATCTAAACAAACATTTGTCGTTATTTTATAAATTAGTGATGAAGGATAATCTAATTTTAATTTATTTTCATTCTTTAATACTTTCACAAATATATCGTGCATAGCCTCTAGCGCAATATCTTCATCCTTTAATAAAAACAGACATCTTCTCATTACCATAGGACCATATTTTATATCATATTCTTCAATATTTATTCTCGTTGTATTTTTCATGCCCGTTCATTTATAAAACAATTAATTTTTTTTATCTTTTATTTTTTTTCCTCCTTATCATAAATAAATATCTCCTCAATATTTTTATGAAATAAACGAGAAATCTTGAAAGCAAGCTCTAATGATGGGGAGTACTTTTCTTTTTCAATTGCAATGACTGTTTGTCGAGCTATACCAAGTATATTTGCGAGTTCTTCTTGGGTCATATCTTTTTCAGCTCGTCTTACTTTTATAGTATTTTTCATATTAATCAATTAGATATTAATTTCTATAATTGAAAAAATAGTAAAAAGCAATGTACAACCAAGCTGTAATTCCCGTAATTATACTGAAGACTTTGGCCAAGAGTTCAAATTCAGGTATAGGATCTGATGCTGTAATTAAGCGAAAGCTAAGCATAGCTACGATAAAACCAAACAACAAAATATGTAAAGTATAGTATGCCGCTTTTCTTGTAATATGATGTTGACGTTCATCTGTCATCACTTCTTTAACTTTTCTTTGAAGCATATATGAAATACCCGCTGTTACGGCGAGTATTCCAAAAAAAGCAATTATATTTTTAGTTGGTAGACTAAAAATATTAAAATTGGGACCGATAAGTCGTATTGGCATAACAAGACTGATTGCCCCGAGCATACCAATTACTAAGACAGTTTGCATAATTTTGTACTTTTTTAAATTCATTTTTCACCTCTTTTGTATAATATTACGTACATATTGTAATATATGTACGTCATTTTGTCAACTATTTATTACATGCTTTTATATTTTTATTATTTTTTTAATTTGGATACATTAAAATTTGTACATGAATGCCTTCATCTGCTAACGAACCTGTAGAATAACCCTTAAAAAATATAATTTATATCTATTGCCATCATTAGACATCAGATATTTTTAATAAATATTTTATTCTCTTTCATTTTTTATATTCAATCAAACTAATTCTCCAT
>JAOUOS010000060.1 GCA_029880285.1 Spirochaetia bacterium
TCAATTATTTTTTTTATATAATGCCTTAAAGATTTCTGCAAAGTATTAACAATTTTAAGCCGTTCCCTTCAGATAACAACAGCTACCAGCTACGCGACCGACTGCGCGGTCGCTCGGGTCGGCGCTGGAATATAATTTAAGAAAAGTATTTACGCTTTACTATCAATTTTCATAATAGAAATTGGTATGACGCTTGACCAAATTTTCAATTGCTTTTTGCTTAAACGCTTTGTTGCGCAAAAGAAAGAGCTTTATTGTTGCTTACAAAGCTGACAAAAAGCAATTGAAAACTACTGGTAGCCGTCGACGTTATGTGCAAGAGTGATTGCTTACTCACGCCAGCATTATAACTACATTAATTATATATTTATTTTCCAGATGCTAATCGAAGAAGCTTTCGATAAATTAGTTTAATAAACTTCTTACTAACTCGCCTTAAAGTAAATCCAGAGATAAAAGATCCTGCGGTAATAATAGATAAAATAATTTGTGCAACTACATAATTAATCGATAAATATACAAGCGAAGTTGCTATCATAGAAATTACTATACCAGTAAATCGATAAATATATATTGATATTTTTTTTAATACATCATTCTTTGCCTTTATTTCTTCCCGCTGTTTTGAGCTCTTTTTCTTTAATTCAAGAATATTCGATTCATAGGGTTTCACTATTTCATTTTTGAAACTAGCTAAAATTTCTAATGGAAAATTATGTTTGAATTGATCAGGATCATTCAAAGTTTTTTCCTCTAATAATTGAATGGCTAATCTATTCGATCGTAAAAAATAATATTCACTTTCGGTTACCTTTCCATTATCTTTTAGCTTATTAATTTCGGTATAATATTTGTTCATTAACTTTGAATCAGGCTCTATTGCAGCATACGAAAATGCTATTAATTTCATCAGGTTTTTATTGATAAAGTTAGTAGGTGATTGAAGCCATAAAATTGTGCCAATATAAACATCTGTAACACATGAATATACTATATTTGTATCATCTGCTCTAAACTCATATTCTCTACATGCACTGGCTAGCCCAGTATTTGTTGTAATAAATATTGCCTTTGAGCTTTTTAAAGTATAGGGCCTGTTCCCTTTTCGACTCTTGTTTATGCAAGAAATACTTTGAATATCTTTATCTATAACCCTTTCCTTTTTCCAATGCTCATAAGTGCTATTATTAAATTTATAAGCTTTGGATATAAGTTCTTTTAGTTTTACAACATCAATTTCATATTGCTGGAATTTGTTAATATCAATAGTGTCCGATACAGATATTGAAAAACTATTCAATTTCTCATCGAATTGTGAAATAAATAATTCTACATCAGTAATTGTATATTCATTCTCTACAAAATGCAATAAGACAGGACTAGCATATTTTGGATCATAATTTGGTGACTCTAACCACCGTACACAATCAGTTAGTATACCTAAAATTTCTTCTTTCGTATGCGGGAATAAATACAAAGTTGCATTAGAAGTTTTCAACAACTCTATCAATGTTTGCATGTTCTTAGATTTAAGCTCCCCCTCAAGCCCTAGCAATTTGAATATAAATGGTGTATCAAAATAAATATTGACATTTTTTAATGAGGTGCCTATTTGAGTTGGGTCAGGGAAAAAAAGGGAATTAGCAATAATATGTCCTAATGTAACATCTATAATTTCTTCAAACAATGTTCGATTTTTCTCGCTACAATAGTTAATAAATTGGCCAACAAGATATATAGATTCTTTTTTTTCAGGTACTTTAGGTAAAATTCGTTCTTTTTTTAAATCATAGAATAATAAGTCCACATTGTGTTTATTAAGGAAGTTTATAAAAGAATTGAATCCTTCTGTTTTGTTTATTTTTTTCTTAAAAGTAGTATTACAATATTTTATAAAAAAATCGATGATACGCTCTTGTTTGCCTATAAATTTATCTGTATTCAAAGTAATATCAAAGTTATTTAATTGTTTTTGATTGACGAAATATTTAGTATCAGACTTGTTAATTAATCCTTTTTTTCGAGCTCGATTTAGTATTGTAATCACTGCGGAATATGGTATACTCAATCCATAGTGGTCATTAAATAATTGTGGAATTTTTTCCGCATCGATTTCTACAATACCTTCTTTTGAAAAAATAGTACCTAAAAATGGTAAAAATATTGAGATGTAATCGGATGAAGTTGTATCCATTATACTCTTTAACATCGCCAAACTACTTAACGTCTGTTTCATTATTGATTACCCCTTTGGTTCTTGAATCCATTCCTTTTATTTTTCCAATCACTCCAGCACATAACAGCGCTTACCTGCTCGGGCACGACTTCGCATGCCCTCGGGTCTCGCAACATTTTATGTGACAAATTGTTATTTACAAATTAGGTAATATCGTGACAATTGATTTTTGTAGTTGCTCGACCAAATTTTTGAATGCCTCGCCTTTTCCGATAAGGCTCGCACAGCAATAGAGGTTTATTGGCGCTCGCTTATCGGGGCTCTGCATTCAAAAACTTCAGGTAAAGCGCGTAACGTTATATGCCAAAAGCGTTTATTATTGCCTATTTATACTCCATATATTTATTGACAATTTGATAAATTATTTTTTAGTGCTCATAAATATAAAATATATTAGGAGATATAAATGAGACAATTGTTAAAATACTATTTACTTATCGTTTTTTTGATTTCATTAATGATTAATCTTACTAATTGTTCAGAGGATCAAGAAAATCAATCAAATAATAGTCCGCCTGAAAAACTTGATATTAATAGTCTTGCTAAAAAAAAATATGCAACTGTTGGAGAACTTACAAAAATAATAAGAGTTGATAAATCTGTAAAATTACCCTCTGGTCAGTATATAGTATTGAATATTGAAAAAATAAGAAAATTTAAGGAATATAAAACTAATACAAATGAAGAACTTAAAAATATTATTATTATTGAAAATGTAACACCTGCGAATATTACTAGAGTATTTTTAGATAAAATAGCATTTTTTTCTTTAATTGATGAATATGGCAATGAAGATAATAACATTAATGTTTCACTACACTCTGGGAAAAAAAATACTGAGATAATATTGATGCCAAAAGAAAATGTTGATAAATTCAAATACTTAATAATTGGTGGTTTAGATTCAGAAACTAATAATGATAAACTTTCTAAAATATTTGAAATCAAATAATTTCAATTTGTGTATCATTTATTATCTGCCTTTATTATAATTTTTCATGAATAAAATTTAATTTTCATTTATAAAATATTTATTATATATAATATTTTATATAGACAATTTGTAAAAATATTATAACAAGTTTTTATATTTTTATTTTATTCAATATAAATTTTCTAATATATGTACCCAGATTAGGAATCAAAATCAGAAAATTATAATAATTATATGAATAAAATCGTTATAGATATTTACCAAAAAGTTAAAATAATATTTTCTAATATTTTTGTTATATCCTTATGATTATTGAATTATTTACTAAAAACTATATTTTTCATTCCTAATCTGAGTATATAATTTTTAACACGCTTTCAGCATATAACAGCAGCTTTAAGCTACGCTCCCGTTGGTCGCTCGGCTCGGCGCTATAATATAATTCAAGAAAAGTATTTACGTTTTAATATCATTTCTCACAATAGATATTGGCTTTACGCTTGAGCAAATATGCAATTGCTTTTTGCTTAAACGCATGGCCTCGCAGAGCAATAGAGGTTAATTGCGGCTCGCCATGCTGACAAAAAGCAATTGCATACTTCTTAAAGCCGCAAAACGTTAGGGGTAATGCCAGCTTATTAATTAAATTTGTAAAAGCCGACATCGTGTCGGCAATATACAGATAAGTATAGCATAAAAAATGAGACCCTAAAAGTAAATAATTTTACTTTATTAATATTTTGTTATAATACAAGAAAAATAACTTAAGGGATCATAAGTTGTTCGTTCTTTAACTTTTAAGTACACTTTTGTATTACTGGTAGCCTTGAAAACACCAAAATTATTAGTATCTAATAAGCCAAAATCTATGATTAATGATCCATCTATGCTAGAAAATATTTCAAAAGATAAATCTCTCGCTGTTTTATTTTTAATTTTATAATATCTATTTTGCTCTACCTCAAAAGATGAAAAACTAGTTAAGTGAATTGGTATATTTTGTACAGTACCATCTGCTTGAAGATTTATAATCGGATTGCTTTCAATACTTACGCCTAATGTACCTCCATAACCAATATTTCTTTCTATATCATCTCGGTATAAATATGTTTGATTAGGTGAAATAATGAAATTAATTTCTTGGTTTGAAACCGGTAAGTACCACGCATTATAATAATCTGTAGTAGTATTATAATCAATTGATGGGCTATAGCTTTCTACAGAAGCTGTTGTCCCAAACAAATGAAATCCACTAAGATCATATCCATGAAGATAGGCTCTAGATGTATAACCATTTGTACCCTTACTATCCTCCCATAAAATAGTATAAAAATTATCAGAATTTATATCAAACGAAAAAACTTTTGATGAATCTATATTTATTGTCTGCCAGCCTGTATTAACATTAAATCTCTCAGGAGTAACACTATCAACACGTAAAGCATAAGAACCTGCAGTTGAAGAGACCTCAAGAAAAACTTTACCTGTCTTTTTAGCCGAAAAAATCTGCCCCATTAAGTATAAAATGACATCTCCATTTGCAAACATATAATTACGATATTCATTATTAATATCTGCATAGTATGCTTTTATACTTATATTTCCTGTATAACCTTCATCTATTGGGTAGTTTTTACTTTTTGTTTTTATTGAGTATACATCACCTTTTGTAACATCGAAATGAAATATTTGATTTGAGTCATCTGACACACTTGTTTCTTGAATCCATCCACTATCAATTGTAATTGGCGATGGTGTTGTACTTGCAACACTAAGTCCAACAAGACCATTTGTACTTGGATTTAATATAACACGAACTCCACCATTTCGATCAGCGACAAAAACCAATGGCGTTAAATAACCGTTTTCAATATTTTCCGAAATAATAGTTCCATCTTCATATTCTATAGTAACAACAACATCACCTGTCATTGTACCGCTACCTTCTAAAAAATCATCCCAAGAAATACTATAACTATAACCTTGTTGAACATCTACAGAATATGATGTTTCTTGTGTGATATTAAAAGTTTGCCAACCACTATCTACTTCAAATGAGGAACTTGTCTGCTCTTTTATTGACATACAAACGCGATTATTTAAAGATAGTGGATAAAAAGCTAAATAGTACTCACCAGTTTCAGATGCTATAAAATTTGTATCTGAACCAAATCCCATTATTTTTTCTCCATTAGGCTTAAATAAATCTAATATAATGTTATGAGTATAACTATATATTTGATAATGATTATTCATTGTTAAATATAATGAGTAATAAGTTACTTTATTCGTATTATAAATCTGTTGGTCGTAATCAGTTATACAAAATATTTCTTCGGGGAATTCATGAACAATAGGTAAATCATGATCAACTTTAATTGCATATGAACCGCCTTTAGAAATTCTAGATTTTATAATAATTTTCAAATTTCCCGTTTCTTGAGCAACATATGTTGCTGGCATTATTTCAATAAGCTCATGATATGAATCTTTTTTAAATACCATTGTATTTGACATCGATTTTACTTCAATATCAATCTCTCCCGTATATGTTCCTGAATCTTGCCATTCTATTTTTTTACGATTATCTGAAAAAAATATTGTATATATTTCATTTTGAGTAACTGGCACAATATATTGATGTAGAAAATATCCTTCTTCATCGAACTCATGCCATCCCGAATCAGCTAAAATTTCGCCTTTAATTGGATTATATGAATCAACCCGTACTGCTAAACTATGTTTCAATTCCTCTCCTGTTGTCCACAATGCATAATCATCGACCTTTAGTATAACAGATACTTCTCCTGTTTCTTCGGCTATAAATGTAACGTGTGCTCCTGGATCTAAATTGTTCGAGTAATCATGTTTACCATTTGGGGAAACAAGTGTTTTTATAATATCACCAGAGTACAATCTATTAAAATTGTAATAAATACCTTCATCTAAATCTGGATCGCATTTTACAGAATATGCCTGACCAGCTTCTACTGAAAAAACTATAACTAAAAATCCTGAAAAATTATATCCATACCAGCCTTTATTCGGTTCAATTTGCTCTGGTATAATAGCATCAACATATTTTAGGATATTTTCTTCATTTTCTTCTATTTGAATTGTATTATTAGGAGTGTCTTCCTTAGATTTTTTTTTATCACAATTATATGTAAATACAATTGAAAATATAAAGAAATAAGAAATTAAATATTTTAAATTATATAATTTATCCTTTTTCATAGCTAACTTAAATTTAAGTAATCATAATTTTTTTTATATTTATTTTAATTTTTTTATTAAAATACATATTTATATATTAAAATGTTTTGTCAAGCTATTCACATTGATTTTTTTTCTTAATTTTTATAGAACACTTTCAAATTTTTAATTTATCAATATTTACTCAATCATTTTTAACATCGTGTTAAAAATGATATTCTCTCCAGCTGGCACATACCCCTAACTAATCTTTTAAGCTGCGCGCCCTGATCGGGCTGCTCGGTTTTGCGTCATATTAGTTGCTAAAAATGATTTACTTTTTATAGATACATTGTAAAATTGTTTTTAAGGCGAACCGCAAAACTCATTGAAAATCGTTTTTGCTTAACGGCCATCTTCGCGCATGAATTGAGGTTAATTCGCGCTCATCAGGCCTACAAAAACGATTTTCAACGCCTTAAAAGTTCGCCCGTTATCTGAAAGAAACGGCTTTTTTATGTAAGTATTTTTAGTCTGCTTGCCTACTTCTTCTCGTTACTTATTTTTTGGTATGTTCAGTTTTGTTTGTATTTTATATTTTTTCCTTATAGACTTTTCTAACCCAGCAATCTTTTGTAAGTTTGGTTTTGATCTTTATTTTTTTCATATAAATCCTTGAAGACTCTTGTAACCGAGCATTATTTAGTACGTTTGGTTTTGATCTTTAATTGTTTTTTCAATCTTCCTTTTATTTTAATACGAATATTTTTTTAATTTAAAGAATATAAATTTTAATTATTTTTTTTATATAATTCCTTAAAGATTTCTGCAAAGTCTTAACAATTTTAAGCCGTTCCCTTCAGATAACAACAGCTACCAGCTACGCGCCCGACTGCGCGGTCGCTCGGGTCGGCGCTGTAATATAATTTAAGAAAAGTATTTACGCTTTACTATCAATT
>JAOUOS010000061.1 GCA_029880285.1 Spirochaetia bacterium
TACTTTATTACAGTGTGTACATACCCTAGGATAAAAGGTATCTAGTAGTTTGTCCGTTAATGAGACATAAAAATTTTTCTTATATAAAAAGTTATTCTGTTTGTTATCATTGATTATACTGGATTAAGTAGAAATTGTTATAAGTTCTACTTAAGCGTTCTGGTTGTTGTGAGTTTTTCTAAAACTGCCAAGTTATAAGCGCTTATCGATGCGACTAAATGAAACTCAGGTTCGCAAGCATTCGATCGTATAGAGAGTTGCGAAACCTGATGTCACGCGTAGTCATGGGGACGTGCAAAAACAAAGAAAAGATTAAACGCAAAGACGCGGAGGACGCAGAGAAATCCGTAAATTCAACACTTTTCCTTTGCGTTCTTTGCGCCTCTGCGTTAAAAATCTTACTTATTACACAGCCCCTTCATTATCGTATGTTTTCTGAAACTTGTAAGAACCTGACTACGGCAGAATTTCGGTACGTATAGATTTCTCCTGTTTATTATTTGTTTTTATTATTCAGGTTCAAAAAGGGCATGGCGCCGCCGCCAGTATATGTAGGAAGCTTACCATCCCATTTTTCGATGGCTTTCATTTCAGCTTCAATTTTCTTTAACTCTAGCAGCTGGGTAGTAACTTCCATACGCTTTAAACGCAATGACATTGCTTCTGCACGGGCTCCTTCTACTTTTTGTTTTGCCTCTGTGGTGATACGCGTTAAATCCCTTTCTGCTTTCAGAGCCATTTGTTCTGCCGCTTGTTTTTGTTCGATTGCCTCTGCGAACTGAGCTGAAAATTCAAAGTCGACAATAGAAAAATTATCTACAACTATGTTATAAACAATCAGCTTGGCTTTCAGAGAGGCCATTATTTCTTCGCTCACGGCCTGACGTTTAGTAATCAATTGTTCAGCCGTATATTTTGCCGAAATAGCTTTGACAGCCTCTTCTACATTCGGATCAATAATTCTATCTTCATATTGGGCGCCTATCTTTTGATATACCCAGTTCACTTTATCTGGAGAAACGTGATAGTTGATAACAATAGCGAATTTAGTATTTTGCAGGTCTTTCGTTGCCGCATCTGCCTTAGTGTTCGACTTCTGAAGCTGAACATCCATTTTTATAACGCTTTGCATGATCGGAATGCGCAGGTGTAATCCTTCTCCCATAATTTTATCAGATACAGCGCCAAAATTCAAAACCACGCCCCGGTGACCGGCCGGAACCGTCACAAAAGGATTCAGCAAATATACAAATACAACTACAATTGGGATCAAAAGATACTTCATTAATCCAGCTTTTTTCAATTTACTCCATTCCATTTCTAATTCATTGTTCATTTTATCTCCTTAAGTATAAAACTTTTTGTAATTTCAAAAAAAGAAAATATATTAAAATACTCTATCCATTGAATTCTTTTTCTTTTATCATTTTTACTGACGTAAGGTTCAAACTAGGCCCATGCTGTATACGTATTTAAATTTGAAAGAGTGGGGGGTGAGATTTCAAAAAGTAGGGAAAATAAATAATTTTTCAAACGGCGACCCAATAATTAAAACGCAAAACCGTAACCGAAGGTGCCCGCTTGTACCCGTAAGGGTGAAGGCGGGCAGCCCGCAAGGCCCCGCAACTACTTGTACCCGCTACCCGCAGGATACAAACGGGTGAAAAGATTCGGCTATCAATATTTTCATCAACAATTATTTTAAGCTTCAATTAATTTCTCGGATGATAATAGCTCTGCGGAATATTCTAAACAGGCTAAAATATCTGATGAAAGGCCGCCAAAAACCGAAGCCGAGACAAGTATATTTGTATCTAATACAACTTTCAAGAAATTAACTCAAATATGTTCTCATCTGAAAAAAAACCTGCTTTTACGGCATATGGTCTCAATTGTTTTCTAGTATTTTTCATTTCTTCAATAAAAAGATATTTCACCAAAGCCTCTTTAACAATATTGCTTCTTTTCATATTTTTTGATTTAGCCAATTTATCTACTTTTTGTTTTAGATCTTCATCTAGGCTAATTGAAATTACATTTCTCATTGTATTTCAATTTAATAAAAATGGTACATACTTACAAATATTAAAAGAAAAAATATGATAGATAGAAGTATAAACGCTCGAAATTTTCAGCTAACTACCTTTTAGATACCCTCGTTGGCCAAAGTAATTGTTTATTTTGTCCAATTTTCAATACGAAGATTTTTAATACGTTTGAATTCATTTGTATTATTTGTAATTAAGATACCATTGTTGGCCATCACTGTGCTAGCAATAATTAAATCATTTGGACCAATAATATTGCCTTTTATTTCAAGAATTGCTCTTATTTCAGCATAAATTTCTGATTCAATGTTTCCAAAAGGTATAATTTCAAAATAAGACAAAAATTTATTAATAATTTTAAGGTTTTCTTTTTTCTTTTTACTTTTAATTGCACCAACAATTAACTCAGCTTTAACTAAAGAAGGGATTTTAATATGAATTGGATCAGTATTTTTTATTTTTTCGGTGATAGTTGTATATTTACCAGTTAAATAATAAATACATATATTAGAATCAAGAAAGAAATTCACAAAATCTCTCTCTTCGCATCATATTTAGATTCTATTTGATCCGGACGTTTAAAAGATTCATCTTTAATTGAACCAAATAGACTAAAAAAATTTTCATCCCAACTTGTCTTAAAAGAATTTTTTATACGACTAGTTATCCACTTTGAAACTGATATATTTTGATTTTTTGCAGCTTTTTCAACTTTTTTTAAAGTTTCATCATCAATGTATAATGATAATTGGGCCATAAATACCTCTAGTTAATCATGATTTCAAATATAATATATGTTATAACATATTTAATGGCAAATAAAAATTTTAATTATTTAAATAAATTAAGTTTATGTAAGAAGTAAATATAAAAGAAATATAATACAATTATTTCGGCTAACTACCTTATAGATAGTCTCACATTTAGATAATCTAACCGTCAATTAATTATGATATATATTTATACTCTTCTTTTCATTCTCACCACAGGTAGCCGTGGGTCAAATACCCCATCAACCTCCCTCATAATTTTTTCTCTCAACGCCACGATGTTCTTCTGGTAATGCGTGATGTCTTCGTAGTTGAGCGTTCGCGTAGGTTATAAGATGAGTTATGCGATGCATCTAAAAATTATAAAATCATTAATCTTTATAACTATCCTTTCTTTTTTCTATATCGATGAATATAATAAGAATTTTATCATTATCAATAGTATAAAATAAACGAAATATTCCAATTCTATAGCGGTAGACCTTATTATATTTACCTTTTAACTTTTTTATGTTTTTTCCATAAAATGGATTTTCTTTTAGTTGAGGATATACAAAATTTTCTATTTTACTTGCTAATTTTATATAATCACGATGTTTAAGTTTTTTTGAAAAATTATCAGTTTCAGCAATTTTATACTTAGCCGACAATTTTATACTTACCTTTCTTAATATCTTGCAGACCTTTTTCTAAATTATTTATTAGTTCAGAGTTAGATAATATCTCGGACATTTCTTCATCTGAAACATAAGTTTCATTTGTTAGATAAGATAATGTAGCATTTTCAATGAAATTTGAGATAGACCTTCTATCGCCTGCAGCAGCTTTTTTAAATAATTCATAAATATTATCATTAACTCTAATTGTTATAGTTTTAGACATAATAAATTCTTGTATTCAAATATATTCATATGTATTCATATTGTCAATTATTTTTAAATAGAATAATTAGGAGAAAAAATATAAATTTTGGGGTGTTTTGCCTAACTACCTCGTTGGGAGTTCTAAAACTTTTGTAAAAACGATATCTACTTTCTTTCTTCTTTCATGTAAAGAAAAAAGAAAGCGGCAAAGAAAGAAGAACCCCGTTCCGCTGCACATCGTGTGCAGAGTCGCTTTGATGGCGCGTACTTCTTTGTACGTGCCTGCTCTAATTAATATTCTTCTGAGCAAGAAATAAAATTTATTTATTTTGAAGAAGGCGTCGTCTTCTTTATTGATAATTTTTTCTTTAATGCGATAAGTTCTGAAGTTCCTTTGGCCCAGTAAGTTTCTTCTTCTTTATGAGTTAATTTAGATATTGACTTTTGTACTGAAGCCGATCCCTTAGTTCAAGAAATTTCTCAGTAATCGGTAAAATTTCACAATCTGGCAAAACCTCTAAAAAAAAGTCGACTATTGCTTTCGGCGCATTGCTTAACTCTTGTCTAATAATATCAGAAATACAAAGATTGAATAAACCTTATTTTTTTACACGAATGTTTTTGTCGATGCTAGAACAGTAATCATACTTTTCTGCAAATATATCTTCTCTTGTCCGGTATCTTCGCGGCTTTTTCATTTCACTGGGCAATAAACCAGATCACAAATACTTTCGGGCCGTCTTCTCACACATATTGCCCGCTGCCCCTGATTGATTAATTGTCTTTACTTTTATTCTTTCTGACGTCATTAGTCTTACCTCTCTGTCTGTTTTCATGAGCCATACATGGCTTCATTCTTTCACGAGCGGTAATTCTAATTGTCGTTGATCAATGAGATAGGCCTTCTGTTGTAAATGCTGAAATTATAACGTTAGAATCAAATATTATATTCATGAAACAGTTTTAAACACATCTTCATCAGTAAAAAAACCCGCTTTTTGAGCTTTGGGAACAAATTTATTACGAATGTCTAAAAATTCTTCTTCGAGAAGATATTTGTTTGCAGCATTTTTTACTATATCACTTTTTGTAACTTTATATTTTTTTGCTGTAGCCTCAATTCGTTTTTTTAGTTCATCATCAATACTTACTGTCAAAATCTGTCTCATGTGTAATACAATATAATACAGGAATAATATAGTGTCAAATATTTTCAATATTTTTAGATATCCTCACATTCAGACGATCTAACCGTCAATTAATTATGATATAATATTTTACTCTTACTTTCCACCTCACCCACGGCTATCACCCCGCTTTAACTATTCTGTTAGAGTTCGCCTTGGCAGAGTCCCGCCGGCGCCAGAAATAATTAGGTTTGCAGACTGAAATCAAACATTGAAAGTTGTACAAAACTTCCCGGCGGCCAATTCCGACACAGAAAACCATCCATAACAAATAGAGTTAATAACATGCATTTAAGATTTCCAGAATTTCTTTTTTACCAATATCCTGATGTTCACCCAGTTTAATGCCCCGGGCGTCGAGCCGATTGGCAATGTTTTCAAAACCGGTTTTGTCGATATTGTATTCATTCAGTCTTGTCTTCATGCCCATTTGCTTAAAAAAATTCACCGTTTTTTCCATGCCCTCGGCATACGCTTCATCCCCATCTTTAATAATATGCCAGACCCGTCTTGCATAATGCGTAAATTTTTCTTTTTTATTCGCCTTGCGGTTATCTATCAGAACAGGCATCACCACAGCTAGACTCTGGGCATGATCTAAGCCATATTCTGCCGTGATCTCGTGGCCAATCATATGAGTGGCCCAATCCTGAGGCACACCGCAGGAAAGGTTTCCGTTCAGGGCATGAGTGGCGCACCACATGAGGTTGGCGCGTACATCATAATCGTTGGGGCTGCCAAGCGCTTTGGGGCCTTCTTCAATCAATACCTTTAATACGGCCTCAGACTGCCGATCCTGAAGAGGAGAGTTTACATCATAGGTAAGGTATTGTTCCATAACATGAACAAAAGCATCAATGACACCATTGGCCGTCTGGCTTTCGGGCAGGGTATAAGTAGTTTCCGGGTCAAGTATAGAAAATACCGGATACAGCAAAGGGCTGCCAAAGGCAAGTTTTTCGCCGCGCTCACGACGCGAAATCACAGAAAAACCGTTCATCTCTGAACCGGTTGCCGCCAGAGTCAGCACCGAACCAATTGGCAGAGCCTCTTTAACTTTGCTCTTTGTTCTTTTCACAAGAAGATCCCATGGGTCACCGCCAGTATATTTTACAGCTGCCGCCACAAACTTAGTTCCATCTAAAACTGAACCTCCGCCAACAGATAGCAGAAAATCAATACCTTCTTTTTTTACCAGCTCAGCGGCTTTCATGAGAGTTTCATATTCAGGGTTGGCTTCTATACCAGAAAACTCATGAACAGTGTGATTCTTTAGCGCCGCCATAACCTGATCAAAAACTCCATTTTTTTTAATGGAACCTGCGCCATACAGCATAAGAACTTTTGCCTCTTTGGGTATCAATGTTGATAATTTTTCGATGGTTTTTTTCCCGAATACAATTTTTACGGGATTGTGGTATGTGAAGTTATTCATGGCTTCTCCTAAAATATTTCAATCTTATCATGTCAACCTTATCTATGAATTGCAGTTAATCATTAAAGCCGGATACCCTCCCACGGCTACTTGTGGTGAGCCTGTGCTTCGCCCACCTCTGGTGAACGAACTATAGCCGTAGGTTAAATAATTAAAACCCCATCAACCTCCCGCATAATTCTCGCGGTCTCATTCAACGCCACGATAATCTTCTGGTAATGCGCGATGTCTTCGTAGTTGAGCGTTCTGCCCTTTCGGTCTTTTAGCCATTTTTGCGCGGGCTGGTAGCCGCCTATGTAAAATTCCCACGCGGTCACCGGTATGTTATCGAAATATTGTTCATCGTTAATATAAAGCCGGCCAAGATTTTTCTTCTCGTTTGTGATTTCAAAATCTTTTTTTTGAATAGAGCGTGTGACTTCGTTACTGCCGTCTTTGGGAAATTTTGTTATAGGTTTTTCTACAACGGGGCTTTCAAGCAAATGAATTTGCCTTAACTCGCCGCCTAATTTAACCAGCTTCCAGAAGATTTTTTTATCTTCAGGATACGGCACCCTGAATCATCCCCGTTTTAATGGACAGTATGTTTAGGTGAACTTAATATGAGGAGTTTACCATGAAAGAAAATTACACAGATGAATTTAAGAAAGAAGCAGTAAGGTTGGTTTTAACCAGCGGCAAA
>JAOUOS010000011.1 GCA_029880285.1 Spirochaetia bacterium
TTTATTAAAATTATACTAAATAGTACTTTAAAATTAAGAATGTTTTTAATATAATCCATTATATAAATTTGTAATACTATGAATATAGGCATAATTGAATTTTGAGTTTAAAAATTCAATATAAAATTTAGTATTATACGGAATAGTAAAAAATTGCGATGTAAATAGCGGCATCAATTATGATAAATATATTAAACTTTACAGAGACAAAAACTAAAGTAAAAATAAAAAATTTCTTGTAAGTTTAAGCATATATTCTATGATGTCATTTTAGGGATATAAAGGGCAGTATTTTAAAAAAAACGGGGCATTTGAGGTGAGTTGAATAAAGGGGAGCTAAGCATGTATGAAATTATTACCGGTACAAAAAATGATATTGAAAATCTAAAGCTTTATAAAACACTATTAAAAATTCTACCGGTAGCGGTTGTTATTCTCGATGGTAAAAAGGTATTGTATGCCAATGATCAAGCCTTTAAAATATTAAAGGCAGAAAATAAATTAGAAATCTCGAAAAAAAATCTTTTGGATGTTGTTCATCCAGACTATAAATATCTCGTTAAAAAAAGAATAAAAAAAATGCTTGTTGATGGTAATTCAGTTGAAAAAAAAGAAGAAAAGTTTGTTCGTTTTGACGGCGAAATTATTGATGTTGAGGTTTCGGCTGAGCCCGTGGAACTTGAAAATAAAAGGGTTATTCAGCTTGTTTTTCAGGATATAACAGAAAAGAAAAAAGCTTTAGAATCGATTAAAGAATCGGAACAAAAACTATCTTTGCATATTCAACATACTCCCCTTGGGGTTATCAGCTGGGACATAAATTTTAATGTTATATTATGGAATCCGGCGGCTAAAAAAATATTTGGTTATTCAAAAGAAGAAGCAGTGGGAAAAAATGCTTTTGATTTAATTGTACCTAAAGAAGAACGCGCTTATGTAGAAAGAGTATGGAACAGGCTTATAGAACAAAAAAAAATTGTAAGAGGTATAAACGAAAACATTACAAAAGATGATCAACGGATATATTGCCAGTGGCACAATACAGCTCTTTTGAATGAAAAAAATAATGTAATTGGTGTAACTTCAATTGTTCATGATATTACAAGAGAAAAAAATAGTGAAATTAAATTAAGAAAAGCCAAAAAAGAAGCCGAAAAGGCTACCCAGCTCAAAGATAAATTTGTTTCTTTGGTTGCCCACGATCTAAAAAATAAAATACATCCGATTATGCTTCTTTTCGATTTAATAAAAAATACAGAAAATATTAAAGAGATAAAAGATTTTGTAGAAACAGGAATTTTTTCATGCGGCGAAATGGTACATCTTATAAATGATATTTTAAAATTAACCAGAATACAACTGGGAAAAATTAATCCTAGTTTTTCTTATTTTAACGCACATTCCTTTATTGAAGCTATTATTAAAATTTTTGATGAGCAGGCCAATAAAAAGGGAATTCAGATTATAAA
Source organism: Spirochaetia bacterium (assembly GCA_029880285.1). Classification (GTDB taxonomy): domain Bacteria; phylum Spirochaetota; class Leptospiria; order Turneriellales; family JAOUOS01; genus JAOUOS01. Next base: position 1,470 of record JAOUOS010000011.1, read on the forward strand.
TAAAATTGACAGAGATTTAGAAATTTATGCTGATATATCTTTATTTAAAAGCGCTGTTTCAAATTTAATTTCAAATGCCGTAAAATTTTGCAGAAAAGGAGATAAAATAAAAATTCATACATCTAAAGGGAATACAAAAACAATTGTTGTAGAAGATACAGGCATTGGTATTGATGATGTAAATATATCACATCTTTTTAAATTTGAAACAAAATATTCAACGAAAGGCACAGCAGGTGAAGAAGGTACTGGTTTTGGCCTCCCTCTCGTTAAAGAAATTATGGATGCTCATAACGGAAGTATTGAAGTAAAATCTAAACCAGGCAAAGGAACGGTTTTTTATTTGAATTTTAATCAGAAAATGCCTGTTATCTGATTAAATTAAGCATTATTTTTCTCTAAAATAGCAATTTCTTTTAAAAGCCGCGGAATTATTTCTTCTTCTTTTATTTTCCCTTTGCTTTCACCTTTTACGTACAGAACCGCTGAACCTTTTCCCGATGAAATTCCTATATCTGCCTCTTTTGCTTCACCCGGACCGTTAACCAAACACCCCATAACAGCAAGGGTAAGAGGTGTTTTAATATGAGACACGGCTTTTTCAATCTTGTTGGCTATGGATATTAAATCTACTTCAAGTCTGCCGCAGGTAGGACAGCTAACTATAGTTACGCCAAAGCTGGTTAACTCAAGCGACCGTAAGATTTCTCTGCCAACCTTTATTTCATCTGTTCCGGGGCCGGTTAAACTTACCCTTATTGTATCGCCTATTCCTTTTGATAATAAATAGCCAATACCCAGAGAGTTTTTAATGGTACCTTGAAAAAGGGTTCCCGCTTCGGTTACTCCCAAATGAAAAGGATAATCGCACTTTTCGGCTAATAGTTCATAAGCTTTTATCATCATGGGTACGCTTGAAGCTTTTAATGAAATAATAAGGTTATTAAAATCATATTTTTCGCATATTTGAATATGCCTTAAGGCGCTTTCAACCATTCCTTCAGGTGTGGGGTATCCGTATTTTTTTAATATATCTTTTTCAAGCGAACCGCCGTTTATACCTATGCGAATAGGAATATTAGCGTGTTGACAGGCTTTGAGTACTTCTTTTATTTTTTCTTCTTTTCCTATATTGCCGGGATTTATTCTTATTTTGTCTACTCCGCTTTCTACGGCTATAAGGGCAAGTCTATGTTGAAAATGAATATCTGCCACAAGAGGAACATGAATTTTTTCTTTTATTTTTTTTAAGGCTTTCGCAGATTCATTGGTATTTGCGGTAACCCTGACAATTTGGCATCCGGCTTCTTCATATTCATGAATTTGATCCACTGTTTTTTGCCAATGGGCAGTGGGTACTTTTGTCATTGACTGAACAGAAACAGGAGAACTGCCGCCAACAGGAACATTGCCTACATGAACGGTTTTTGTTTTTCTTCGAGGATGTAAAACAGTTGAAGTATCTTTTAACTTCATAAGCAAATTATATTTTTTATTTAAGACACGTCGTCAATTTATTTAGGGAAAGTTAATTTATCTTTCATTGCTATACGAATTAAAAAGTCAGGCAGTATTTTAACTATAGGAACTATAAATTTCCATTGCCATGGGAAAATATAAAGTTTTTTATTTCGTGTAAGCGCCTTTTTAATTAGTTTAGCGGCCTTATCTGGTTTTAATAAAAAAGGCATTTGAAAAGTGTGTTTTTTAACAAAAGGAGTATCAATAAAGCCGGGAGCTATAGTAGAAAATTTAATTCCATAAAAAGAGTACCTTAATCTTAAAGAACTCATGAATAAATGAACCGCTGATTTTGAAGCTGAATAACCAGAGTCAGGCAGAGCGCGAAATCCTGCGACAGAACCAATGGCGGCGAGCTGTCCTTTTTTTTGTTTTATCATAAAATCAAGAAAAACGCTTATGGTGTTAGTAACGCCTATTGTATTGGTTTGAAATATTTCGGCAATTTCTTCAGCTGAGTAATGCGGTTTATGAAATTTAGATCCGATGCCAGAATTGGCGATAACCAGATCGATAGTTTTAATTTTTTTTATAAAATCATCGGCACATTTTTTAAGCAAAGACAAATTTCCCACATCTAATTTATATATATAAATTTTTGCTTTCTTTATCTCAAGTTCTTTTTTAATTGATTTTAGTTTATCAAAACGCCTCGCGGCTAAACCTATAATAACGCCTTCTTTCGCGTAAAGCTGCGCCAAGGCTAATCCAAGGCCGCTTGAAGCTCCGGTTATAAAAATGCTTTTTATGTTTTCCATTATATATAATGAAGTCTTTATTTAAGATATAACGAAAAGTAAATTATTAAAAAAATAAAATATAAATAAGAGTTATATAAAAAAAATGAGATTTTCTGAAGTAATGATTTTTATATTTGACAAAATGTACTAATCTTTTTTAATTGTCCAAAATGCGTGGGAGAAGAGGGGTTGAAAGGCAAATATTCTTTATTAACATTTAGTTTTTTATTTTTAGTTAATTTATCAGTTCAAAAACCAATATTCTCAGATGAACTGGGTTCATCTGTTAAAAATTCATGGCATAAAATGTCAGTTACCATAGATTCAATAGTTGAATTACAGTCTGTATTTTTAGATAATAGTTACATTCAAAGCTACAAAGATACTGAGGGTATTTGGCAGCATATGAAAAAAGGTGAAAAATTAAGTACACATGCTGAAAAATACGGTATTGAAGTAAGCGCTATTTTAGAATTGAATGAAATGCCTGAAAAAAAGGAATATATGATAAATAACCAATGGGTATTTATTCCATTTTCAGAAAAATACTTAAAAAACCTTCATGAAACTGGTATTAAAAGGCAAAATTGGGATATTCCCAAAGCTGAATTTTTATGGCCTGTTTTAGGCAGCAGAATTAGCAGTCGTATTGGTAAACGATTAGGTAAAAATCACACAGGTATTGATATTTCAGTTGAAACGGGTACAATAGTTGTTGCCGCAATGGATGGTGAAGTCACTAATGAAGGATATCATGGCGGTTATGGGTTATCAATTTTATTAGAGCATGAACAAAATTATGATACTCGCTATGCCCATTTGTCTGTTATACTGGTTAAAAAAGGGCAAAAAGTTAGAAAAGGGCAGATAATTGGTTTTTCGGGCAGTACCGGTTACAGTACGGGTCCTCACCTTCATTTTGAACTTCGATGCAATCGTATAGTATTAGATCCTGAATTTTTTCTGCCAGAATTTGATGAAGCTATGGAAGCAGCCATGGGTTTTAACTCAAATCTTGAAAATCATATAGAGAAAAACTAGATTTTTAGTATTATAATTTTTCCAGCGAACATATAAATATTGTAGATATTTCTCTAAAATAAAGAAGATTAAGAGAAGGTTTATCTTCACAGAATTTGCTAAAAAAAATTCGTGAAAAATATTTTTCTTCTGGTTTTATTTTATCTATAATTGAAATTCTCCCGCCGGGTCGTAAAATTTTAAAGGCTTCATCTAAAGCTTTTTCAGGATTTTTTATGAATCCTAATACCATTCTAAAAAAAACGCTACACACACTGTTTGATTGAAAAGGAAGCGAGAGCGCGTTACCTCTAACTAATAAAAATTCATTTTCTACGGTTTTTTTTGCCTGTGCAAGCTGATTCATTGATATATCTAATCCTATTAAATGATTGAAATTAGTTTTTAGTTCAGATAAAAAAAGTCCGTCGCCGCATCCAATATCAACAGCAATATTGGCTTTAGGCATACCAGCAAAAGCAACTGTAGATGTATATGGTAAATCGGGCTGAGCTTTTCGCCATACTGACCATGATTCAGAATTATTATTTTTATCTCTATCAGCTAAAATAAAAACCAGTTTTCTTAAGTCTTCATGTGTTTCAATAAGTTCAGAGGCTATTTCTGATAACTTTTCCCAAAAACCAAGAATCACAGCCGGAAGGTCAGGTTTTTTAATTAATTTATATAAGTTTAGATTTCCTTTCTTCTCGAATTCAATTAAATTTAAGTCTTTTAAGGTTTTAATATGATGACTGATGTTACTTTGAGATTGTCCCATAATAGAGACAAGTTCCGATACGGTAAGCGAACTTTCTTTTAATAAGAAAAGAATTCGTATTCTAAGCGGTTCAGCGAAAACTTTTAAATATTCAATTGTCTGCATGCTTATTTACAAAATAGGTGTTTTTACACGCGAATATTAAATACAAGATGTCAATTAAATAAAAAAACGGTTGACAGGCTGTCTTTCAAGTGTTCATTTCAATATAACAAATATCATATAAGATTGAAAAAGATTTTTATGAAAATGTCAGCATTATTTAGGTAGTATTACTTAAATATCATTAAGGGATCTTCCCTTTTGTGTGTTGTGAATTTCAAGCCTGTTAATCAAATTAATATAATCAGGGTTTATCTTTTAATAAGTAAAAAAGGATTATAAATATTAAATATAAAGAACCTAAAAAAAAAGACGGAATGAGGTTGTATGAGATTGTATCAAAATGTCCTCCCCTTGATTTAAATTCTAAATACGCGTATTTTTTAATTGGCGAACATTTTTCTAAAACAAGTATAGTTGTGACTGATGGTCAAGACATAATTGCCATGACAAGCGCTTATGTAAATCCGCAAAAAGAAGATACGCTATTTATATGGCAGGTCGCGGTTTTACCCGAATACAGGGGAATGAACCTTGGTCATAAAATGATAAATGAAATATTAAAAAGGCCCCTCTTAAAAAAAATAAAATATTTAGAAACTACAATAACAGAAAAAAATACCGCGTCAAAAAAAGTTTTTTTAAATTTAGCGAAAAATCTAAATTGTCATATTAAAAAAAAAGAGTTTTTATCTAGTGAAGATTTTACAGGCATTAAAGATAGAACTTTTCATGAAAGTGAACTGCTTTATAAAATAGGCCCATTTGACCCCGGTAAATTAGAGAGATTATAAAATATGAATTTTAATAGATTAAAGGAGATACTATGAGAATTATTGAAAAGCTAGAATCAGATGTAAGAAGTTATGTGCGCTCTTTTCCTGCTGTGTTTGATACGGCGAAAGGCGCTCTCTTGTTTGACAAAAACAAAAAAAAATATATTGATTTTTTCGCGGGCGCGGGAACGTTAAATTATGGGCATAATAATCCCAAAATTAATGAAGCGATTATAAAATATCTTGAAAGAAACGGTATTGTTCACGGGCTTGATAAAGCGACTGTGGCTAAAATAGATTTTCTTCAAAAATTTCAAGATACAATACTAAAGCCTCGAAACTTAGATTACAAAGTACAATTTACCGGACCTACGGGAACAAATGCTGTTGAAACTGCCCTTAAGCTGGTTAGGCTCATAAAAAAAAGATCAAATATAATTTCATTTACGAATGGATATCATGGACTTACCATGGGAGCGCTTTCAACTACGGGAAATAATTTTTACCGTGATGAGGCCTATGGCGTAAGATTAAATACTGACTTTATGCCATATGATGGATATTTTGGCCAAGATATAAATACTATAGAATATTTTCGAAAGTTTCTTACAGATAATAGCAGCGGTGTCGATTTGCCGGCAGGTGTTATTGTAGAAACCATTCAAGGTGAGGGCGGAATTAATGTAGCCTCTATTGAGTGGCTTAAGCAGCTTGAAACACTATGCCGTGAATTTGATATACTATTGATTATAGATGATATACAGGTTGGCAATGGCAGAACGGGAAATTTTTTTAGTTTTGAAAGAGCAAAAATTACTCCTGATCTTATTACGCTTTCAAAGTCAATTGGAGGCGGGCTTCCTATGGCGCTTCTTTTAATGCGGCCTGAATTGGACCAGTGGCAGCCGGGAGAACATACCGGTACTTTTCGGGGTAATAATCTTGCTTTTATTGCCGCCTCAGAGGCCCTAACTTATTGGGATAACGATGATTTTTCAGAAGCAATTTCATATAAATCAAAAATCATAAAAGAAGAACTTGAAAAAATTTGTGAAAAATACACAGATATAGAAATGAATGTCCGGGGTATTGGAATGATATGGGGACTTGAGTTTAAACAAATTGGCATGGCTTCTGAGATAAGCAAAAATGCTTTTGAGAAGGGTCTCGTAATAGAAACTGCGGGTTCAAATGGAGAGGTTATAAAATTTTTACCGCCTCTTATAATAGATGAAGAACTTTTGCGTGAAGGTTTAATGCTAATAGATAAGGTTATCGCGTCATATATGAAAAATAGAAAAAAACTAATTACCGGAGGTGTTTTTGATGGAGGTAAAAATTGATAGTAAGAAAGCTTTCAGAAATTATTAATACAGAAAGAGACGTAAAAGCAGAAAATGGAAACTGGATAAGCAGACGGTTTTTACTTAAAAAATGCGGCATGGGATTTTCTTTTCATGAAACAAAAATTTTCGCGGGAACTGAAACTTTAATTTGGTATAAAAATCATCTTGAAGCGGTTTACTGCGTAGGCGGCAGCGGCGAAATAGAACTTATAGATACAGGCGAAAAATTTCAAATTGAAGACGGTACTATGTATGCCTTAAATGAAAATGAAAAACATTATTTAAGAGCTTTTGAAGATATGCGAATGATTTGTGTTTTTAATCCTCCCCTTACGGGTAAAGAAGTGCATGATGAAAATGGAGTGTATCCGATTATAAAAGAAAATTAAGTATTAATTTATCCTTTCAAATAATTTGACATCGTGTTTCTAAAAAAAAATAATCCATAAAAAAATAGAATATACAAACCGCAAAATAGCTTGACGAAAAAACTATGATATTTGTGTTTATGTAAAAAGTATGTCAGTTGAAAAAGAAAAAATTTTAGTTCAAAAATACGGCGGAACGTCAGTAGGCACGACCGAACGCATAAAAATAGTGGCCAAGCGCATTAAAGAGTATTATGAAAAAAATTTTCATGTGATTGTTGTGGTCTCGGCAATGGGCAAAAGCACCGATGCTCTTGTAGCTTTATCTAAAGAAATATCAGAAAATCCCTCTGATAGAGAAATGGATATGCTTTTGGCTACGGGTGAACAGGTTTCTATTGCTCTTTTAGCGATGGCGCTTCATGAAATAGAAGTTCCTGCAGTCAGCTTTACCGGTTCACAAATTAATTTATTAACAGACGGCAGGTTTTCAAAAGCTAGAATAGAAAAAATAGATACAAATAAGCTGCTAACGGCTCTTGAAAAAAAGATGGTATGCATAGTTGCGGGATTTCAGGGTATTGATCTTGAACAAAATATAACCACATTGGGCAGGGGAGGTTCTGATACATCAGCTGTTGCCCTTGCGGCGGCATTAGAAGCAAAAGAATGCGAAATTTATACTGATGTTGACGGTGTTTACACGGCAGATCCCAATAAAATACCTGCGGCAAAAAAACTTTCAAAAATAAGTTATGATGAGATGCTTGAATTAGCCTCATTGGGCGCGGGTGTTTTACATTCAAGAGCGGTTGAGTTTGCTAAAAAATATAATGTTATTTTACATGTGCGCTCAAGTTTTAATTTTAACGAAGGTACTTTAGTTGTACCGGAGGATACAGATATGGAAAAACTTTTAGTTACGGCGGTAACTCTTAAAAAAGACGAAGCCAGAGTTACAGTAAGCGACATTCCTGACAGGCCGGGTATTGCTGCAGATTTATTCGCAGCTCTGGGAGATGTTTCAATTAACGTAGATATGATTGTACAGTCTACAGGTAAGGATAATTTAAATACTATTTCTTTTACCGTATTAAAAAATGATGTATTAAAAGCCGAAAAGGTCGTAAAAGAGCTTTTAACATCATGGGGCGCGGGTGGGGCCAGTGTCGATAAAAATATAGCGATTATTTCGGCCGTTGGTGTGGGAATGAAGTCTCATGTAGGTATAGCCGCCAGAATGTTTAAAGTTTTAGCTGAAAATGGAATTAATATTGAAATGATTTCAACCAGTGAAATTAAAATATCATGCGTAATTAGAGACGACAAAAGCGAAGAGGCTCTAAAGCTAATTTATTCAATATTCGGCCTTGAAAATGCCTAATAGGGTAAATGCAGAAAAACCGGTAGGCGTATTTGACAGCGGCCTAGGCGGACTAACTGTATTAAGTGCCATACAAGAAAAACTGCCAAATGAGAATCTTATTTATTTTGGCGATACGGCCAGAGTTCCCTATGGCAGTAAATCGAAAGAAACAGTTATAAAGTATTCTCTTGAAATTCTTGATTTTTTATTAGAAAAAAAAGTAAAAATGATTGTCGCTGCCTGTAATACGGTTTCTGCATACGCGATAGAAGAAATGAGAAAAAAATCATCGGTGCCGGTTATAGGTGTTATTGAACCATGCGTAAAAACAGTATCTCAAAAAGCGCCTGAAAACGAAAAAATAGCCGTTATCGCTACAAAATCGACTATTAAAAGCGGGGCGTATGAAAAATTATTAAAAAAAGTAAGGCCGGATGTATATTTATTTTCAAAAGCGGCTCCTCTTTTTGTGCCTCTTGTTGAAGAGGGTTTTTCAGAAAAAGCGGTTACTGAAGAAATAATAAAAGAATATTTAGATGAAATTAGTAAAGAAAAGATAAAGCATATTATTTTAGGATGTACCCATTATCCACTTCTTAAAAAAACAATAAAAAGAATTTATCCTGAATTTATTTTATATGACTCATCAATAGAAACAGCTTTATTTCTTGAATTAAAACTCAAAGAGAACCAATTGCAAAGCCAAAACAAAGCCGCAGGACAAATTGAACTTTTTGTGTCAGATGTAACCGATAGTCTCTATGATCTTGAAAAATTGTTTTTTGGCAAGACTATTGATAGAATAGAAAAAGTATTGTTAGGGTGGTAAATAAAATAGAGATTTACAGCCTGTTTTTTTCTTTTTTATTGACTTTTCTCTAACCACAAAATTATGGCATATAAAAATATACCTTCTGAAAGAATAAGAAATTTTTCAATTATTGCTCATATTGACCACGGTAAAAGTACCCTGGCCGACAGACTGCTTGAAATTGGTATGGTTACCAATGAACGTACGAAAAAAAATCAAATATTAGACAGTATGGATATTGAAAGAGAAAGGGGAATAACCATAAAATCAAATTCTGCTTCTTTTGTATATAAAGCAAAAGATAACCAAAATTATCTTTTGAACTTAATTGATACCCCCGGCCATGTAGATTTTAGTTATGAAGTTTTTAGATCTTTAGCGGCCTGTGAAGGGGTTTTGCTTTTAATTGACGCCGCCCAAGGGGTTCAGGCGCAGACTATCGCGAATTTTTATCAGGCCCTAGAAGCCGATTTAATGATTGTTCCGGTTATAAATAAAATTGATTTACCCTCGGCAGATATTGAAAAAGTTAAATATCAAATACGTGAAACCTTAGGTTTAGATTCTGAAAGCGCGGCCTTGGTATCTGCTAAAACAGGCGTTGGTATTTCTGACCTTATGGAAGAAATTATCAAGCAGATTCCAGCTCCTAAGTGTAATATAAGTTTGCCTTTAAGAGCTCTCGCGTTTGACGCTTATTTTGATGCTTACCGCGGAGTTGTGGCGAAAGTACGTGTTTTTGATGGGATATTAAAAAAAGGTGAAAAAATAAAATTCATGGGAAGAAAAAGTCTTCATATCGTCTCAGAGCTTGGTATTTCTCAGCTTGATCTTCTTCCTCTTAATTCTCTTGAAGCGGGTGAAGTAGGATATCTCGTAACAGGTATAAAAAATGTAGCAGATGTTAGCTTAGGAGACACTATAACTACTGAACAAAACTCAGCGAAAGAGGCACTTATCAAATATAAAGAAGTAAAACCAATGGTTTTTTCGGGACTTTATCCGGTAAATGCCGACGATTACGAAGATTTAAAAGAAGCCATTCAAAAATTATCTTTAAATGACGCGTCTTTGGTTTTTGAGCCCGAAAAAAGTGAGGCTCTTGGTTTTGGTTATAGGGTAGGGTATTTGGGGCTTTTACATATGGAAATTGTGCAAGAAAGACTTGAAAGAGAGTTTAATCTTAATTTAATAAGTACGGCCCCTTCTGTAATTTATAATGTTCACACGAAAGGAAAGACAATAACAATTGATAATCCTAGCATGTTCCCGCCGGCGGGAGATATAGAATATATTGAAGAGCCTTATGTAAAAGTTTTTATTATTACCCCTTCAGATTATATGGGCAATGTTTTAAAACTCTTGCAGGAAAAACGGGGAGAGAATTCTTCATTAAACTATTTAGATCCTAAAACTGTACAGATAGTATATTTTATACCTTTAGCCGAAATGATTTTTGATTTTTTTGACAGACTAAAAAGTTTATCAAAAGGATATGCCAGCCTTGATTACGAGCTATATGATTATAGAAAAAGTGACTTGGTTAAGCTTGATATTTTGGTTCATCAAAACAAGGTAGACGCATTATCCAATATTTGTCATAAAACACAGGCCGAAAGAAGAGGCAGAGAGGTCATAAAGCAGTTAAAAGAACTTATTCAAAAACACCAGTTTCAAATTGCCATTCAGGCCGCCGTAGGAGCTCGGGTACTAGCCAGAGAAAATATATCGGCTTTAAGAAAAAATGTAACCGCTAAATGTTACGGCGGCGATATTACCAGAAAAAGAAAGCTTCTTGAAAAACAAAAAGCGGGCAAGAAAAGAATGAAAATGGTCGGCTCGGTTGAAATACCTCAGGAAGCATTTTTGTCGGTATTAAAAAGCGGACAGAATGATTAAAGATAATTCATTAAATCAATTGACGGTATATAATGGGATATGATAATCAATATATTTAAATGAGAATCTTGATTTTAGAAGATGAAAAACCTGCCGCAAATAGGTTAGAGCTTTTAGTAAAACAATTGCTAAAAGACCAAATAGAATCTATAAAAATATTGTCATCTCTAGAAGAAGCTGATATTTTTTTTCTTGAAAATTATATTGATTTACTGTTTTTAGACATTGACCTGAAAGGAAAAAACGGACTTCATTATTTAGATAACTTTCTTAAGAAATCTTTTCATACTATTGTTGTCTCGGGCAAGATAGAATTTGCTCTTAAGGCTTTTGAGTATGCTGTTATTGATTTTATACCAAAACCGGTAACAGCTAAACGCCTGAAGAATTCTCTAGGCAGACTCAGCGAAGATACGGTTATGCCTCTTACTTCTATACCGGTTAAAGTAAATAAAAATATTCAATATATACCAATGAATAATATTTTATATTTAGAAACAAAAAATAAAGAAACAAAGAATATTGAAATTGAATCTAGCGGAATTTATTACGCGAAAATTTCTAATGGAGAAAGTCTGCCAGTTGGCCGCTCTTATTATCAAAGTTTAAAAAAAAACCGAGAAAAAACTACAGAATAAATAGAGAAAGAATGATCTCTATTTAATTAGCGCTGAATATGGGCGCATTGATTTAAATTTATTGTTAAAAACATCTTTTTGGTGTATTTCACGCCCAAATAATGCAACTTGCGCCTAAAGAATTGACATTTTATTTATTTGTGATATATAAAATCGATTTTAGTAATAGAATTATTTATTTCAACACATTCTTTTCTAAAATCTTAAATAAATTTTATATGAGAATATTAATAATCGGTCAAAAAAAAGAGATAAAGAGACTAAAGCTTTGCGTGAGTCAGGCAATGTGTAGTGAAGTGAACTCATTGAAAACATTATGTTCTATAGAAGAAGCGAATACATTCTTTGTAGATAATAATATTGATTTGCTTTTTTTCGATATTGATTTAGATAAAGAAAACCGGCTGTATTATATAAATAAATTTTCTGAAAAATCTTCTCATATGATTCTTATTTCTAGCCAGTTAGAATTCGCATTAGAGGTTCATATCTATGATGTTATTGACTTTATTATTAAACCGGTAACCGATAAAAAACTAAAAAATTCTTTATTCAAACTAAATGGCGGCAAACGAGTTCCCTTTCGTTTGATACCGGTAAAAGTAGATCAAGAGGTATTTTATTTATCAGTGAATAATATATTATATTTCGAAATAAAAAACAAAGATACTAAAATATTTTGTAAAAATAATAAAATATATGAGACAAAGATGGCTTTAAATCGTTACGAAAAAATATTTTTACCTTTTTTTATTCGCTGCCACAAGTCTTTTGTTGTAAACATAAAAGAAATAGAAAATATTGAAATTGAATCTGGCGGAATTTACTTCGCTAAAATTTCAAATGGCGAAACACTGCCGGTAGGCAGGTCTTTTTACAAGAGATTAAAAAAGATTTTATATAATTTTAATTAAGATTAAGATATTATTTTGGGCCGACAAACTTTTTACGCGCTTACCCTGTTTGTACCAACAATTTTTATAACACTCTTCCATCCGCCTTTTGATTGAGAAGATTCAAACTGCCATTTTCCGGGGTAAGCGGTTTCAAGAACAGTTTTAATGTATTTGCCGCCGATCCCTGTTTTTGACGAGTTGTTTGAATCGGTTTCTAACATATCTCCTTTTGTTTCAAATAAATATTCAACACTATTTTCTGTTTCTTCTTTACTTATAATTACCGTATTTTTCTCGTTTAGATTCTGGTAAAGAAAGGCGTTTTCAAGAAGCGTGTGAAAAATTAGCGGGGGAATTTTCTCATCTTCTGTAATATTGTTGGTTTTAAGTTCAAAATTTTTATCAAAACGTATGCCCATAATTCTAAGATGCGCGCGGCACAGTCTTAATTCTTCTTTTAGTTTAACTTCTTTTTTTTCTGCGAGTTTATAGGTTAAGCGAAATTCGTCTGTGAGATCGGCAATAACGTCTTCAGATTTTTCGGGATTTTTTGATATCCAGCTGAGCATGGTATTTAGAGAGTTTAACAGATAGTGGGGTTGAATAACTTTTTTGAGTTTTTCATAACGCACTTTTTGAGATTCTAATTTTTCCCGCGAATATAAAAGCTCAGACTCTAACGCTTTTCGTTCGGCGTCTTGTTTATTTACGCGTAGTATGTTTATTTGGTCGGCAAGAGCAAATGAGAGAAGCACCATTTCGGCTACCGAGCCAAGAAACAATGAATTCTCTGTAAAAAGATTTGAATTAAGTAATCCTTTTAATTTGAGAATGTAGGGAGGTATACCAAGCATTAATCCGGTAAAGGCAATTAAAAACAATCGGGCGGCTTTGTATCCCCGAACATAAACATAAATAGAAATAAATAAAACTATAACCGGCGAAAATAATGACATATTGACATTAACAGTTATGCCGGCGTCTTTGAACCCTATAAAGAAAAGCGGCATCACTAAAGCCGTAATAAACAATAATATTTTTATGATAATATCTGAAACTGGCGAAGTTATTTTGGTTTGTAAAAAGCTTCTTGAAAAGATTAAGGCCCAAATAAGAGAGCTGTTGTAGAAAAACAACTCGATGGTATTATTAAAATATGGCGCGTTTGGCCAAAAATACTGCAGGGTCATGCCTTTATCGGCAAACATTGCCAGCCCCAAATTAACCGCGTATAAGATATAAAATAAGTAGTTTTTTTCGCGTGTGGCAAAATATAAGAATAAATTATAAATTGCCATTATAAATAAAATGCCAAAAAATATCCCCAGAAACAATTGCTCTTTTTGAACTTTTTCGGCAAACTTGATTGGTTCCCATAAAGTAAGAGGCAAAAACAAACTGCCGCCGGTTTTAATTCGCGCGTAAAATTCATGTGAATTTTTTAATTCAACAGAAAAAACAAAGTTACGGTCGTCAATGGGCCTTTCTGAAAAGGGTTTAAGCGAGCCAACTTCTGTTTTTTGCCATAAGTTATCTTTTGTTCGTTGAAATAATATAAAATTATACGTGGGAGGCGCGGCCATTTCTAACAGCCATTTTTTAATTTGTGTTTCTTTGGCATCGATTTTAAAATGAAACCATATAGCAGAGCCGGTATATCCAAAGCTTGGTGTTTTTTCACCGCTTTTTTGAAACTGATTTATATACTTCGCGGAAGATATATCATCAATAGTCAAATTGCCGCTTTTATCTTCAAAATATTCTAAATCAAGCCCCAATTCATATTTTTTTATATCATCGCTTAATTGAACCGGCGAAATAGCAAAAATAGAATTTGATAGAATTAATAAAAGGGGGATGTAAAAAAGGTTAGCTTTTGTTTTTCTCATGATTTATTCATTTTTTCGCTAGTATAAAAAAGGTTATTATTTAAAACGATTCAAAGTGTCAAAAAATTTTTCGCTCTTTTTCGCCCTAATGGTGTATTTCACGCCCAAATAATGCATTTCACGCCGAAAACCTTGACAAAGTCTTTTTTTTGGGGTAACAAAATTATTATGAATGAACAGGCTGTTTGTTTTTAATGGATTCTTTTCAAAAAAATATTAAAACTTCAGGAGAATTTTATGTTAGAATCAAAACATGTGGGAAGTAATATTGTAATAAACTTAAAAGGAAGGCTTGATGTTTACTCAAGCGCTTCGACTGAAAATGAAATAAATAAACTAATTGAAAAAAACAGTGGAGATAATGTAGTTATCAATATGAATGATGTAGAATATATCTCTTCAACAGGATTAAGAATAATGATAGCTATTCAGACACGTTTACAAGAAAGAGGTCGTACATTTCACTTGTGTTTTTTGAATAGTAACGTGGCAAAGACCTTCGAAGTTGTAGGGCTTATAGATATATTTGATATCTATGGTACCGAAGAAGACGCGGTTCAATTTGACTATACAAATTCTCTGCTGAATGCTCCTGATTGACAAGTTTCCAAATAATTAAAAAGTAATTCTTTTCGCCCTAATGGTGTATTTCACGCCCAAATAATGCATTTCACGCCGAAAACCTTGACAATCTCATTTTTTTATGTTAAAAAATCTTCTTTTGAATTTATGGTCAAAATATGAAAGTATTTAAATGATCTTTTTCAAAACATATATTTGATAAAAAAAAGTAAAGCCAATGAAAGTAAAAAATAAAATCAAAGTAAAAAATAAAGTGAAAGTAAAAAATAAAAACAAAATAAAAAATAAAGTAAAGGTAAAAAATAAAATGAAGGTAGAAAATAAAATGAAAGTAAAAAACAAAATTAGAATTAAAACTCGATTTACTCTTTGTTCATCAATGATGTTTATGGCATTTGGCTATAGGCAAACCTTTCTTCGAATGATATTAATTTTATCATTCATGGGGGTTTTATCTGCCATAACAAGCTGTTCTGAAGAGAAAACGGATGCTGTGGTTCCTGAAGTTCAAATTACTTTAACGGGTAGTTTATCAAACGGGCCGGTTGTTCCCGATAAAAAGGTTACTATTAAATCGGCCGATGGTAAGTTAATTGGCGAGGCAGTTACAGATGCTGACGGTAACTATTCTATTGATATACCAGAAGGCACCGCCAGACCTTTAATTGTTACTGCTGTCATAGACGAAAATACAAATTTAAGCAGTACGGTATTAAAAGGCAGTCTTGATTTTTCTGCGAGTATTGTTGACAGTATTCTAAAATCTTTTTCAGGTGAAGATACTATTACAGTAAACATAAATCCTATGACCGATCATATCAATAACACAATATTTAATGCTGATATTTCTTCGGGTATGGCATCTATTGAAGCTGATGCTTTTAACGCGCAGGCCAACACAATTATAAATGATACAATAGGGTCCAATGTAGCTTATGAAGCCTTTTCGAATAACCCTGCTTTTCAGGCACCGGCAAACGCGGCTGTTAAACCATCAGCGGCGGGTTTGGTATTAGATACGCTCGTATCAAGGGCCAATGACGAAAATCCCGGGCTAAACAATGCTTTTTCAAATTTATTAGAAAATCATGGCACAACTCTTAACTGTAACGGCCAAACTCCGCCGCCTTTTTTAAGTGAAGATAAATTTCAGGTGTCGTTGGCCTCAAATTATATGAAAAGCGGATATGATACTACAGAAACCTCGGCGAGCATATCCGATTTAACCGGAGGCGACGCGGCAGTTTTAGAGGCTTTAGATACATTAACGGCAATTATAAACGATTTTATAGCAATGGCAGTTTCAGCGGGATTATCCCCAGACGAATTAAAAACCGCTCTTGACGGTTTAACTGCGACGGTTCTTAACATTATTGACGATGCGATATGCGCCGATGACACAGCGGGCAGCTTAAGCGATATTTCTCCCGAGGCGCTTGGTAATGTAACTACAAACACAGTTAATATTGTTGACGAAGTCATTATTTTAACCGTTCAAACTACAACGGTAGCCGAAGAGTCACAAGATGAATTGATGAACGTAATTGGCGAGCAGACAGCTTTGACCTTAGAGGGTGAAGATTTAACCACAGGAGTGCTTACAGATGCAGAGACTACGACGTTAGAAACCGAGGTGACATCGACTGTAGATACTGTTGTTACCATTGTTGAAGATTCTGGCGATACCACACTTTCGACAATTACAGATGAGCAAATTGTAGCTCTTGATAGAGACGTTCTTAACATAATGTTTTACGGTACAGATTCTGCAAGCAGTGTAACCCAGAATATTAGTTTGCCCGCGAGCGGATATAACGGCAGTTTAATTACCTGGGTTTCAGGCGATACAGGTATTATCGCTCATGACGGTTCTTATACATTGCCATATGGTTCGGCAGATACAATGGTAACGCTTACGGCAACGATTACGAAAGGCAGCTTTAACGATACTAAATTATTTACATTAACAGTAATTGGTACATCTTGCGGTGACGGTATTATACAGGCAGTAGCCGGTGAGGCATGCGACGACGCCAATGCTGATGAAACAGACGCATGTTTATCTTCTTGTCAGGTGGCTTCATGCGGTGATGGATTTATTCAGGCGGGTGTAGAAACCTGCGATGACAGCAATACTGTAACTGAAACATGCGCGTACGGCGAAACTTCATGTACGGTTTGTGACGCGGCTTGCGGCTCTACAGCGGGAGCGGTATCATTTTGCGGTGACGGTGTTACAGACGGGGCCAATGGCGAAGACTGCGACGACGCTAACGCAATAGATACAGACGCTTGTTTAAACACATGCGTTTCGGCTTCATGCGGTGACGGATTTATTCACGCGGGTGTAGAAGAATGTGATGACGCCGATGTTGATAACACTGATATTTGTTTAGATACCTGCGTTTTGGCGACCTGCGGTGATGGTTTTGTTCAAGCCGGGGTAGATGAGTGCGACGACGCTAATGCCATTGATACCGACGCTTGTTTAAGCACATGCGTTTCGGCTTCATGCGGCGACGGATTTACATACGCGGGCGTTGAAGACTGTGACGATGCTAATGCTGATGATACCGACGCCTGCTTAAGTACCTGCGTTTCGGCTTCATGCGGCGACGGATTTATTTATGCGGGTGTAGAAGAATGTGATGATGCCGATGTTGATAACACAGATATATGTTTAGATACCTGCGTTCTGGCAACTTGCGGCGACGGCTTTGTTCAGGCCACTGTAGATGAGTGCGACGACGCTAATGCCATTGATACCGACGATTGTACAAACGCTTGTACTACTGCAACCTGCGGTGACGGCATAGTCTGGTCGGGCGGTACGGGAACAGAAACCTGTGACGACGCAAATGCTGTTGATACTGACGATTGCACCAATTCATGCCTTGACGCGACTTGCGGCGACGGTATAGTCTGGTCGGGCGGCACGGGTACAGAAACCTGTGACGACGCAAATGCTGTTGATACCGACAATTGCACCAATTCATGCCTCGACGCGACTTGCGGCGACGGTATAACATGGTCGGGCGGTACGGGTACAGAAACCTGTGATGACGCTAATGCCGATAATACCGACGCCTGCTTAAATACCTGCGTAATTGCAACCTGCGGCGACGGCTATATTTTAACCGGTACAGAAGACTGCGACGGCGACGGCGCGGGTACCGGCGGCGAGACAATTTCATGTAATATTAACTGTACAACGGCCTCTTGCGGCGACGGAATTACGAATACTACAGCGGGCGAAGAGTGCGACGACGCTAATGCCGATGAAACCGACAGTTGTTTAAGTACATGCGGCGCGGCTTCATGCGGTGACGGTTATGTTGAAGCAGGCGTCGAAGACTGCGATACAGCCGGCGGCCCTGATACTTATTTTTGTAATGCCGGTACATGTTTGGCTCACACATGCGGCGACGGATATCTTAACACAGAAGCGGGCGAATATTGCGACGACGGCAATACAACACCCGGCGACGGATGCGATTCAACATGCAATCCAGAAGCCGGATTTCAAAAAACAGAGACAGTTAACGCGGTTTCTTTTAACATGCGTTATGTGCCTTCAAAAAGCTTTAAAATTGATAGTGATTCTATCTCTTCTAACGGTATAGATGACTTAGGTACCGCATCGGTAAGCAATAATTATTATATGGCCGAAACCGAAGTAACTTATGAGCTTTGGTATGAAGTTTATACATGGGCCACTGACGGTACCATTGACCATGACGGCGATGGACTAACAAACAGTGCCGACGGCGATGATGATCTATATACTTTCGCCAACGCCGGTGCAGAAGGCAATGACGGCGTAGCCGGTGATGCCCCAACAGCGGCGGCACAAGAGCCGGTAACGTTTGTTAGTTGGCGTGACGTCATGGTTTTTACAAACGCGCTGACAGAATATTATAACGCGCAAAACGGTACATCTTTTGAACCGGTTTATACCAGCGACGCGGCATATACTGTGCCATTGCGAGATTCGACGGATATATCGTGCGCGGGGGCCGTAGACACAATTGATACTACTGCCGGCAAATGTGACAATCCTTATGTAAACAAAAGTTCTAAAGGTTTTCGCTTGCCTTCACGTAACGAATTAGAGCTTGCGACAAGATATATTGATGATATCAATAACGACGGTGATATTATGGATGTAGATGAATATTACCCGGGGGATCATGTAAGCGGCGATATCACTAACCCTTATGATACTTCAACAGTAAAGGGAGATTATGTATGGTATCTTGATAATAGTAGTGGCACAACTCATGATACGGCAACAAAAACAGCTAACGCTCTTGGTTTATATGATATGAATGGTAATGTTTATGATTTTGCCTTTGACTGGTATACAGCCGATACGAACAGAGTAGGATGGGGCGGTGGTTACAGCAGCGCAGGCATTGGAGCAGGTTTTTTGAGTTATCTTGTCCCGTATGGCGAGTACGTCCATGTTGGCTTTCGCATATCACAAAGCGAACCGCCTCGAATTGGCAACAGGGCATCATATAACGCGGGGGCCGCGACTTTTAACATGCGCTATGTGCCGCCAAAAACTTTTTATACCGGCACAGACGACAGCGGCACGGCTTCGGTAAGCAGTTCTTATTATTTGGCCGAAACCGAAGTTACCTATGAGCTTTGGTATGAAGTTAAAACATGGGCAACGGCCAACGGTTATACGTTTGCCAACGTGGGAACAGAGGGCCATGATGGCACAGCGGGTCTTGCGCCTACAACGGCAGCTCAAGAACCGGTAACAACTATCAACTGGCGTGACGCGATGGTATTTTCAAACGCTTTAACCGAATATTATAACGCTCAAAATGGTACGTCATATGAGCCGGTTTATTATTCTGACGGCGACGGTTCGTATACGACACCGCATAAAAATTCAAGCGATGCTGTATGCGGCGCGGCTGTAGTATTAACATCGGGCGCGTGCGACAACCCTGATGTAAACTTATATGCTACAGGTTTTCGTCTGCCCTCAAGTAACGAATGGGAAATTGCGGCGCGTTATATTGACGACGCCAATAATGACGGCGATATCATAGACGCTGGAGAATACTATCCGGGTACTTATGCAAGCGGTGCGACTGCAGATTATAATGACACAATAGCGACCGGCAATGTGGCATGGTATGACGGTAATAGCGGGCTTGTAAGCCAAAATGTTGCGACAAAAACAGCTAATGCATTTGGTCTATATGATATGAGTGGTAATGTTTGGGAGTGGGCTTTTGATTGGGGTATCGTTGGGTCTACCCGTGTGAAGCATGGCGGTAGCTTTTACAGTACGGCGTATGACGTGCGGGTGAGCGGCATGAACAGCGGCAGTGGTCCGTTAGGCGAGGATATCGTCATTGGCTTTCGTCTCGCGAAAAGCAACCGGGCGGGCGTGAGCGGCTTTACTTTTAACGCGGCCGATAATGTAGCTCTCACAGTCGATGCAATAGCAAAAATTGATAATGAAGATATTCTGGTGGATGTACCTATGGGTACCAATGTTTCGGCTCTTGTTCCCACAATTTCAATTACTGCCGGTACAGCAATTCACATCAGCCCGCCAACAGGCATAGCGCAGGACTTTAATAACCCCATTACTTATACGGTTACCTCTTATGACGGCACAACCATTGATTTTACGGTTACCGTAAATCAGGCTTGCCCAACGGGCTATGTTAAAGTACCGGCGAATATATCCGTTGGCCCCGCGGACGATTTTTGTGTGGCAAAATATGAAATGAAAAACGTAGGCGGCGTGGCCACTTCAGAGGCCGCCGGTTTACCGTGGGTGAGCATAAGCCAAACTGACGCTAAGGCCCAGTGCAGCGCACTTGGCGCGGGATATCATCTTATCACTAATCCCGAATGGATGACCGTGGCCCGCAACATTGAAAATGTAGCTGAAAACTGGGATAGCGGCACCGTCGGTTCGGGAATGTTAAACACCGGACATAGTGATGGAACGCCTGCTAACTCTCTTGCGGCCGGCACCGATAACGACCCTTGTTTTGGTACAGGGCAGGTATGTGATGACGTAACATGGAACTCTCAGCGTCGAACCCATAAACTTGATAACGGCGAAGTGATTTGGGATTTATCTCTTAATGTTGCGGAATTGATAGACTGGTTTGTTTCAATCGACAAAGCCAGCCCTCAAGCTGCGGGTATAGAAATTAATACAACAGTGTCAACTGGCAGTATGCCCGCAAATAGTTTTCAAAGTTTTAATAGTTCTTTGACATCAACCAATGGTATTGGTAAATATTATCCCGCGGTAGAGAGAACAGGCGGAGTGGCGATTCGAAGCAACAACGCTAGCGGTGTCAATGCTATAGGCGTATATTCACTTGGTTTGAACCTTAGTCCTTTACAAACGTTTAGCACAGTCGGCTTTAGATGCGCTTATTCAACAAAAGACATCACCAACTTTTTTTTTAACGAGGTCGATAACACGCCCAATGTCGTTGCTGATGTAAATGGCTATATCACAGGCGGCAATATTGAAGTAAACGTACTTTACGGTACCGATGTTACGGCGCTTGTTCCTTCTATTGCCATAACCGGCGCTTCGGTAAGCCCCGACAGTCTCGTCGCGCAAGATTTTACCAATCCTGTGACCTATACGGTTACCAGCAGTCAGGGTTTAACGCAGGACTTTACGGTTACCGTAAATCATGTATGTCCGGCGGGTTATGTAAGAGTGCCGGGCAACGCCGACGTGGGTCAGCCCGATGATTTTTGCGCGGCAAAATATGAAATGAAAGATAACACTTTGGGAACCGCTGTTTCAATGGCAGCTGAATTGCCATGGGTAAGTATTACGCAAACAGCGGCCATAGCCGAATGTTCGGCTCTTGATACGGTGACCAACAAGTACCACCTTATAACCAACCCCGAATGGATGACCATTGCCCGTAACATTGAAAATACGGCCTCAAACTGGGACGGCGGCGTTGTTGGCACAAACGCTTTAAACAGCGGCCATAATGATAACGTACCCGCTAATGCTCTCGCGGCCAGTTATGACGATGCTGAAAACTGTTTTGGCACGGGTCAGGGTACGGCAGATGTTTGCGGCGCATGGGATTCGCAAATAAGAACCCATAATCTTTCAAACGGCGAAGTAATTTGGGATTTAAGTGGTAATGTTTGGAACTGGATAAATTGGAATGTAGCTCCGGCTGATAAAGCTTACGATTCAGCTGATACAGAACCGCTTGCAGTATGGAAAGAATGGACAACTATTGATACCTTTCCTAACAACTTTATGCTGCCTGTAACATGGCAGGCAACTAATGCCTTGTTAGATAGTACGAATGGTATTGGTCAGTATATTGCGGGTGATAATCTTTCAGGAGGTGCGGCGGTACGAGGCAGTGATAAAACCGGCGGTTCGTATGGGGGCATATTTGCCTTGAGTCTAAGCAGTGTTCCGTCCGTTTCAGTTGCGAGCATCGGCTTCCGTTGCGCCCGTAGCGATTGATACCTCGACTTCGCCGCCTTCGGCCACCTTCGGTAGCGGCACAGGTGCCTCGGCTCTATTTGGTGACGACGGTTCCGTTTGCAGGCGACAATCCGGATTGTCGCCTGCAAATAACAATGTCGCCTGCAAATAAGTTCGATTGATATAAATATTAAAGCGGTACACGGGGCGGTATCTGGAGGCAGCCGTTCCGGTGTGCCGTTTTTTTTGTCGTGTCCCGACACGAAATCTACGCACGAAAAAGTTGAAAAAAAAGTTGAGAAATGGCTTGCCAGATAAAATGGTCAGAAAGAGGTTTTGAAAGTTTTCCATTTGTATTATACTTATTTTAATTTCTATAGAATGCAGTAGTAAAATATCTTGACACCAGTAATGGTATCACATATAATACCATCACTGTGAGCTTTTCGGTCGTTATGGATACTTGTATTCTTGTTTCAGCTTTGCGTTCGAATCAGGGAGCTTCTTATAAATTGTTGTCGTTAATTGATAATAAAAAGATAAAACTTAATTTGTCGGTACCACTTGTACTGGAATATGAGTCAGCCGCGAAACGAATGGTTGATGAATTAAAACTTACAAATTTAGATATAGATGATATTATTGATTATTTATGTAAAATCGGTAAACATCATCAGGTTCATTATCTTTGGCGGCCCAATTTAAATGATCCGGGCGATGATTTCATTCTAGAATTAGCCGTTGAGGCTAATTGTGATTATATTATAACACACAATATTCGGGATTTTACCGGCTCTGAAAAGTTTAGTATTAAAGTAATTTCACCAAGGGAATTTCTTAAAGTAATAGGAGAAATATTATGAGTACAATCAGCTTAAGATTGCCCGACTCTTTGCATAAGCGTGTTAGAGAACTGGCAAAACAAGATAATATATCTATAAACCAATTTGTAACAACAGCATTAGCTGAAAAAATGTCTGCCTTGCTTACAGAAGAATATTTGCTTGATCGGGCCAAAAAAGGCAGTAAGAGCAAGTTTAATAAAGCGTTGTCTAAAGTAAAGAATACCACGCCTGATGAAAATGATATCTTGTGAATTCATCTGGATAATTGTAAAGTACTCGTGCGAAAAATTGTTATAACACTCTTCCATCCGTCTTTTGATTTAGAAGATTCAAACTGCCATTTGTTTGGATAAGCGTTTTCAAGAAGGGTTTTAATGTATTTGCCGCCGACTCCTGTTTTTGCCGCATTGTATAAACCGGCTTTTAAGATTTTGCCTTTTGTTTGAAATGAAAATTCAAGGGCAATTGCGGTTTCTTTTTTACTTAAAAGTATCGTATCTTTTTCGCTTAAGTCTTGATAAAGAAACGCATTTTCTAACAATGTGTGAAAAATAAGCGGGGGATTTTTTTCCTTTTCTGTAATGTTGATGGTTTTAAGTTCAAAATTTTTATCAAAACGAATGCCCATGATTCTAAGATGTGCGCGGCATAGTTTTAATTCTTCTTTAAGTTCAACTTCTTTTTGTTCTGCCAGATATTGTTTTCATCTTGAATGTAAAGAAAAATATGATCATAAAGCAGGTCAATTTCAAGTAAGCGAGTCATGTGATTTTCAGTCGGGTTTTCAACAGTAAAGCGAACCCAAAAAGCAGAATCGCTTTTGCCAAAATTTGGCTCTTCAGAATTTGCCTGAGTGAAATTCTTAGAGAATTGCGGCGATGAAACTTCTTGAATAGTTAGTTTTTTTTGATATCTTCATAAATTTCCAATGCAAGGCCAATTTTTTGCTTTTTAATTGAGTCATTCAGGCGAATTGTTTCGGTAGAAAAAGATGCGGTAGTGAAAATGATCAAACAAAGAAGAAAGCGCATATTATTTATAATAAGGTCTTTTGTAGTGAAGTAGATGAAGAGATTCTTCTCATAATGTCTATAAAAATACTGTATAAAATTTACATTAAAAAAATACGTCCTTTTTTGTGGATATCTTCGTTTTATAATCAGAAAAGTATTCAACGTATAAAAAATAAAATAATTTCTCAATACAATTCAGCAGAACCTTCTTTTTCATAAGGAATTTCATAAACGCCAAAAGAAGAATCAAGTTCAAGATTAAACTTAAAATGATAATCAAAATTACCGCTTTCAATAACATCTAGCACAGATCTTTTTAATCCTAAAAGTTTTAGATTAACCGGTATTTCTATCGTCATGGTTTTACCTTTATCTAAATCGTATGTGACATTTTCTTCACCCTCAGAGACAGTATAATCGTTTATTTCTATAAGATAATCAAAATTACGAACCTCAAAGCTTGTTGTATCATTATTTTCTATTTTTACATGAAAAGCAATTGTAGCCGAGGCCAATCCCATTTCTTTCATATTTACTTTTTCTATGGTAAATACCGGCGGGCGGGGCATTGATATTTCACCTTCTGTTTCTAAATCAAACATCATGTCTCCTACAGGTGTATCTAGAGTTAAAAATCCGGCATAGGCGTATTTTAATTCATCTTTATTAAGAATACCGGTAATTCCTTTTTCTAAACCTGAAAATTTTATGGTAATAGGTACAACCTGTGTTGTTTTTGAATTACCTTCTATAATAAGAGGTTCTTCTTTATCCGATTCAACCATTTTTTCATCTTCAATATAAAACTTGTATAAAAACTTTTTTAAGGTTAGCCCTATGCTGTTAGGATTATCTATTGAAAAGGTAATATCTAAAGAAACACCCGATAAAGCCAGATCGGTAATGGTTACATCTTCTATTTGAATGGTGGGTTCTGTGAAAACAGTCTCTGCCAGAGTTTTACATCCGCTTACAAATAAAATAAAAATAAGAATTATTAGTTTTTTCATGTACTCACTTTTAATTTGGGTTCTACATGTTCAAATGTTTTTTATTTCTCAGGGCGTTGCGGAAAAAAGAAGCGTAAGCCATAACACAGAATTAATTCTACTTGGCGCAAATATTTTTTTTTAAAGGCGCTATCTCTCTAAAGAGAGCCTAGGCTGTGACGAATCTCATCTGTATTTGTCAACAATAAAATTAAATTAATTTAAAAAAAGTGGCCGTTTTTTTTGAATTTAGTAGTATTATAATCGAGCCGTAAATACGGCAACAATAAGAGTCATGCTCTAGCGGGCCCTGCGGGGCGGGGTATGACGGCAAGTGAAAAGGAGACCATATAGGTAAGTGAGTAATTAAAAAGGAAACAACAATGAAAGATAGTCAAAATTTGATTACACGAAAGCGAAAATTATTTGTGGCTTTCATAGGGGCGCTAACGGCGCTAATATTCGCGGGATGCTCAAACTTAGAAACCGAAAGTTCAGTTCTTGAACTTGAAAATGTCTACTCTCAAAATCTAGAAGTATCAGAAAATCCGGTAGAAAATACTGATAATACTGATAATGTTGATAATGGTCAGGTAGATCTTTATCTTACAGATTATCCTCTTGATGACTTAGATATATTAAAAGTAAATGTTACTTTTTCATATATTGAAGTAAACAGTGAAAAAGACGGATGGATAACTGTAATTGATTACGGAACAAAGGGAAAGACATTTGATTTATTAACTTTACAAAACGGAAAAACAGCTTTTATGGGCAATTTTTCGTTAAAACCGGGAAAATATGATCAAATACGCATGCATCTTTTTTCAGATAACCAAATACATGTGAGAAAAGATAAAACATACGTTATTGAAGCATTAAAAATTCCCTCGGGTGAAAAAACCGGTATAAAGTTAATAGGTTCGTTTACTGTAGAAAAAGCCGGTAAAGTTCAGATTACGGTTGATTTTGACGCTCAAAAATCGGTAATTGCCTTGGGAAATGAAGGCAATAATAACGGCAAAAACTCTAATAGTAAAAATAAAATAAAAAAGAATTTTATTTTAAAACCCATCATAGAAATCATTGAGGTCAAAACAATTGAAGAAATGAAAAAAGTACCTCCGCCTAAAGAATCTACACCTATAGATACTGACAAGGATGGTATGATTGATGATTTAGACTGGGATGATGATAATGATGGCATTGCCGATTTTTTTGATAACTGTAGACTAGTTTATAATCCTGATCAAAGGGATTCAGATTTCGACAGAATTGGCGATAAATGTGATGCTGAACCATATAAAAGTAACTTATGAAAAAAGAACTGAAGTTTTCTTAACAGATCGATTTCAATTCTTAGAATAAGAATATAAGTTAATTAAACATGAGAAACATAAGTATAATTCTACTTATGTTTCTCATGTACCGATAGTACAGATGTCCTGCCCAATTGGCATAAAAATAATAAAAAGACATAATAACAATAATTGACGAAGCGTTTTTTACATTTAAACTATCCCATAAAACAATATATTTAGATGAGGGCTCCCATAGCTCAGATGGATAGAGCGGCGCTCTCCTAAGGCGTGCGGCCAGGTTCGAGTCCTGGTGGGAGCGAAAAAAACAAATGTCACAAAAATTGAACAGTATATTAAAGCGTTTTGAAGAAATTGAACGGGATCTAAGCAGTTCAGACATCATGTCTGATATGAAAAAGTTAACGGCACTTTCACAAGAAAGAGTAAAGCTTTTTCCTGTTGCGCAGGCAGCTGAACAAAAAACCAAAATAGAAACTCAAATAAAAGAAATAAGTGAGCAGCTTACAAAAGAAAAAGATAATGAGTTAAAAGAAATATTAGAAGATGAACTTGTAATACTTGAAGAAAAATTCGAGAAATTAAACGAGAAGATAGAAGAAATGCTTTTACCTCAGGATCCACAGGCGGGAAAAAACGTATTTTTAGAGATTAGGGCAGGTACGGGAGGTGAAGAGGCCGCTTTATTCGCGAGGGACCTTTTTAGGATGTATTCCCGGTTTTTTGAAAAAAGCGGATTAAAATATGAGTTGGTTTATATGCAAGATACCGGCCTTCATGGAATAAAAGAAGTCGTTATTCTGGTAAAAGGCGATAAAGCCTATGAATTTATGCACCTTGAAGGCGGAGGACACAGGGTTCAGAGAATTCCAGAAACAGAATCAGGAGGACGTATTCATACTTCGGCCTGTACCGTGGCGGTAACGCCCGAAGTTGAAGAAAGCGAATTTGAAATAAATATGGCCGATTTGCGTATTGATGTTTTTAGATCATCCGGCCCGGGTGGACAAAGTGTTAACACAACCGATTCAGCGGTAAGAATCACTCACGTTCCCACGGGTATTGTTGTATCTTGCCAGGATGAGAAGTCACAGCATAAAAATAAAGCAAAGGCTTTAAAAATTTTAAGAGCACGTATCGCTGAAAGTGAAAGGCAGGCACAAAACGCGAAACTTAATGCAGAAAAAAAAGCGCAGGTAGGTTCAGGCGACAGGTCAGAAAAAATACGTACCTATAATTTTCCGCAAAATCGTATTACCGATCACCGTATTAACTATACAATGCATAGTTTAGATCGCGCTCTTGAAGGCGAAATAGATGAATTAATTGAGGCTTTATTAAAAGAAGAGAAAAAAAAGAAACTTGAGGCAATAAATAGCTGAATGGATTTTCAATCTTTTAAGACTTCGTTAAAAAATTCAGAAACTAATTATTTATATTTTACCATAATCTTAATAATTACCATATTTGGTCTTAATATTTTATTAGCTTCTTCATCATTTTTAGCCAGTCAGGCTCATGGTGACGCGTACTATTATTTTAAAAAGCAGGTTATTTATGCTTTAATCGCGGTAATAATTCTAATTATTTTTATTCAAATACCCTATACATTTTGGTATCACGCGGCCTGGCCCATTTATCTTATTTCTATTTTACTTTTAGCGCTTGTCTTTTTACCGTATATAGGTAAAAGCGCCGGGGGAGCATATCGCTGGATTCAAATTGGGCCATTGACTTTACAACCGTCAGATTTAGCTAAATTTTCGGTTATTTTACTTTTATCGAGAATTTTTTCAAACACACAAAAATCAGGAAACACAAAAATAGCGGCTTCTTTAATTATTATTTTTTTGCCGGTTTCTTTAATTGGTTTAGAGCCTGATTATGGTACAGCCATTCATTTGGTAATAGCCGCGTTTTTACTTCTTTTTTTAACTGATTTTCCGCTTTCGGCAATGGGAATTGTTTTTATTACTTCTTTGCCGGCTATTTATTTAAGTATTAGAAAAGTTACGTATATTTGGGAAAGATTAAGCGCGTATCTTGATCCGTACAAGTACCGTTATGAAAGGGCTTACCAGTTAATAGCATCCTATAGATCTTTTTTAGCAGGAGGAACGTGGGGTAAAGGTTTAGGTGAAGGTATTAGACGTCATAACCTTCAGGCGCGTCATACTGACTTTATAGCGGCTATTGTCGCTGAAGATTTAGGGTTTGCGGGTATTTTTCTTTTACTTCTTTTATATTTTAGCTTTGCCGCGTATGGATTATTTAAGTTATCTCAAGTTGAAAATAATTTTGGCCGGCTTTTAGGTACGGGTATTTTAATTCTTTTTATAACACAGACAATGATGAATCTTGCCGTTGTTTTTGGTGTAATGCCCACAACAGGAATTAACCTGCCTCTTTTTAGTTACGGCGGCACGTCTATTTTAACGTATATGTCTATTTTAGGTATTGTGTTGAATATAATGCGGGATTCATAAAACCTACAAATACCTCTTGAAAGGCAAAAGAAAAAAAACCGAAAGTTTAATGGGCATATTTGATTTCATGCCTTTGTAACTGTGTTCTTCTATCCATTTGAATTTGTCTTCTACATCTTTTAAAAAAGGAGGGTTGTTTCTAAATATATGAATATCAAGATTGTGAGAAAAACTGCGGTCATCAACATTGCCTGAACCAGCGCCGCACCAGTTATCAAGAAGAAAAACCTTCGCGTGATTAAATCTAAGAGAAGCGTTTGGTAATTCTTTACCGTGAAATAAAAATACCTTAATTCCTTTTTTTATTAATTTTCTAGCGAAATAAAAAGAAACATTACGAATAAAAGGTAAATCTGAACGTATCGACATATAAAGCCGTACATCTATATTTTTTTTTGCTTTTCTTTTTAATTTTCTAATAATACTTCTTGGCGGTACAAAATATGGAGTCATTATATAAATTCTTTTTTTGCTTTCATTCATTAATTTTTTTACGGCATTAATATAACGCATGCTACAGATATTTTGTTTAGAGAAAAATTTTCTTCGTCTTTTTCTTTTGTGAAGACAGGTATGATAAGGATACAATACAGCTTCGTGAGCTTTTTTTCTTTCAAGTGTTACAATGTCACGTATAGAATATTTTACACGTCTTAAAGAGTCAAGGTGTATCTTTTCAATTTCTTTTACAATTAAAGGAATATTCGTTACGTATACCGCGTCTAACCATCTTTTATCCCCTGAGTATAGTTTTGAAGTTTCATTCATTATATTAAATCCGCCCGCGAAAGCGATTTTGTTATCAATAATTAAAATTTTTCGGTGGTTTCTTCTAAAAAACGATAACAATAGATCAGTAAACCAAAGGGGATAATGAGCATTGTTTTTTACCAACCTTTTCCTGTTTTTTAAGATGCCGCGATAGCCTAATACTTGTATGTTGTTTTGAATCATTTGATTCCAAAATGATGATGCTGTGCTAAAAGAGCCTATTTTATCGTATATAACATTTATTTTTATTTTTTTTTGGGCCGCGTTTATAAGTTGTTTTTGCCATTTAATACCGGCTTTGTCATCTTTAAAAATATACATTTCAAGAACAATAGATTCACGGGCATTTTTTATTTCTTGAAACGCTGTGTTAAAAAATTCATCGCCTTCCCATAGAATTTTCTCAAACATCGTTTATATAATAGATATTTCTTATTGTAAAAAAAAAATTAATTTGTAGTTTCAGAAGCTTTTAAGAAGTCAATAACTTCTTCATGAGACATATGTTTTTCAAATTCAACACCGTATTTTTTCATTTTTGGATAATTGGGAATAACTGCTTCAGATGTTATAAAACCTTCTCTTATAAATTTTATAGGAGGATACGATATACTTACTTTTTCTTTTAAGATTAAGTCTTCAGGCGTTAGAAAAGAAACTCCGCATTTTGAAATGTCATATGAAATACAGTTAAAACTGGTTTTTTGGTTTTTAACCGCGAAATGTAAAATAGCTTTATATCTGGAAAATTTTCTATTTTCTTTCATATAAATTTTAATTAACTTATTTTTTCAACTACTACCCGATGACCTTCAACTGTTATTATCTTAACTCGTTGACCCTGTTCTATAAAATCGCCCGCGCTTACAGCGTCAATCTTTTTACCTTCGACTTTGATTATACCAGAAGGTCTTAAAACTGTTTCAGATACTCCTTCTTTATTAAGAAGTTTTTTTAATTTTCTTTCACCCATTTCTTCGGGATCTTTATTGAGGGTTTCATTAAGAAAAAAACTTGTATTTTTCTTGGCGATTGCGGGTAAATATTTTGCCAATAAAGCGGTTAAAGCGATTGTTCCCGTAAGCGCGAAAGCTGTTACCCAAAGCCCTTCTTCAAAATTATCAATACCATAGGACCAAAGTATTGATCCTAAAATGCATATCGCGCCCGTTAAGCCAGCGATACCAAAGCCCGGTATTACAAATACTTCAAGAAGAAGAAGTAATATGCCAAGAGCAAATAAGGCGGGAGCTTCCCAGCCTGAAACGCCTACCATAATACGTGAAATAAAATAAATAGATAAAAAAAGAATACCAAGAGTGCCGGGTATGCCCCAGCCGGGTACCTTTATTTCATATAATAATCCTAAAAATCCAAGACCTATTAAAATTCCAGATACGGCGGGGTGAAGAAAAAAACCTAAAAGTTTATCTATAAAATCAGGTTTAAACACAACTACTTTGCTATCAGTTAAGTTTTCTTTTTCTAAAATTTCATTTATAGAATTTGCTTCGTAGTCAGCTATTCTTAAAGAAACAGCTTCTTTCGTAGAAAGTGTTAAAAGTGTGCCTTTGGGTTTATCAATACCATGTTTTGATTTTGTTAAAATGAGATTTTCATCAACAAAGGCTTCAGCTATTTCTGCATTTTTTCCCCTTGATTCAGCGGTCGACCTCCATGCCGCTCTGGCCACCGATACTACTTTTTCAGGAGCTTTTTTCATACCTTCTTTGGCATCTGGCAATACTGGTGTCGCCCCGCCTATGACGGCTCCCTGCGCCATAACAAGTTTATCGCATGATAAAGCAATTAATGAACCTGCCGAAATCGCGTTTTTATTTATGAAGCAAAGTGTATTGCGCCCATATTGTTGTATAAGATTTTTAATTTTCAGCGTAGAAATCAGTTCACCTCCCGGTGTATCTATTTCAACTATCACTAATACGGGATTATCTTCATAAGCTTTATTAAAGGTTTTTTCTAAAAATGAAGCATAACGGGCGTCTTCCATTTCTTCAAGAGCGTGTGGAAGTATATGATATACTTTTTTAAAGCTATTTTCTGAGTTTGAATAAATATAACTTATAAAAATGAAAGTGTATAAAATTAAGCTTAATAATAATGTTGATTTTAGTGATATCTTTTTTTTCATATATATTATAGCATTAAAAAATAAAACACATACGGTCAATTTTTTATTTTACTTTATGTAAAAGGGTTTGTTGATGGGTACGCGTAATTATTTAGATGAAAGAGAACATTAAAAAAATTTTTAAGAAATTATATGTTTGGATATTGCTTTTTGCCGTAATTTTGACTGTATGGAACTTATCATTAAATATAAAATATCAAAATAAGATATATGATAACATTGCCCGGGTGCCAAGCGCACAGGTTGCTATAGTACTTGGGGCCAGCGTAAAGGCAGATAAAAAGCCTTCAGAGGTACTAATAGAAAGGCTTGATAAATCCATTGAATTATATAGAAATCATAAAGTACAAAAACTTTTATTCACCGGAGATAACTCGGGAAAGTATTATGATGAAGTAAATGTAATGAGAGAGTACGCGCTTCGTCATAATGTAAAATCAAAAGATATATTTTTAGATCATAATGGTTTAAGAACATTAGATTCAGTTTATAGAAGTAAAAATATTTTTCTAATAAAAAACGCGATTCTGGTAACACAGAGATTTCATTTGCCCAGAGCTTTATTTTTAGCCGATCATTTTGATTTAAACGCTTTCGGCTATAGCGCCGATACAGGAAAAATAAATATAGACACATTTAATTTAGTTAGAGAATTTCTTGCCCGATATCTTGCTATTATTGATGTTTACGTTTTAAGTACCACTTCAAAATATAAAGGCAAGGCTGTTCCTATTATAGGCAGCGGCGAAAGAACATGGGATAAAGAAGTATTTGAAGAAAAGTAAATAAGATAAGTTTTTTTTATATAACTTTACTGCCATAGAAGACGAAAGACTTTTTGTGCCCATGCCTTCCAGCTTAGGTGGGGTTTTTTACCTTCGGGAAGTTTGGTAAAAATAATTTTTTCATAAAGGCCCGATTGAACGTAGCTTTGATATAAATTGGGAAAGTGTCTTGTCTCGAGAATTAAATTTCCTTTAAATAAAGATGAAATAGATTTTAAAACTTTTTTTTCTTCTTTGCTGAAAATGTCAGGAGCAGGCTCTTTTGCTTTATAAACAAAGCCTTTCATTACCGTGGCCATTCCATTTTTTCCCTTTTCTTTTACCAGCTTTGGAATAATTTCTATCTGAGAATCATTTCGCATCAAATAAAAAATTTCATTAAAAAATAAAGGCTGGGGGCTGCCCTCAATATGAAGGTATGGATATTCTGTTATCTGTCTGCCGTATTTTTGATAAAAATGTCCATCAGCATAGAACAAATGCTTGCACAAATTTTTTCTGTCTAATTTCTCGGGTATTTCATTTATAAAATGTAAAATTGCCGCTTTAAGTTTTAAGGCTTTTGAAAATTGTTCTAAAACATCTAAATCGTTTATTTTTTTTTTATTTTCAGATGAAAACTGATTATTATTATGAGACATGAAGTTTTCTTACAATTACCTTGGTATTATTGAGTATAAAAAATCTCTTCAGCTGATGGAAGATAAAATTTTAAAAGCTTTTGAAAATAAAACATGTTATTTTTTTGGATTGCAGCATCCTGATGTATATACCTGCGGTATCAAAACCCAAAAAGACCATATCTTGTCATCAAAAATAAATTTTATTCAAACTCGCAGAGGGGGCTCCATTACTTATCATAATCCCGGACAGCTCGTTTTTTATACAGTTGTGCCTTTAGAATTATTTAAGATAGGCGCCGAAAATTTTATACGGTATCTTGAAGCAGTAATGTTAGAAATACTATTTAAATTAAACATAAGAGCGTTTATACTGCCCGGTAAAACCGGTATTTGGACAGAAAAAGGAAAAATAGGCTTTATTGGCATTGGAATGAAGAAAAAAACAATATACCATGGTCTGGCTTTAAATTTTAACAATGATTTAAGCGGTTATGAAAATATTAAAAGCTGTGGATTAACTGAGCCTATGGCCAATATCGCGAATTTAAAAGATATTTATGGTAATAACATAGTTATCAATGAAGATTTAATTAAAAAGGTATCTGAAAAAATGTCGCGTATCATACAAACTTATTTAATGCCTACCGTAAAAATGACCATGAAACCTCATATTCATTATTACTGGAAAACTTTTAGAGATCCTATGCTATCTTTTATGATAGGTCAAATGTATTTTAACGCGCAAAAATACTGGCATTCTCATGAGGCCTGGGAATATTTTTGGCGGATGTATAAAAATACAGAATTTGGAATGTTTCTTATGGGATTAATACAGCTTTCTTCTGCATTGTATAAACTTACCGAAGTTATTAATTTAAAAGGGTCCTTGAGCCTTTGTATTAAAGCACAAAAAAAGCTGGAAAATAATAGTTACTTAAATAAATTATTATGGCAAAACCCAAATCATTTGAATTTGCTGGATTATATAAATAAACTGATTAAAAATCTGACAAAGTTAATAAAAGAAAATGTAAATAATAAATCGAAAGAAGAAGCAAAAAAAATATTTGCACCCTGTTTGCTTATATTAAATAGAGATTATGAGTCTATCGTATCAGGTAATACCCGTAGGTGAGTTGCAGTGTAACTGTGTTATTTTATTTGATGAAAAATCAAAAGAGTGTTTTATTTTTGATCCCGGGGATGAAAAAGAAAAAATATTAGATATTGTGAAAAAGTTATCATTAAAAATAAATGGCATTATTCATACACACGCACATTTTGATCATGTTATGGCTTCATCTCAAATTGTAAAGGAAGCTAAAAGCGATATTTCTGTTTATCTTCATACCGAAGATAAAAAACTATGGGAGAATCAAGAAATGCAGTCAGCTTCTTTTGGACTAAATTCATCCTTAGATACGCCAAAAGTTACTCATTGGCTTAAAGACAACCAGGAGCTCAAACTCGCAGAAAATAAAATCAAGGTTATTCATACTCCGGGGCATAGTCCTGGTTCATGTTGTTTTTACATTGAAAGAGATGAAAATCCGCTTCTTATTTCAGGCGATACTGTTTTTTTTGGTTCTATAGGACGAACCGACTTATGGGGTGGTGATATGGAACAAATTATGAAATCAATAAAAACAAAAATTTTAATATTACCTAACGAAACTGAAATTATTCCGGGACACGGCCCTTCGACTAGTATTAAAAATGAAAAAGGGCATAATCCATTTTTTATATAGTCTAATAAAGAAAAATTGTACATGAAATCCGCTAAAAAAGCTATTGTTATTTTAGGGGCGGGCATTCTTCAGCTGAATCTGATTAAAGAAGCTAAAAAAAGATATAAAACAATTGTAGTTGATATGAATAAAAACGCTGCGGGCGTATCATTTGCCGATGTATTTTTACCGGTTTCAACAAAAGATAAAGAAAAATTAATAGAAGCTCTTAAGCCTTTTGAGAAAGAATTAGCGCTTTGTTTAGTATCAGGATCTGATATGACACCCACTGTAGCGGCTGTAAATGAGAAGTTCAATCTTAAGGGGGTTAATAAAACGCAAAGTTTAGTGACCTCTCATAAGGGAGAAATGAGGAATTTTTGTAAAAAGCATAATATAAGACAGCCTCTTTTTACCGTTTCAAAAAATAAAGATGATCTCATTAAATTTATTCAACAAAATACATATAAAGAAGGCTATGTAATAAAGCCGGTTCAAAATATGGGAGCGCGCGGAGTGATGCATGTTAAATGTGTCCAGGATTTATCTTTTGCTTTTGAATACTCGTCATGTTTTTCTGAAAATGAAGAAGTAATTCTTGAATACTATCTTCCGGGGCCTGAGTATTCAGCCGATGCTCTTGTTATTGACGGTAAAGTTTTTATTACGGGTTTTGCCGATAGAAATATTAAATTATTTGAAGACAGATATTTTATAGAAACAGGTCACACAATGCCCTCTGCGTCTTCTAATGAGATTCTTAAAAAATCAGAAAAATTATTACAGCAGTTTGCTGATGCTCTTGCTTCTCTTTCTGATAGGCCGTATTTAGGCGCTTTAAAGGCCGATTTAAGACTGTATAATAATGAAATATACGCCGGAGAAATCGCATCGCGCTTATCAGGCGGATTTATGAGTACGCATACGTACCCCTATGCTTCAGGACATAATTTGATGTCTGCTTATCTTGACATTTTTGAAGATAAAGTTCCCCTTTTCATAAAACAAAACAAAAATAATCAATATAAAAATGTATGCATTGAGAGAGCTTTTATTACCGAATGGGGTCGTTTAAAAAAAATAAAAATAAAGAATAAAAGAAAATATAAAAACTTGAAAAATATATTTTTACATTATAAAAGAGAAGATTTAATTCCGCCTTTAAAAAGCAATCTGGGTAAAACAGCTAACTTTATTATTACAGGAAAAAGCTTGAAAGAAGCCGAAGAAACATGGGATAATATTCAAAAAGAAATAGAATATAAAGTAGAGCCGCCTGGCCTTACAGCTAGTGAAGTCTTAAAATATTCGAGAAAAAAAATGAAAGTTAAATATTGCAGGGTTTGTCCTGTTTGTGACGGTAAAAAATGCGCTTCAGCGGTGCCGGGTATGGGCGGCGTGGGTCATATGAAAACTTTTCAAAATAATATAAGCGCTTTTAAGGCTATAAAAATAATGAAGCATAATAGTATTAAAAATAACAAAGTAAATCCCGATATATCTTTTGAATTTTTAGGTAATACGTTAAATATACCTATTTTGACAGCTCCGATTACCGGCTGTAAAACAAATTTAGGTTTAAGTATTAATGAATGGGATCTAGCCATAGAAACAGGAGAGGCAGCCTTAAAAATGGGAACCCTGCCTTTATTTGGCGATGGAGCCTCTGAAGATAAATACCTAATAGGATTAAAAGCGATTGAGCAGTTAAAAAAAGGAATACCCATTTTTAAGCCTATTGATAATAATGATGTTACCCTGGCAAAAATAAAAGAAGCCCAAAGGTCAGGCGCTTTAGCCTGGGGTATGGATATAGATTCGGTAGGATTAAAAACTTTAGAATTAAAAGGCGTTAAAACCAGTAAAAAGAATATAGATGATCTAAAAAAGTTAAGGCTGTCAAGCGGACTTCCTTTTATAGTAAAAGGTGTGATGACAATTGAAGAAGCCAAAATAGCATGTGAAGCTAAAGCTTATGCCGTTATAATAAGCAATCACGGCGGCAGAATTTCTGATGACTTGCCGGCTTCAGTAGATGTTGTAGAAGAAATATCTGCTTTTATAAGAAAGAATTATTTGAATGTAAAAATTCTAGCCGATGGAGGTATTCGATCTGGCGGCGATATTTTTAAAATGCTGGCTCTAGGGGCAAACGCGGTTTTAATAGGTCGTCCATTGGCTATAGCGGCAGTAGGTTTGGGTCGTTTGGGCGTGCACTCTCTTCTTTCTCAATATACTTTTGAATTAAAAGAAATTATGCGCAAATTAGGTATAATGAATTTAGCAAATATTAATAAAGATTACATAGTAAAAGCAATTTAATTAAGGCGCAAATTGAAATAGAATTAAATTGCTTTTTTGCCTTCTGTACCGTCGCTTATTCTAATAACTTTTTCAAGAGGCAGTACAAATATTTTACCGTCACCTAGTGCCCCTTTTTCTTTTTCCCGGGCTCCGGCGATAATAGCTTCTATTGTGGGTTTTACAAAATTATCGTTTACCGCTATTTGAAGTTCTATTTTATCTATTAAATTTGTGTCTAGTTCCTGCCCGCGAAAGTATTGAAGCTGGCCGCGCTGGCGGCCATAACCGCTCGCATCAAGCACAGTGAGTCTAAATATTTCTCTTTTATTTAACTCTTCTCTTATGGCTTCAAGTCTGTGCGGTTGTATTAACGCTATTACTAATTTCATGTTAAACTCCTTATCTTTTAATTAAAGCGGCCTCGCCGTGCTCTGAGATATCAAGTCCCAGTGTTTCTGTTTTTTTGCTTACGCGAAGTCCCATTGTTTTATCAACAACGTAGGCGATAACTATTGTTCCTAAAAACGCGTATATTACTCCCGTAAAGACACCTATAACTTGCAAACCAAACTGGGTAAAGCTGCCGCCTTCTATAAATAAACCCAAATTGTCAGAACCAACAGATACAAAAAGACCGGTAGCGAGTGCCCCGGCGAAACCTCCCATCCCATGCACGCCAAAAACATCAAGCGTATCGTCATATTTAAATTTATGCTTTAAAAGAACCATTAAAAAGCATATAATGCTAGATAAAGCGCCTATTAATAGAGCGGCCAAAGGCGATACATGACCGGCTGCCGGGGTTATGGCAACGAGGCCAGCAACCATACCCGAAGCTAAACCAACGCTACTTGGTTTACCCGACCATATCCATTCAATTATGATCCAAACTAAAGCCGCAGACGAAGCCGCTACTTGAGTTGTTGTAAAAGCCAAACCCGCTCTTAGCATAAAATCATCTGAAGTAGCAATTGCCGAGCCGGCGTTAAAGCCGAACCAGCCTACCCATAGAAGACCTGCTCCTAAAAGAGTTTGAAAAACACTGCCGGGCTTAATGGAATACTGCGGATATCCTATTCTATTTTTAAGAAAAAAAAGCACAAGGGCCAAAGCAGAAAAACCGGCAGATATATGAACTACGGTGCCTCCCGCGAAATCGAGTACTCCCATGTTAAAAAGCCATCCATTTTCGCTCCAGACCATGTGTGCCAAAGGATTGTAGATTAGTATTGACCAGAATAAAATAAAAACAACATAAGAAGAAAATTTAACTCTTTCGACTATGGCTCCAGATATTAGTGCTGGCGTGATAATGGCAAATTTTCCCTGGAACATGACGAACACAAGAACAGGCACGCCGTTAGAAACCATGTCCCATGAAATATGCTGCAATCCAAATCCGCCGGTTGTCCAGCCAACAATGCCTCGTAAGCTGTCGCCAAAGGCCATGTTATAACCAATTAAAACCCATTCTACGCCAATAATACCCATGGTAATTAAAGTCATAAGTATTGTATTTAACATATTTTTTTGCCGTACCATGCCGCCGTAAAAAAGAGCCAGCCCGGGTATCATTAAAAGAACAAAAGCCGTAGAGGTAAGCATCCACGCGGTTCTGCCAGAGTCAATTTTTTGCGCAATGTCTGAAATAATTGTTGTTTTCGCGGCTGCTTCTTTTACATTTTCTTGAGAAAATATAGAAAAAGAGAGTGTAAAATAGAGCCCTAAGATTAGGATAAAATATTTTTTATTCGTTATGGTATATTTCATTGTAGTTTCCTTAAAATTTTGATATTATAATATTTCGTGCAAATTTCGTGCCAGAGCAAAAGTTGTTGAATATGCATAAATATTAAGCAAAAAGCAATAATTGCAAGCAACAATGTTGAGTATTATATATTTTTGATAGTTTATTAAGCGTTAAGCGTAATAAAACAAATATCGTTAGCTATAAATTTGGTGTTTGTGGTAGAAATATTTTCTTTTATTTTTTGAAAAAAATCGTATGGTTCATATGTTTGTATTTCTCTAAAAAGATCGTAAATTTGACTTTGTTTTACAATATCTAAAAAATTACTTTTATCTAAGCTGATAAATGAGGCGATAGTTCTATTGTAAAAAAAGAGTTTATCGCCATGATTTAATTTAATTTCTTTAATATTATGCTTTGATGCGCTAATCTTTTGTTTTATCTGATTTTTACTTTTAGAACTCTTCTCATTGTGAGAAAATGATAAGCTTATCCTATCTTTAAATTTATCTTTAGATAATATCATGGGATTATAATAATTCTTATTTATATACTTAAATACCTTTGATTTTTTATCATAGATACCATATAATATTTTAATTTCACTTTTTTTAATATGAGCTTCTAAGTTTTTATAAATATACGAAATAAGTTTTGAAGGTTCAAAAAGCATCGTGCTAATATTTTTATTTTGATGAGTGCGTAAATTATTTAAGATTGTCTTTATCATAACGCATAAAGTTGCCGCCGGCACACTTCTTTTTGAAAGACTGCTTATGAAAACCGCGGTTTGGTTTGCCGATATGTTAAAAATATCATAAAAATCACCGCCTATTTTTTCGCTTATGGCGAAAAAAGAATAAAAATTATTATGTATTTTACCCTGCGGTATTAAACCTTGTAAAATATTTCTTGTAACCGCAAGATCTCTTTCAACTAATTCATTTTTAATATTAATTTTTTTAAATTCAATTTCTTTTTCTTTTAAAATTTGTTTACTTTTTAATGTCTCTATTGTTTTTTTTTCTTTTTCTTTATCCATCTCTTTAATAGATTGAGCCAGGGCCATCGATAAAAAAATGATAACCCATAAAGAGCCTAATTGCATACCATAAGTAGTAAGAAAAGGAACATATACACCTATTGTTTTAAAACTGTAAATTAGGGCCATAATTAAAAAAAATATCCATCCGCCAAAAAAATACCGGGCTTTATTATTTGTTTTTAACTGTGAAACAGAAGCCAGTATGAATAAAATTATGCCTAAAAACATAAGGAAAAAAGCAAGCCTGTGGCCAATTGAGAAATTAATATTTGCAATGAGAATTTGCACAATACAAAGTCCAGATAAAATTTTTAGTATATTGTATATTTTAATTTGATTTTCTTTAAGATTAAGAAAAGAAATAGTGAAATAAATCGAGAAAAAGATAGCCGCGCCGGCGCTTGAAGAACGCAGTTTATGCGCTATTAAATTGTTTTCTGCGTATAAAAATTGAGATAGGTATCCGTCTAATCCAGTTTGTACTAAAGCATATAGTAAAATATATAAAACATAGTATAAGTAATTCTTATCTTTTAATGAAAGATAGATAATAAAATTATATATAATCATTACAAGAGTTATGCCGTAATAAATACCCATTAATATAGCTTCTAAGCGATTGGTATTTAGAAATTCGTCTTTTGAAATGATACGAAGCGGTACATCCAACGGATTTAGGGCCTGTATGCGAATATATATATTTTTAGGAAGGCTGAAATCTGAGTCTAATGATAAAATATTTTTTCGGTAGAATATATATCTTGAATTTATATCGCGTTGTGTGCCTAAAATATATTCTTTATAGGAACCGTCATTTTTTTCAAGAAACAAATCAATTTTATCTGTTAAAGGAAGATCAAAAAGAAGCAGCCATTCTTTATTTAAATTAAAATTGTCTTGTATAGAAAATTTACCCCAAACAGCGTCATTGGTAAAACCAAATGACGGAGTATAAGAAGTATTTTTTATAAATTTATTATCTTTATAGAGATTAATTATTTCATTTAGTTTTAGTTTTTCAGTGCTGTCTCTGTAAAAATAAAGGTAAGGGCTTAAATTGTAAGTGTTTTTATCTTTGCTTAACTTTAAAATATCTTCTGAATAAATATCTGTAGTTAGATATAATGCAAAAAATATTACAGTTAATTTTTTATATGGGATCATTTCAAAGCAAATTAATAAAATATTTCATTTTTATATTGAGATATGTTTACAATTATTTTTTATTTTTACGTGTAAACAAACAAATAAAAGATGCCATGAAAATATAAAAGAGCACAAAACAGAAAAATGAATTTTATAAAAAAACCTATAAAAATAACAGCCTTTTTATTTTTAATTTTTTTTCATGTTCCCATTTTTGGCTTGAATGTACAATTAAATGAACAAAATAATGTATACGATATAAGTGAAGATATTAGTTTTTATGAAGATAAAAGCGCTTCTTTACCATTTGAACAAATATATAATGATAAAATAAATAAATTTATACCTATGAACAAAAGTTATCCGACTTTTGGATTTACCGAATCAAATATCTGGGGAAAAGTTTCAATACAAAATAAAAATTCAACTGAAGAAAACTGGAACCTTGTTTTTAATTTTACCATGCTGGATGAAATTGATTTGTTTTATTTTAATAACGCAGGCGTAGTTATAAAAAAAGAACAGGGGAACTCCCGTGATTTTGAAAAAAGAGACGTAAATCATAGAAAAAATATTTTTAAGTTAAATATTCCATATAATACCACAAAAGAAATTTTCTTTAGAATAAGTTCAATAGATACCATAGAAATTCCCGTACTTTTAATGACTACAAAAGAAATTTTAATTAAAGACAGGGTAGAAACAAGTCTTCATGGGATTTATTACGGTATAATTCTAGTTATGGTGATTTATAACCTGTATATTTATTTTTTAGTTAAAGAAAAAACTTATATTCATTATATAATATTTACGTTTCTTTTTGCGATTTCATTTTTTGGTATGGATGGATTTCTTGCGCAGATATTTTTTCTTTCAAATGAAAATAATCTTCAGCTTATTAGAATGTTTACCGCAGGTATAAGTGGTTTTTTCAGCGCTTTATTTACTATTTCATTTTTAAATTTAAAAGAAAAAAAACCTCTGTTTTATAAAAGTACTGTTATTTATGCTACTGCCTGTTTGATAAATATCGTTGTATCTATTTTTAGTATAAAGACCGGTATAAAAATGATACTTCTTATTATGGTTATAGGTCCGCTTTTAGCGTTTGCATTGTCTATTGCCTTGTACAAAAAATATATGCCGGTAAGATATTATTTATGGAGCTGGTTTGTTTGGCTATTGGGAAGTTTTGTTTATGGGTTAAAAATTTTTAATATTTATATATACAATGTTACTGAGCACGTGGTGCAGATAGGTTCTGCCGTAGGCGCCACTGTTCTTTCTTTCGGTTTAGCTTATAGAATGAAGTTAATTCAAAAAGAAAATGAAGATATAGAAATAAACTCTATAAAATTAAAACAAAAAATGATAGAAAATAATTTTCAGCTTGAAATGAGCATGCTTAAAAATGAGTTAAATAGAAATCAAATAGATATAGCTTCAGAAATACAAAATAAAATGATAAGCGGAGTAAAACTTAAAGATATTGATGCTTTTTACATACCTATGGAAGAAGTTGGCGGTGATTTTTACAATATAATTTCTCTTGAAAAAAATAAGAAAACAGGTATATTTTTCAGCGATGTATCTGGCCATGGTATTGTTTCATCTTTATACACGGCGATGGTAAAAAGCGTAATATCAAACGCGCTCTCTGTTTACAAAGAAAATGTAAAAAAATCATCACTGATAAATCCTGCCCAGTTTTTAACTGAATTAAATTCATTTCTTTTGCCTTATTTAAATGGTAATTTAATAAGTGCGATGTACTGCATTTTCAATCATGAGAAAAGAGAACTTGTTTTTTCTTCGGCTTCGCATCCGCCGCCTATAATTTTAAGTCAAAATAAAAATCATGAATTAAAGCTGGAGTTTTTAGATATATCGCCGCAGGGACATACGCTGGGAGTTTCAAACGATTTTGTGAAAAAGAAAAAGTATTACACAAATAAAAAAATTATACTGCCTAAAGACAGGCGTCTTATTTTTTACAGTGATGGACTTTTAGATTCTGTAAAATATAAATATGAAAATATGAATTTGGGAATAGAATCTTTCGCTAATACCCCATTGTATTCGTTATTGAAAAATTCATTTTCGTTATCTTTAAAACAATTCTCAAAAAAATTTCAGACTATTGAAAAAAAACTAACCATTGAAGATGATATTTGTGTGTTGATTTTAGAAACCTAGGAAAATGAAACACAGATGAAAAATAAAGATTATAAGGAAGCCAGGAAAGCAGGAAGAGAATAGAACGCAGATTTGAAGGATTGATTGTGGAGTAATTTTATCCAGGGCAATT
This sequence comes from Spirochaetia bacterium, assembly GCA_029880285.1. Lineage (GTDB taxonomy): Bacteria > Spirochaetota > Leptospiria > Turneriellales > JAOUOS01 > JAOUOS01. The sequence goes on from JAOUOS010000011.1 coordinate 44,933, forward strand.
ATGTGCGCAGGCCACAGGTTGGCGCTCTGTCTGTGTCATTATCAAAAAAGAATACATAAATCCTGAAAATCATGTAAATCCTGTCTAATTTATTATATTCTTTATCAGTAAATTTAACTTTGTAGCAAAATATCTCTGGGTTTAGAACCAATCTGCGGACCAATATAGCCCTTCGCTTCAAGAGCTTCTATGATGCGGGCCGCTCTGTTATAGCCTATTCGTAGTCTTCTTTGAAGATAACTTGCAGAAGCTTTTTGGCTTTCAAGAATAATGTTCCATGCCTCGTCAAAAAGCTCCTCATCTTCACTGTCAAGAGTTCCGCTATTGGCTTTTGGGTCTTCAAGAGTTATGTATGAAGGCTTGCCCAGCGGAATAGTGTTTTTTACGATTTCTTCAACTTCTTCGTCGTTTACAAGGGGAGCTTGAATTCGCATAAGCTGAGCGCATGATGGATGCTTAAACAATAAATCACCCGCGCCAACAAGCTGTTCGGCCCCGTTTGAGTCAAGAATAGTTCTAGAGTCGGTTTTTTGCGCCACCTGAAGCGCGATTCGGGCGGGACAGTTTGCTTTTATCAAAGCCGTAATAACATCTACCGAAGGTCTTTGCGTGGCTAAAATTAAGTGAATACCCACGGCACGTGCTTTTTGAGATAATCTAATTACAGAAGATTCTATTTCTTTGCCCGCAGTAAGCATTAAATCGCCTAGCTCGTCAATTAATATAACAATGTAGGGCATAATAGGGCGGCAGTTAGTATGTGATGGATTTTCTTTTTTATGTTCTTTTATTCTTTCATTATAGGTTCGAATATCTCTAACGCGAAGATCGGCAAGGTCTTCATATCTTCTTTCCATTTCTTCTACCGCCCAGTTTAAGGCTTGTATGGCTTTTTGCTGATCAATAATAACCGGATGCAAAAGATGCGGTATATCGTTATAATGAGAAAGTTCAACCAGTTTAGGATCTATTAAAAGAAACCTTACTTCATTGGGGCTTTTATTTAGTATCAAGCTTGAAATAAATGAATTTACTGCAACTGATTTTCCCGATCCTGTGGCGCCTGCTATTAAAAGGTGAGGCATTTTTGTAAGATCATGTACAACCGGGTTGCCGGCAATGTCTTTGCCCAGTGGAAGAGGCAGTGCCCCGTTAAAATCGTTATAAATGTTATCTGAAACTATATCACCTAAATATACAGTTTTTCTTTTTTTATTGGGAATTTCAATACCTACGGTAGATCTGCCGGGAATAGGGGCCTCAATTCTAACTCTAATGGCTTCAAGAGCCATGGCAAGTTCGTCTGTTAAGCCTAAAATTTTACTTACTTTAATGCCGGGCGCCATTTTAACTTCATATCTTGTGATAATAGGACCAGCCTGTATTCCTACCACGCGTCCTTCTATATTAAACTGCTCTAATGTGCTCTCAAGTTTCTTTATTACATATTGAGTCTCTTCGGTATTGTTAATTTCAACCGCTGTTTCTTGTTTTCTTAAAATATGAAAGGGTAAATTATATTGACTTCCTAAAGATAAAATCGGAGTTACCGACGCGGGTTCTTCATGAAGGGGATCAGATTTTTGGGTTTCTTTATTTTTTAATTCTTCTTCAGATTTATTTTTTTCTTCGCGGTACCTTTGATAAGAAAATTCCGGTTTGCACTTTTCTTCTTCTTCTTCTTCAGAAATACTTAAATCTTCAACTTGTTCTTTAGCAACAGAATGCGGATCTAGCTTTTCGTCATCTTTTGTTTCAGGTTCTTCTATTTTATTTAAGTTAAAATATTCATCTATACTAATGTCTTTGTTTGCATCAGGTTTTGAATAAGAATTATTTTCATGTTCTATGCTTGGCTCATTAGAATTATCAGTTATAGTTTCATTTTTAATAGAATCAGATTCTAATTCACATTCAGTTGTATCTTGTAAAGAAGCTTCTTTTAAGGGACCTTCACTTTGTATTGGATTAAAAGAGTCTTTAATGTTTTCTGAAAATTCTATTGTACCGGGTTCGTCTGAAATTGTTTCGAAATTATCTTTTTCTTTGGGATAAATATCAAGCCTGCAGGGAATGCTGTTGATCTTTTCGAATTTAAATTCATTTGTTTTAGTTTCAGTGTTTTCTAGTTCTGGTTTATTTTCAGTTTCATTAATGAAAGGATTTTTAATTTGATAAATTTCATTTGCGGGAATAATATTTTCAGTTTCTGAGTTTTCTTTTTTTAAAAACCAATCTGGTTTTTCATGATTCATAATTTCTTCTTTTTGAATCCATGAATTTTCGTTTAATTTATTTTCTTTTATATGAAAAAGTTCTTCTTTGTCTATAAATTTAATTTTTTGCATCCATAAAGGATTATTATCAAACTTGTCTTCTTTTTTATCAATCCATTTAAGTTTTGGGTTATGTATTTTGTGATGGGATGAAAAGCTTTCAGAATTTGGTTCAGTTTCAGTTTTTTGAACTTTATTAAATAAATCTTTTTGATTTTCCAATGCCTCTTTTTTTTGGTACCATGAGTTTTTTAAGATATCAAGAGAATTAATTTGATTTTTAATGGCGCTGTTTGATTCTTTAATTCTTTTATCAATGTCATCCCAGGGTACTTTAAAATTTTCTTTATTTTCCTGTTTTGGTTCCGGTGAATACGTATCATTTCTTACAAATGTATTATGTTCAAGATTTTGAAGACTTTCTCTAAATGATGTTTCAGGTATGTAATTTTCACTATTTTCAGCTGTATTGGTTTCCCACTGATGAATTTGATTCAGTTCATTTTCATCTTCATTATAATTTTCAAAATTTTCATCATTTTGATTGTTAATATTATTTGTTTGGTGGTTTTCTATTGTTTTTTTTAACCAAGGGAGTTTTTCAGATTCTGATACTTCTTTTTTTAAAAGCCATTTCATAATAATTCCTTATTTTTATGTTGTTAGTAACACTATAATGCCTAAAATTAACGTATAAATTCCAAAAGGATAAAATATTAATTTTCTACCCAGCCATACAAGAAGCTTTAATGATAAAATACCGGCTAAAAAAGATGATATTATACCAATAGCCGCCCAATCGTATCTGAAATTTGTAATTTGTGTGTCTATAAAAGCTTCTTTGCCTTCTAAAAGGGCGGCTCCTGTTAAAACCGGTATAGATATTAAAAAACTAAACCGGACACTTTCTTCCCCTGAAAGTCCCGTAAAAAGACCAGCTGATATTGTACTACCTGATCTTGATATCCCCGGCAAAACTGCGAAACATTGAAAAATTCCCACAATAAATGCGTTTTTATTTTGATATTCCGAAAGATTTTTTAGATGCTCATGGTGTTTCTTCTTCCTAATTACAAAAATATCTGAAATTATTAAAAACAAACCGTTTATAATAAAAAATACAGAAACTAAGATTAAACTTTCAGAAGTAGCGCTAACAAAGTCTTTATAAAAAGGCACTGATAGTACGGGCAGTGTGGCTAAAAAAATTAATATGAGAATTCGAATACCTTCGCCCTTATAATTTTTTTCTTTAAGGTTTTGAAAACTTTTTTTTATAAGTGATAATATATCTTTTCGCCAAAAATATATAACAGCGACAATCGTCCCTATATGTAAAATTACGTTAAAAGCAAGAAGAGAGAAGCTTGTTTGAATTTTATGCGAAAATTCATGAAAAAAGGGGATATTTTCCATTAATGCCAGATGACCACTGCTTGATATAGGTAAAAACTCGGTAAGTCCCTGTAAAAATCCCAAAAAAATAATAAATAATATGACTTCCACAATATACTTTCGACAAAAAGGCATAATTTTCAAAGAAGTTTTTAAATATCTTATATATTTTGTTATAAATAAAAATATATGATTATAAATATTAAATAAATATCTTTATGAAATATTTTTATAAGAGATTTATATTTTTTATAAATAAAAATATTCTACTATAAAAAGCCGATAATATAATATTGTCTATATGGAAAAAAATCCAATTAACTTTAAATTGAAAACATCAATTCTTGTTTCTTTTTTTGTTATTTTAACGGCTGCTTCAATTTATTATATTTCAATACATATTATAAAAAATGAGTTTAAAAATTTAACTAAACTGGCAGCATGGAAAACCTCACAGCATTTATCAGAAAAAATAAGAAATGAAATTCAAAATAAAATGCGGTTTTACAATAATATTGAAAATCGGCGGCAGTTTTCAAGCGCTTCAAACGCAGAAACATTTATAAAATCATCAATAATTAAAAATGATCAGGATATTATTTATTTTTCTGTTTATAAAAACTTAGAAAAAAATAATCATAAACCCGAATTTGAATTTATAAATAACACAGGTATTATAGAAATTAATGAAAATAAGGTAAAAGAAATACAAGCAGAATTAACTGAATATTTAAAAGATGCCTTTGAAGGTAAATTAATTATTAAAAATGTATCAAATAAATTTAATAAGCCCGTTTTAATTTATATTATTCCCATAAAAGATGAATATCAAGTGCAAAGCGTTATTTTGTCAATGACTAATGCCAGTGCCGTAGCTGCTTCTTTGCTTACTGAAAAAATTCCCGAAAAAACCATTGTTCAAAAAGAAATTGTTTCATTCGCGGCAGATTTTTCAGGTGAAATTGTGGTTCATCCAGATTTAAATTTAGTTTTATCACCTCAAAGTATGAAAGAAAATAAAGCCGTACAATTGATGATAAAAGATATCAAAGATTCAAATCTAATAGAATATTCTGAAAATGAAAATAGTTACTGGGGGGCTTTTCAAAGAATTCCTGATCTAAACCTTGGCGTTGTTACAATAAGCCCTGTCGCTAAGTATTCTGAGTTTATTTCACGCGTTCGTATAAGAAGTATAATCGTTTTAGTAATAGTATTATTAATTTCTTTTTTATTTAGTTATTTATACACAAATAGAGTTTCAAAAAAATTTAATACGGTATTACAAAAAGTCAGCACAAATGAATCTGGCATTAACACAAATATATCTTCAGAAAAAAACTTGAAAGGTGAAATTGAAGAAGAAGAAGTTGTTATTAATAAGGATGATTCTAAACAGCATTTAGAAGATAAAGAAAATATAAAAGAAGAAATTATTGAAGAGGCGAAAAAGAAAAAGACGACTGTCTTTTTATCGGCGATTCAAAATTTTTCTGAGTTATCTGAAAAATCAGAGCCAGAAGAGCTTGTACGTCTTCTAAATGATTTTAATAAAATAATAAATGAAATTATCTTAGAAAATAAAGGAATTGTGATTAAATTTATAGGCAGAAGCGCTCTTGCTTTGTGGGGAAAAGAAAAGCATTCGAAAAAAGCTATGACAAACAGTGTTAATGCCGCTTTAAGTATGAGAGAAAAATTGATTGAATATAATAAAAGAAGAGAAAGTGAAAATAAGCCAGCCATTAAATTTGGATGCGGTATTAAAACTGGTGAGATAATTACAGGAACATTAAAAACATCCGACACGACTGAATTTGCGATAATGGGTGAGGCTGTAAAAGCTGCCGCGAGAATTGAAAAGTCAACCTCTGCGATGAATTTAGATATATTAATTTGTGAAGAAACTTATGAAGCAGTTCAAAATAATATTATTTGTGAAGAAGCCGCTATTGCAAAGTTTAAAGAAAGCGGCAAAGAATTTAAATTGTACGCGGTTTTAGGAGAAAAGAATAATAAAAATACCGTGCATAATATTCAAGAACTAAAAGAAAAGCTGTATAATAGAATATAAAGAATATAATTAAAATGAAAATTAATAAATTATTGCTTGTTATTTTAATTGCTGTTTTAATAGCAATGTTATCGTTTTTTCTCTATAAAAATATTTTAAACAGGCAAGAAGAGGTTAAAAAAAGTGAACCAATAGGAATTATTGTTTTTAAGTTAAATAATGTTTTAAAAAAATATTCGGACAATTTCGCATGGGAAAAAACTCATTCAAATATGAATGTTTTTTTAAATGACTCTATTCTCACAGAAGAAAATTCAAGCGCGGTTATTAAACTAGATAATACGCTTAACTTAGAATTGGGCAGTAATACACAAATTCATACCGATTTCATAAAAAATTCATGGGGTATCAATTTTGAAAGAGGAACCCTGACTGCTGAAACACAAAAAGGAAATGCTGCTTATATTCAAATTGCTCCAGAAGAGTATATTAAAATAGACGGGGCTAAAGTTACATTATACAAAATAGGTGATCAGATAAAATTATCAACAGTAAAAGGCAGTGTGGGCTATTTAAGAAAAGACAATGAAAATATAGTTTCAGAGAATTCTGAAACTATATTAGATGAAAACTCGCAGATGAACTCTAAGATTTTTGAAATATATATTATAGAACCTAAAGATGGTTCTTACTTTTTTACTGATAAAGATGAAGAGACAATTAATTTTTCTTGGCGCTCTGATAAAAATATTAGTAATTACCAGCTTGTTCTTTCGGCCGCTGTTGATTTTAAAAATGAAATAAAAATAAGCGTAGCAGATCAAAAAGAGTATGCGTTAAATTTAAAACAAGGAAACTGGTATTTTAAAATAATTGATTCTGATAATTCAGAAAAAATATTTTCAGCGGTTACAAGTTTTTACATTCAAAAAGAAAATCCAATAAAAGCTTATTATCCACCAGATAAAAAAGTTTTTAAAACTGATGAAAAAGATATAAAATTCAAGTGGCAGAAGAAAGAAGAAAAAGAACCTGTTGAACTTACTATCGCGAAAGACCCCGCGTTTTACGATGTAATTTCAAAAAAAGAAACAACAGCTGAATCTCATACCGAAAGTGAAATGAAACCGGGTGATTATTACTGGCGGGTGATAAAAAAAACATTAAAAGAAAAAACCGCGAAAGAACCGCCAGCCGATACGAATTATTTTTTTCTTTCAGAAAAAGAAAGTGAAGATGTATCAGAAGAAAAAAAAGAATATGAAGAAAACCTAATAGTTCCTATTGAAAAAGAATTAAAAGAGGCGGCTCCTCAGATAGAAGTTCATAAAAAGAAAGAGATTACAGAACCTAAGGTAAAAAAAGAAAAACAAAAAATTTATAGAAAACAGAATTCTTCGAAAACAATAAAACAAATACCGGTAATGACTAAAAAAATAACAGATGAAAAACCAAAAGTACCGAATAATAAGAACGGCGATATTCAAAAAGATGAGATCAAAGATAAAGATGATGAAGAATTAAAAATTGAAGAAGGCATAGAAGATGAAGTTTTAAAAGTGGAACAAGTTCCTGAAAAAGAGAAAGTGTACGAAGAATTACCAAAAGAAACTACAAAAGAAAAAAAATCAGAAAAAGAAAAAACAAGCGAGATAATAAAACCAGATAAAGAACAAGAAAATCAAGAAAATAAGATAAAAGATGAAACGAAAGAAGAGATAGTTTTTAAAAATGATTCCATTGAACCTGTAAAAGATGATAAAGTTAAGAGAAAAGAAATAATAAGTGAACGGCTGCCCGTAAAAAAAGAAAATACTCAAAGTAATGAGATAAAATATAAAAGACCAGCTTCATCTGAAGATGTTGGTAAAAATATTGTAGAAAGTAAAAATCAAAAAGAAACTATTGAAAAAAAAGAAGCTGAAAAAGCGACTAAAGAAAAAATAGAAAAAGAGCCAGAATTAATAAAAACTGATGAAACCACATTAGTTTTAAAAACTAATGATAAACCTTCCTCTTCTGCATTAAAAGAAGAAAAAGAAAAATCAGCAATCCTGCCTAAAAATTTAGAAAGCCCGAAGCGTAAAAGAGAAATAGAAGAAAAACCTGAAATTTATGAAAAAGAAATTGAAGATAATATAGAAAACAAAATAGATGCGCGTGAAGTAAGCTTAGAGAAAAAACCGGACCAAGAAGTAAAAAATGAAACTGTCACACCCCAAAAAACAGATTCTAAAACATCTCAGGCAGTTGAGAGTAAAGAAGAAAAGGTTAAAATAAAACAAAAAAATGTAAAGAAAAGATTAGAAAAAAAAGAACCTGAGATAAAAAAAACAGTAGAAGAAAAAGATATTGAAAAAAAAGAGGATAGAAGCGAGGCTGATGACTCAAAAGAAAAAACAGCTTTTTTAAGTCTTCCTTCGGCTGATAATCTTATGCCCGCGGACGGTAAAATTGAACTTATTGGAAAAGATAAAAAAATTATTTTAAGCTGGCAGCATGTAAAAGAAGCAAATAGTTACAAGGTGCGCGTTTTTCAAAAAATAAAAAATCAAACAATTAAACTTAAAGAAGAAATAACAAAGGATACTAAAATTGAAATAACAAACATGCAAACGGCAAAAGATTCTAAAATTATATGGGAAGTTCTTTCTATTCTTATATCAGAAAATGGCTCAATTATAAGAAGAGGTCTGCCAAAAGAAGCCAGATTTACATTAACTTACAGGCCTATGTTAAATCCGCCTAAGGTTAAAGATGTTTCTGTTTATGAGTAAATTGTTATGGTATTCTTTCAAAGAACAGATTTTTATTGCCCGTTTGATCGATAAGTTCAATTTTAATATCGCCTTTTAAGGGTATATCTATTGTTTTTTTCATGATGGTTGATTCAAAAATATAATTTTTATAGTAAAGTTTATTTTCATAAAATATTTTACAAAAGACAGGCATATTTGAATCTTTAATTTTTAGTAATATTGTATCTTCAGAAGCCGGGAAGAAACTAAGAAGTCTAGGCGGTTTTATGTCTATAAAAAAATATGCAATGCCTATATCTTCTTTATTGTTCATAAAGTCAATGGAGTAATACTCAAGAATAAAGTCAGTTTCAATTTCTTCGGTTGTATTTCGTATTACAATTTTTTCTCTTGCTTCTTCGAAAGAGGGCGGATGAGAGCCTACAGGATATATTCTATAAAAAATATTTTGAATTCCCGAATAAGGATCAGCTGCCTTTAATTCAATGTATGATTTTTTCCCCAGATACAGTATATTGTTTGCCGAGTAAAAAGGCGGATATATTCCTAAAAAAGTCTGCGGTGGTTTCTTATCAATCCAAAATTCAAAACTTGAAATCAAGTTCTTATTTAGATCATAGATATCTAATTTGTATCTTCCTGATGATTGAAGATTTAAGGGTTTTTCATAGCGAGAAAGGCTCGATTTGTTTAATGAAAAATAAAATTCTTTTAGTTTAGTAATTTTTTCTAATGGTAGAGTATCTGTTTTAAGAAACATTTTTTTTTGACCTCGAACATTTAGAACTTGAAAGAAGTCTGCTGTTTCAGAGGAAAACTGAGAAGAATCTTTTGGTGTTTTACTTAGTGCCTCTTCTTTTAAGATAGATAAATTTATACTGTAAGTTTTGCTCCATGCTCCATATATATCGCTGGAATATACGGAACGTATTTTAAAATATTTTATGTTTTCATCAATTACTGCGATGAAAGGAGAATGGCGGATTGTTTCAATATAACTTTTCGCTGGTATTTTTTCATAATTATTTATATCAATGTCTTTGGTCAACCAGAGTATTTCATAATATTTTGCTTCGTCATTTAACTCAAAATTAATTTTTACTTTGTATGCTTTATTTTTATTTTCTTGAGCGTAAATGTTTGTTTTACATAAAAAAATAAAAAATATAGCAGTAAAAAAAAATATTATAAAAAATAAATTTTTTAAATAAGTTTTTTGATGCGAGAATATTCGCATTACTTTTTAGTTAAAACGCTCTCTCCATTAATTTAGTAAGTAATGCTGTGAATTTAACCGGATTGGTAACGGGAGCTCCTTCGGCTAAAAGACTATAGTTGTATAATAATTCAGCGCTTTCTAAAACGAGAGGATCGTTTTTATCTTTAGTATAGCGATCATGTATATTTTGAAAAATTTTATGATCAGAATTTATTTCTAGTATTTTTTTTGTTTTTGGCAGTTTGTCGCCATGTTGTTTTAAAATTTTTTCAAGATGCGGGCTAAAACCGTGTTCATCGGCTACAAGGCACGCGGGGGCGCTTACTAATCTTGAGCTAAGTTTTACTTCTTTGACATCATCTGAAAGTTTTTCCTGAAAAAATTTTAATAGGTCATCATATTTTTTGCCTTCTTCTTTTAGTTTTTTTTCAGCTTTTTCTTTTTCTTCTTTTGTGCTTATATCAGCCCCTTTGCCGGCATTTTTAATTTTTTTCTTATCAAATTCGCCTAATGATTCAAGAACGAATTCGTCAACGGGATCAAGTAGATAAAGTACTTCATAACCTTTATTTTTAAATGACTCTAAGTGAGGGGAGTTTTCAATTATATCTCTGTTCTCGCCGGTAATAAAAAAAATATCTGTTTGATCACTTTTCATGCGGCTAACATAATCTTTCAAAGTTGTAAGCTTATCAGAATTTGAAGAATAAAAAAGAAGAAGTGAAGCAATTTTTTCACGATTTTCAAAATCAGCATTAATGCCTTCTTTTAAAGCAGGAGAAAATTCTGCCCAGAATTTTTCATAGTTATCTCTTTCTTTAGTAAGCATTTCATTTAAACTATCTAGTATTTTTTTCGTAAGCCCTTTTTGTATCTGCATTACAACAGCGTTTTTTTGAAGATTTTCTCGTGAGATATTTAAGGGTAAATCGGTAGATTCAACTACTCCTTTAATAAAACGCAAATAACGGGGAATAAGTTCTTCTAAATTTTCAAGAATCATTACTTTCTTAACATAAAGTCTTAAACCGCCTTTTGTATTTTGAAAAAACATATCAAAAGCCGATTTCGCGGGAATGTATAATAAGGCTTTATATTCTATGCGTCCTTCTGCGCTGAATGTTATAGTTTTTAAAGGTTCGTTCCAGTCATGGGAAATATGTTTGTAGAATTCAGCATAATCCTTTTCTGTTACATCTGATTTTGAACGTGTCCATATGGGTTTCATTGAGTTAATGGTAACATCTTCTATTACTTTTCTCTTTTTACCGTCTTTTTTGGGTTCACCTTTTTCATCTTTTTCTTCTTCTTCACGTTCTTCTTTAATTAATATGGGATAGCTTATAAAATCTGAATATTGTTTAACAATTCTTTTAAGAATATATTCATCCGTATAGTCTTCAAGGGATTCATCTTCTTTATCCGTTTTTAAATGCAGTGTAATAGAAGTTCCATGTAATTCTTTTTCAGATTCAGAAATTTCATAGGAACCTTCACCTGAAGATAACCATAGAACGGCTTTATCTTCACCCGCTCTTTTTGTTAAAATAGATACTTTATCGGCGGCCATAAAGCTTGAATAAAAACCAACTCCAAATTGACCTATTAATCCTTCCAATTCTCCTTTTTGCTTCGAACTTTTCATTTTTTCAAGAAGTTCTCTGGTTCCCGATTTTGCTATTGTTCCAATATTTTCTATAACTTCATTGCGGTTCATTCCTATACCGTTGTCATGAATCGTTAATAATTTATTTTTTTTATCAACTTCAAGTCTTATGTGAAGTTCTTCGCCTTCTTTAAGTAAATCTTTTTTAGTGACAGCTTCAAATCTGAGTTTGTCAAGAGCGTCAGAAGCGTTTGAGATAAGTTCTCTTAAGAATATATCTTTGCTCGAATAAATAGAGTGGATCATTAAATCAAGCAATTGTTTGGTTTCTGCCTGAAAATTTAAGGTTTCGGATTTCGCGTTCATTTTTTCTCCATATTTGATTTTTTTAATTAAAATATATACTTACATTATAGTAAATATAATGAATTGTTAATTCAATTCGAAAAAATAAATCAGAGTGTCAAGATCAAATGAAAAAATTAAAGCCTTCTTTTACAGCTAGAGTATTTTTGAAACGCTGTTGGGCTCTTTTTTCAAGTTTCTTAATGAATTGGTCATCATGCATGGGATCGTGATGAATCATATGCAAGTTTTCAATTCCGCCTTTTTCACATATTTCTGCGGCAGCCTCAAATGTTGAATGTCCCCATCCTATTTTACCGTCAACATATTCTTCAGGTGTATATTGACAGTCATAAGCTAATACTTTACATCCTTTTGCGAATTTAGAAAGCTCAGTTATCATTTCGTCGTTATGTTCAACGTCTGTGCAAAAACAGAATTTTTCTCCTGCGAAGTTAAAAAGAAAACCCATGCTGTTATTCGGATGGCGCAGACGTATCGTTTTTACGGAAAAATTGTTTATTTTTTTTTCGCTGTTAAAATTTAATTCATTAAATATAAGTTTAGAACCCATATTTTGAGTTGAAGCGGGAAAAAACATAAATGTTTGTTGTGTTCTTATTGTTCTTTCAATTGTCCAAGTTTCAAGAACTTCTTTGTCTTTCGCATCCAGACCTTTTATTTCTTTAGTTTCACCATAAACATGAAAAGTGTTTTGTGGTAAATAAGCCGGTATAAAAAAAGGAAAACCCTGAATATGATCCCAGTGAGTATGAGAAAAAAAGATATGAGCTGTACCGCCTTCTTTTGTACCAAATTCTCTCTTTAACAAGTCAAGCCCCAGAACACGAATGCCCGTACCTGCATCTATTATAATTATATCGTCTTCAAGTTCAATAAAAAGACAGGTCGTGTTACCGCCATACTCTTTAAATTTCTCTCCTGGGGTGGGTATTGAACCTCTTACTCCGTAGTATTTTATTTCAGCGTTTTTAATTTTACTCATCGAATTTCCCATTAATTGATTTCAATTGATACATTTGATATATTATCGGCTTTTAATACGCGGGTTATAAAGCATAAATTCTGCTTGACAAGTTGTCTAAAATTGATACTTAGGATATGTCATTTTTAATGACAGATGGTAATATCGGCGGGTTAAAAGTGATTTCGAAAGTTACAATATATTATAATCCAAAATGCAGAAAAAGCCGAGAGGCTCTTCAAATAATCCGTGAAAAAGGTATAGAACCTGAAATAAATTATTATTTAGATAACCCGCCGTCAACTGCTGAACTAGCAGAAATATTGAGAAAAATGGGTAAAAGGCCCAGAGATATTTTTAGAAAATCAGAACCATTGTATAAAAATCTGGGTTTGAAAAATAAAGATTTAAGTGATGATATTTTACTGGAATATTTAAATAAAAATCCTATTTTAATTGAAAGGCCCATTGTTATAAAAGGCCAGCGGGCAGTTTTAGGCAGACCGCCTGAAGATGTTAGAAAAATAATATAACTATAACGGATAAATGGTTTGTTATTTTACGGGTTGTCTGCGCGTTTAATAATAAATCATTTTTTAATATGTTACACAAAATTTCCTCTATAATTTAGAATAGTTGAATATGAAAATTAATTATCTAAAAATAGATTTTAAAAAATTGGCCCAGGCGCGTTCGCCAAAAAAAATCTATTTTTATTCTATTATAGTAGGTGTTGTAAGCGGTCTTTCGGCTCTGGGATTCTCTTATTTATTATCAATTGCAGAAGATTTTACATTTATTCAATTAGCAGGAATTGACTTAGGTACAGCTGGCGGTGAGTTAAATTCGCATACATCAAAAACAGCTTTAGTATTTAAACCGGTTATTTTCTTTTTGCTGCCTGTTGTGGGCGCACTTATATCAGGTTTGTTAGTTCAGTATTTCGCGCCCGAAGCCAGTGGAGCGGGAACTGATGCCATGATAAAAAATTTTCATGAAAAAGAAGGAAAAGTTAGAGGGCGAACTCCAATTATCAAAACTTTGGCTACAATTTCTATTTTAGCAGGCGGCGGTAGCGCTGGTAAAGAAGGCCCTATCTCTCAAGTAGGTTCTGCTATTGGTTCGCTTATTAGTCAATTTTTGGGTTTAGGGCCAAGGGCAAGAAGAACGCTTTTTCTTGCGGGAATGGCCGGCGCGCTGGGGGCAATTTTTAGAGCGCCGCTTGGTGCAGCTTTAACTTCTGTTGAAGTGTTGTATAAAGAAGATTTCGAATCAGACAGCCTTATACCGTGTATTTTATCTTCGATAACAGGATATTTTATATTTACTTCATTTAGGGGAATGGATCACATATTTCATTTGCCAGCATATTCATTTTTGAATTGGTATTCACTTGTTTTTTATGGTATTTTGGGTTTTTGCTGTATGATATTTGGGGCTTTTTTTGTTAAATTCTATCGCTTTGTAAATAATGTAACTTCTAAAATAAATCTTCCTATATTTCTAAAAGTAACTATTGGTGGAGTTCTAGTCGGATGTATCGGTTTAGTTTCTTCTGATAGCATAGGCAGCGGGTTTGGATTTTTACAAAAACTAATGGAAGGAAATAATTCTTTAGCGGCAAAAAGTATAATAGGGAATTTATTTTTTACCGATGGTTTTGAAAATTCTTTTATATTTTTAGTTTTATTTTTATTAATAGTTATGCTACTAAAAATTCTGGCCACTTCATTTACAATTGGTACAGGAGGATCCGGTGGAGTTTTTGGCCCTTCATTAGTTATAGGCGGCACACTGGGCGCAATTGTAGGCATATTAGGAAATCATTATTTTCCTAATATTGTGCCTTCATATGTTCCGTTTGTTATAGTGGGTATGGGAGGGTTTTTTGCAGGGGTTGCGAATGCGCCTATTGCGGCTATGATTATGGTTTCTGAACTTACGGGAAGTTATGAATTGTTAGCTCCCCTTGCCGTTGTTTCAATAATTGCTATTATCTTTTCTCATAAGTTTAATATATATCAGGGGCAAAAAATTAATAAATTTGAATCGCCTGCTCATCACTGGGATATGACTAAAGATTTATTAATTCATATGAATGTAAAGGAATCTTTTGACAAAAATAGAAATTTAGCCATTATTACCGAAGATACAAAAGTAAAAAATATATTTAAAATTGCCAATAAAACGCATCAAACAGATTTTATTGTTAATGATCAAAATAATAAATATAAGGGTATTTTTTCTATACGTCTTTTAACTTCAAAGCAAAAGCAAGAGTTTTCTAAAAGCAATCTTTTTATTACAGATTATATGAATACCTTGGTACCACCGCTAAAATTGAATAATAACCTGTCAGAGGCTTTAGAGTCATTGCTTGAACATGATACCGATAAAGTAGCAGTGATAGATGATAAAGAAAATATGGCAGGTTATTTAACTTTTAAAGATATATTAAGAGCATATCATAAGAAAGTTAATAAAATTAATGTTTAACAATGGTTTAAGCATAGTAAGTTAATTATCTCTTTCGTCATGAGAGCGGATAAGACGCATATATACACCGGGATTTTTTTGAATAAAAATAGATAGATCTTCAAGGCTGACAGAAAATACTTCAGAGTCTTTTATAACTTTAACGCTATAGGGTGAAGGAGCATTTTTACGAAGCGCAAAAATATCACCTATAAAATCGCCGGTAACATATTCTTTTAATATATTGCCGTTTTCATCCACGGCTTTTATGGTGCCTTTTATCATAATATATGCTTTATCTGAAGTTTTACCTTGAGTAAATAAAGAGGCTTGAGTTTCTTTTTTTTCATGCTTCATGAATGTTTCAAGCTGGGTTTTTTGATGCGATGTCATGCTTCCAAAAACAGCAGACTCGGTTAATACGTCCCATGAATTTGTTTTTCTTGTTTCAGCAAGATGTTTTAGATAATGATCTAAAGAGGTCCCCTGAATAAAATTAAGAAACGCGTCTTTTTTTATGGTTAGTAAAATAACATCTGTTTCTGCGAATACATCGGCTGATCTTAATTCACCTGTGACTAACGAGGCTTCGCCAAAATATTCATATTTTCCGTAGGTTTTTTTATAATCGGTATCAATCCCCTGTATTAATATATTACCTGAGGCGATCATATAAAATTTATCTCCCACAGCTCCTTTTTTTATAATTAATGCGCCGCGTTTATATCTTTCTTCTTCTACAATGCCTAAAAACTCTCTTGCTTTCGCGACAGGAAAATCTTGAAACAAATCAATATTATTCATTGTATCTAGAATATGAATTGCTTCTGCGTGTTTGGGCGGTATAATTTCTGGATATAATGTATTTTCTATTCCAAATTTTGCCAGCCTAAGGTGGCCATCGTCGAGAAAATCTTTTTTAGCGATGTGGTATACTGTTATTCTTTTTTTTGTTTCTTCTGGCAAAGATGCTAAAAATTTAATAGGAGTATGCAGGGGAGGTATGCCCGCTTCATGATAAATTATATCGTAATGCCAGGGAAATTCTTTTAAAAACTCAAACCGACCTTTAGGAAAAACACCTTTCTTATTTATTTCTTCAAGTGTATCAGGATGGTTTAAGTGGTCTGAAGTGTAAAAAAATGACTTGTTTTGATAATGAGCTCTTAAGCCAATTGTAGGTATCGCGTGAAGCGCGTAATGGAAAATAAACTCTGCCCCTTCAATATAAATTGGACTGTCAATCATTATAGGATTAAAATTAAAAAATTCATAAAGCTGTTTTTTTCTTAGTTTTGTTAGTCCCGTGTATTTTCTAATGAAGCTATCCATAATTGTTTCAGTGGTATGAATCGTAATCATAGATTCTTCCAGTATTTTTTGAAATGTACCCGCATCGTGGTCGGCATGACAGTGAGTTAATATTACATGATTAATAAGTTTCGGATTTACATTTGATTCTCTTAACCATTCAGTTGAGTTTACAGGCGGATCTATCATAATACCGCGATGGTTTATCCATAAAATAAAACCCGAAGTATTATCTTTTGGATCAAAACCATGGCTTGGTCCAAGGCAGGTAATACCAAATTCAGGCGCTTCAAAAGGTTCGTTTAATCGTGCTCCTATGTCAAATTTTACTTTATAGTCAATAAGGCCTGGAATCAAAGCGATTTCTCGATCATTGTCGCTTATAGAAAATCCATCATTTCCTTTTCTATAAATAGCAACATTTTTAATTTGATATTTATTATTTTCAAAGATACCAAACTCAACTAGATCGCTTAATTGTCTGTTGCCCCGAAAAAAGTTCATCTCTGCTTTTATATCAGGAAAACCCGGAGAGTTCTCTTTTTTTATATATTCATTTGTAATATCCACTTTGTCAGGGCCAAAAACAGATTCCTGAAGAACAATTTCCATTTGTTCTTTTTGTTCTTTAGTGCATATTATCAGAGTTTTTTTTTGGCATATAAAGTGGTTAAAATAAAGAGGGAACTCAAGTTCGGCCACGGCTATTCCTTTTTCAACATGAAAAAGTTCAAATGGCAGAACAAAGATTTCAGGCACGCTCTCTGGCATTACCATAGTGTCTTTAATAGTCTCAGGCGGCGCCCCAAATTGTATTTGGCCAACAGATGTTTTTACAAGGTATCCTCCGCGGGGTAGTGTTTGAGCGCCGTTTAATTTAGTGTTTGACATATTATTTCCTTGAAATTATTTATCTTCTTCAGTGAATAATAATTTATTTTTATCTATTTTTCTGTAGTAACAGCTTTTTCTGGGAATCCCGTTTTTGTTTTTCGTATGACATGCCCCTGCTGATCGTATTTTAACTTTGTATAATAAAGAATTCTGTTCACAGTTTACATAGATTCCTTTTAAATCTAAATATTCTCCCGATGTTTTGCCTTTTACCCAAAGTTCATTTCTAGAGGTACTCCAAAACACGGCAATGTTGTTTTTTATACTGTAGTCCAAAGCCTCTTTATTGACATATGCCAGCATTAATACTCTGCCGGTTTTAACGTCTTGAATTATTGCTGGTATTACTCCCTTTATAGTATTGTTTATTTTTTCTAACTTTGAAAAATCTAATTTTAATATATTACTTTCTTCTAACGGATTCATCTTTTTTTTTAATTAGCATCTCTACCGCAGTTTCATCACAAGTTTCTTGTTTTAAACAAAACTTACAGTCCTCATATATTTTATCGGGAAATTTACTCTTAGAAACAACTGTAAATCCAATTTTTTTAAAAAATTCTACAGCATATGTTAGGGCAAAAATTTGAAGTGGAGTCGGATAATTTTCTGTTAAAAAAGAAATTATTTGAGTTATTAGGTTTTTGCCCACGTTTTTTGACTGATATTTTTTATCAACAACCAGAGCTCTTATTTCACAAAGATTATTACTAAAAAAAATGATACTAGCAGTTGCTACTATTTTATTTTCGCGGCTTTTTGCTATCCATGTATTTTTTATTCCTTTTTCAATTTGTTCTATGCTTCTGGGAATAAGTATTTTTTGATTAATATAAGGAGTTAGAAGTTCTAATATTTCATTACCATCTTTGAGTGCTGCCTGCATATAAAGAAAATCATTCTCAGGCTTTATTTTTTTTTTCATTAATTATTTTTTGTAAAGAATGGCGCCATTAAACTCTGGCATTGCTTTTATTTTTGCGAAAAGGGTATACGCATCATCTTTTCCCGTTATAGGTCCGGCGTAAATTTTCATTTTGCTTCCGGTTTCTACTAAAAAAATCGGTATGCCAGTTTTTTTAAGCATGAATCCCTGCCTATGAGCTTCTTTTTTGTCTGAGTATTTTCTGCATAAAATTAAATAAGCGTCTTCTTCAAATTTTAAGGGGCTTTTTGTGCTGTTACCTGGATTTAATGTAATTTTTTCTTCTTTACTTCGATTGTTATTTTCTTTATTAATTTCTGGATTAATATTAGCCGTGCTTAGCGATAAATCTTCATTTTTCTCTAAGTCTATTTTATTATAATCAAATTTATGCATTTGCCAGCGTATACCGCCTAAAATTCCTAAAAAAAAGATTATTACGACAGCGCCTAATCCAATAATTAATTTATTATAGTTATAGCCGCTATTCGTTCGTTTTATTTTTTTAGAATAAACAGGTTTTTTGGGAATTTTATTTTTTGTTTTAAGTATTTTAACAAAATCTATATCTTGCATTCTAATTGATCTTCGAGCGATTTTTCAATCTTAATGAGTAAATTCTTTGAGAAAAAGTGTTTTTTTATAATTTTTTAATTAAAAAAGGCCGGTAGAACCGGCCTTTTTTATGATATAAACGGTATAAGTTTATTTTAATAATCCATACCGCCCATACCTCCCATACCGCCCATGCCTCCTGGAGGCATGCCGGGCATGCTTTCTTTTGGTTCTGGTTTATCGGCAACAATACATTCGGTTGTTAATACCAGTGATGCAATAGAGGCCGCATTTTGAAGAGCAGAACGTGTTACTTTAGCAGGATCAATAATACCCGCCTCTAAAAGGTCTTCCCATTTCAATGTAGACGCGTTAAAACCTATGTTTCCTTTTTCTTCTTTAGCATGTTGAACAATTAATGATCCTTCAAGACCTGAATTGTTTGCAATTTGTCTCATTGGTTCTTCAAGTGCTCTTTCTACAATGCTTTTTCCTGTTTCTTCATCACCCTTTAGTTTTAATGATTTTACACTTTCTATTGCCTTAATAAGCGCAAGTCCGCCGCCGGGGATAATGCCTTCTTCAACTGCCGATCTTGTGGCAGATAAAGCGTCTTCAACACGGGCTTTTTTCTCTTTCATTTCTACTTCTGTAGCAGCACCTACATTAATTACGGCAACGCCGCCTGAAAGTTTCGCTAAACGTTCCTGAAGTTTTTCTCTGTCATAATCTGAAGTAGTGTCATCAATTTGTTTTTTAATTTGATTTACTCTTGCCTGAACATCTGAATCTTTGCCAGCGCCTTTGATTATAGTAGTATTTTCTTTTTCTATTGTTATTTTTTCAGCTTTACCAAGCATTTCCATTGTAGTGTTTTCAAGCTTCATACCAAGATCTTCAGAAATAACCTGACCGCCGGTTAAAATTGCTATATCTTCAAGCATAGCTTTTCTGCGGTCACCAAAACCGGGAGCTTTTACGGCAACAGCTGAAATAGCTTTTCTTAAAGTGTTATAAACAACAGTAGCTAAAGCTTCGCCTTCTAGGTCTTCAGCAATAATTAACAGCTGTTTACCTGCCTGTGCAATTTGGTTTAATAATGGTGCCAAATCTTTTACCGCACTTATTTTTTTCTCATGTATT
Organism: Spirochaetia bacterium; assembly: GCA_029880285.1. Taxonomy (GTDB): domain Bacteria; phylum Spirochaetota; class Leptospiria; order Turneriellales; family JAOUOS01; genus JAOUOS01. Next base: position 64,835 of record JAOUOS010000011.1, read on the forward strand.
AAAATAAGCGGATTTTCAAGTGTTGCTGTCATGTTCTCTGCATCTGTTACCATGTAAGAAGAAATATAACCTCTATCAAACTGCATACCTTCAACCACTTCCATAGTAGTATCTATAGATTTCGCTTCTTCAACGGTAATAACCCCGTCTTTACCAACTTTTTCCATTGCTTCTGCAATAAGTTCACCAATTTCTGTATCACTATTTGCTGAAATTGTGGCTACTTGGGCGATTTCTTTTTTAGAATTGATAGGTCTTGATAAATCTTTAATAAACTGAACAGCTTTAGTTACGGCTTTATCAATTCCTCTTTTTAAATCCATTGGATTCGCACCGGCTGTAACATTTTTAATGCCTTCCTGTGCGATACGCTGTGCTAAAATAGTCGCGGTTGTAGTTCCATCACCAGCTATATCATTGGTTTTTGTCGCTACTTCTTTTAGAAGCTGTGCTCCCATGTTTTCAAAAGCATCTTCAAGCTCAATTTCTTTAGCGACCGTTACGCCGTCTTTTGTAATGGTAGGGGCGCCGAATTTTTTATCTATTACCACATTTCTGCCGCGCGGGCCCAATGTTACTTTAACCGCGTTGGACATTTTGTTAATACCAGCCATCATTTTTTTACGGGCTGATTCGTCATAATCTAATATTTTTGCCATTTTTTTCTCCTTTAAAATCTTTTATTTATTTTGTATTACTCAATAATAGCGAGTACATCTGACTCACGTACTATTAAATATTCCTTACCGCCTTCTTTTATTTCAGTACCTGAATATTTACCGTAAAGTACTTTGTCTCCCTTTTTGACCTGCATTGGTACTATTTTACCGTCGTCAGTTGCTTTTCCCGGGCCAACTGCAACTATTGTACCTTCGTTTGGTTTTTCTTTTGCTGTGTCAGGAATGTAAATATTCCCAATTTTTTCTTCTTTTTCGTCTAGAGGCTGAATTAACACTCTATCTGCTAATGGTTTTATGGCCATATTTTTCTCCTTTTATAAACTTTAATATTTTTTATTTTAATATTTTTTCATCTGTTTATATGAAATCCACCGCTTGTCAGTCTTGGTGTTTGTTTGTTAGCGCTCTCGCTATGAGATCGCCAATATGTATAATGTTTTCAACCTGACAAGTTTTTTTTAATAGCAAAGAGTATAAAAATATATATAAAAACTATTTTACGGTGTTTTTCAATTCAATGTTTTGACATTATGATAAACAGAGAACTATTGAATAACGATGAAGGCATTGCCGCTATTTTGAAGAATCTAAAAAAAAGAAATCAGCCGCAGGAACTTTTTAAGAATATACAAAATACGGCCGGCAAGTATAAAGAAAAGCAGCAGAAACTAGAGTTACTTCAGGCAGAAAGAAATAAAATCTCTAAAGACGTAGGTATACTTAAGGCAAAAGGTGAAGAACCAGAGAAAGTAGAGTCATTGTTAACCGAGGTAAAAACAATTTCAGATAAGTTAAAAATATTAAAAGAAGAAAAAGAAAAATCAGAAGAAGAATACGTAGCATTATTAATAAATATTCCCAATATTTTAGATGATGATATTCCCGCGGGTGCAGATGAAAACGATAATATTGAAATTAGAACTTTTGGCAAAAAGCCTGAATTTAATTTTAAGGTACTGCCTCATTATGAAATAGGTGAGTTAGAAAATCTCATTGATTTTGAAAGGGGAGTAAAACTTGCGGGTTCAAGATTTTATGTGTATAACGAAAATATAGCAAGGCTTGAGAGAGATTTAATTTCTTTTATGTTAAAAACGCATGAAAAAAATGGATATAAAGAAAGAATGGTTCCATTTCTTGTAAAAGATGATTGTATGAAAAATACGGGTCAGTTTCCAAAATTTAAAGAAGAGTATTACAGAATGGATAAAGATGAGTTAAATTTAATTCCTACCGCAGAGGTACCGCTAACAAATTTATACTACGATGAAATATTAAAAGAAGAGGATCTGCCCGTTAACTTAACCGCCGCGACGGCCTGTTTTCGAAGAGAAGCCGGAAGTGCCGGCAAAGATACAAGAGGTCTTATAAGAGTTCACCAATTTAATAAAGTAGAATTGGTAAAATTCTGTCTGCCTGCAGAATCTACTAATGAGCTTGAAAAACTTACCGCTAATGCTGAAGCTATTCTTAAGAAATTAGAACTTCATTATCGAGTGGTACTTTTATGTTCCGCAGATACTTCATTTTCTTCGGCGAAAACTTATGATATTGAAGTATGGATGCCGGGATTAGAGCGTTGGCTTGAAATATCATCCTGCTCTAACTTTCGTGACTTTCAAGCGAGAAGAGCTATGATTCGATATAAAGAAAAAGAATCAGGAAAAAATAAATTAGTGCATACTTTAAATGGTTCTGGTGTTGCGGCCGGCAGATTGGTTGCCGCTCTTATGGAGTATCATCAAACTGCGGATAAAAAAATTGATTTTGAAAAAATTTATGAAAAAATTTCAATTTAAGAGGTTAAGTCGTCAATATATTTAATCAGCCGTTCTTTTTCTATATCAGATATCTTATTTTGATTATAAAGTTTTGACACAAGCTCAGCTAAAAATGCCGATTGATTTTCAGATTTTTTAAACAATCTTTTCCATCGCTGGCGCGGGTCTTGTTCAGACCGAAGATATATATATTCTCGAAGCATTCTTTCTCTAAGCTTTGGAATATTCAAAGCAAGCTCGCTAAGCTTTTCAAGTAATTCTTTATAATCATTTGTTTTAAATTGTAAGATATTACTTGTTTCTGTCTTATATTTAACTTTTGAATAGCATGAAAAAAGTTTATCTTTAATATGGTAAAATATAGAAAAAAATATAGGCTGTTCAGAAAGAACATCAACTTCATAGGTCCATATTACCTTATCATCTTCATGAGTGCCCCATTTTTTAGCTTTTCGGATGTTTCCGTATTCTATGTCTGGATTGTTTTCTTTTTTAAGGAGTTCTTCTATACGTATGTGAATTGCATTAACCTTTCGCTTTATTTGAGAGATTTTCCATTTTTGTATTAAGGCAATCACATATTGATTATATAAAATAAATTTCTTTTGTCAAGCTCAATTCTTTAAATAAGATATCGAAAAAACATTATTTTATAAGTTGTTATGCTATTTTAAAAACAAGCCGAAAATAGGCATAAATGAAATTAAAGGCTGGTATTATAATATTTGCTTCATGGCTTTCTATTGTAGTTATTGGAACATTAGTTTTTATAAAACAAAATAATCCATACGATATAGATGCTTTAAAAAATAGAGTTTCTGAAATAGTTAAAGAAGAAGAAAACTCAGATAAGATTCTAGATAAACTATCTACAGTTTTTGATTTAGAGCCTGCATTGTTGGCTCTGATTTTAACAAATAATAATGATTATGTTATAGGCAGTATGTATGAATCGAGTAGGCTTTCGAAAGGTGATTACAAAGACTTTGTAAATAATTTAAAAAATATTAATCAAAAATCTGAATGGAAAAATTATAAGTGCGTAAAATTTAAACTGGTAAGTGAAAAAAATAAGATATATTTATTAGTTAAAAAAGAAGGTACATTTAAAAATAATTTTTGGGATTTTATAAAAAAATATTCTATATTAAAATGGGGGATGGCAAGTGTTGTACTTACCGGGGCTTTTTTAATTCTTATGATAATTTATAACATATTGAACTCAAGCAAATTAAAAGAAGAAAAGCTAGAAGAATACTTTATACAAGATAAGAAAAAAAGGGAGTATCAAAATTTTACGAAAAATGATAGAGAAGTTGCAGCAACAGTTGAATTTGATAATTCTTTTAAACGTTTTCATCAAAACCAATTAATTAACTTTATTGAATTAGTACAAAAAAAGTATTCTTTTCAGAAAATTTCTTTTTATTCAAGAGAAAATGATACATGGCGTTCAGTTATTCAAAAACGGGGTGAGATATTCGTAAAAGGCGAAAGTATTACCATACCAGCTTTCTTAGAAGAATATGGTGAACCAGAAAATTGGAATGCTCCCATTGTGCTTGAAAATGGTAAAGAAGTTTATATTCCCGTGATATATAAAGATATTCTTACAGGTGTATTTTGTTTCGTATTTTTTGACACTAATTTTTCCCTTTCTGATACAATAGATGAAATTGAAAAAAAAGTTTCTGGGTTCGCGAAAACAATTTTTATTCAGAAAATATATGAAAAAGCAGTTTCTGATGAAGAAACCGGTTTTTATACTTATCCTTATTTTTATTTTTTATTAAAAGAAAGAATAAAAGCAGATGGATTTCTTTCTGCCATAGCTTTTCATCTTGAAGACATAAATGATTTAAAAGAATTGCTCGCTTTAAAAAAATGGGGAAGAGATATACTTTCTTTATTAATGAGAAATCAGTTAGAATCTGCCGCAGTGGGCAGGATAAATAATAATAGATTTATAGCTCTATTTGACTCAAAGTCTCATATAGATAAACAGACTTTTATATATAAACTGGAGAATATTGTAAAGGATATGAGAAAAATAACGGAAAAATCTTTGACAACTGACATCAGCTTATATGGATGTGTTATATCTGAAGAGGTAAAGATAAAAAATCCTGAACATTTTTTATCTAAAATTAATGATGCGTTAAATTACGCAGTTGAAAAAAAGGTTACGGGCTATATTATCAATAAAATAGGATTTAGTAAAATATGAAGAAAACATATCTTTTTATTGTTATAATTAGTATAATTGTAAATTATTTAAATTGTATTTCGTTTGGAATAAGCATACCTGATGAAGCGGGGCAGTATAAATCTTTTGAATCAGTACCTGAAATTTTAGAGGAATGGAAAGCGTATGAAAACTCTGAAGAAGAAGTCTTGGTAAAAAAACAGTCTTCTGTATTTACAAATTCAAAAAATAATAATGAAATTAAAGTTACATGGGGAAAATTTTCAAAACCCGTTTATGCGATAGGCGCTTTTCTTGAACTTAGAAAAAAAGAAAAAAATAATATTTTATCTTTAAACCTTGCGCGGGCAAGATGGTCTTTTTTTACAAAAGCAGGTACAGAGGCTGCTTTTTGGCAGGGAAAAATAACAGTTTTTGCGCAAAGTAAAAACAAGCTTGAAAGAGACGAGTGGCAGAGTTTTCTTGAAGCTCTATCAAGTGAACTGCCAGAAGGAACTCCCCGGCCTATGCCTTTTACTCTTCTCTTAAGAGAAGAATCAAATATTAAAGAAGTATATTTTGCTTTTGATTTATCTGCTCCCAATACGAAAGGTTTAACTGAGTTTTTTTATGCCCCATGGAAATCTACAAAGGGCGAGGTTGTTTTCGGCTTTAGAATATTTGATAATGATGAAATATTCGCGGTAAATTATTTTAACTCACTGGTAACAGAATCTCAATTACATTCTGCGGGAATATTAACAGAGTGGGATTTTTCAGGAAAATCATTTCCTGTTATTATACGAGAAGGTGAAACCAAAGAGTATTTTTGTATTCAGGGAATTACAATTTATTTTATAGCGGGAAATATCGATGAAAAAACAGCGCGCGAAGAAATGAATAAAATATTTGAATCATGGATATTTTAAGGTTGGTTTTTATTTATGGACCCTTTTCAAGATGAAAAATTTATTTTGACCGTTTCTTCTTCTTTTATTGATGTATCAGCCGAATGGCTTGAGATTTCAATGATGAGAGAGGCATATGGACAAACCTATAATGAAGGTATTTGTTATGAATTTTGCGCGGGTATTGATTTCTCAGGAGATATTTCGGGTAAAATGTTTATTTGTATGGATGGTTATACTAAGCTTTTACTTTTGCCTTATGTTGCCGCTAAATTTAATTTATCGCAATTTCATTGGGAGGCTGCAGAAAGTTCTCTTCTTTCGTATGTAAATCAAATAGGAGGCAAAATTTTTTCAGAGTTAGAGGACTATTTTAGTACTTTTGAAATAAAACCGCCAAGTCTTTACAGTAATAAACTTGTTCCCCTGCCAGCAGATGAGTTTAGAAAATATGCTGTTATATTTTTTTTGCGTGATGAAAAAAAGAAAAAATATCTGGGTAGATTACATACTACCATCGCAATGAAAAAATAAGATTATTAATCAAGAAAATCTTTTAGTTTTCTCATGCGGGTAGGGGCTCTTAGTCTTCGCAATGCTTTTGCTTCAATTTGCCGTATTCTCTCTCTGGTAACTTTGAAAACATATCCTACCTCTTCTAAAGTATGAGTATATCCATCATCAAGGCCAAAACGCATTCTAATTACTTTTTGTTCTCTCGCGGGTAATGTTGCTAATACCTGTTGAAGCTGTTCTGCCAAGATAGACTGGGCAGTTGCCGCCATCGGACTTTCTGCTTTTTTATCTTCAATAAAATCGCCTAATTCAGAATCTTCATCTTCTCCCACCGGAGTTTCAAGACTTACAGGGTCTTTAGCAACGGTTTTTACCTGCTTAACTTTTGCAGCCGGCCAGCCTAATCTTTCTGCAATTTCATCATCATTTGGCTCTCTGCCTATTTCTTGCATAAACATTCTTATTTCACGGTTTACTTTATTTATTTGTTCAATCATATGACCGGGAATTCTAATAGTTCTTGCCTGTTCAGAGATACTTCTCGTGATTGACTGGCGTATCCACCATGTAGCGTATGTCGAAAACTTATATCCTTTACGGTATTCGAATTTTTCAACAGCTTTCATTAAACCTATATTACCTTCTTGAATTAAGTCATAAAAATGCATGCCTCTGTTAGCAAAGCGTTTCGCGATAGATACAACAAGTCTTAAATTAGCGTTTACAAGTTCTTTTTTTGCGCTTTCAATTTCTCTTTGCCCACGAGCGATTTTTTCTCCCCATGATAAAATAATAAGAGTAGGTGACCCCGCCTCCTGCTCCATGCGTCTAAGTTTTCTTTCATTATTTCTAATATCTTTTATAATGTCTTTAACATCTTCAATAGAGCAGTCCATTTCTTTTTCAACTAAATCTAATTCTTCATTTTTTTCTATATAGCGGTTATAGGCTTTAATGGCTTTTACGTCTCTCCCGTATTTTTCTTTTAATCTTAAAAAATGTCGTTTGATTTCTTTTATACGAAATACCATGCTTTTTATTTTATTGACATGTTTAATTAGTTCTTTTATTGAAATACCCACAAGTATTGTATGTTCAGAAGCGTTATTTTCAAGTTTTAATATTTCTGCCCAAATTTCCTGATGTTTTTTACTCTTATGCGTGTATCGTTTTAGTTTTGATTTTAATTCCTGTATTTTTTTATCAATTTGAATAACAGGCTCTATTTCTTTTAAAAATATTTCTCTTAATTCTTCCTGTTCGGTAAATGGAATATAATATGTTTTAGAGGCCCTGCAGATATCTGTTATTCGCATACTTCTCTTTTCTATTTTTGAAAAATATCTTAAAAATGAATGTCTAAGAAGGGAAGATCTTAACACTGCTTCTTCAATGATATTTTCTCCTTTTTCTATTCGTGTAGCCAGCTCAACTTCTTTATCAGCCGAGATAAGAGAAATTTTTCCAATTTCTTTTAGATATAACCTCATAGGGTCATCGGCCTCACTTACAGTACCAAATGATTTCTTTTTGAGTATTTGAGGCCTTAATTTAGGATTGCTTAAAAGTTGAGTTAGAATATCTAAGCTATAGCCAGCATTCATTAATTGAATCGCTAAATCTTGTATGGTAATAGCTTTCTTTTCATTTGTTTTAATTTCATATCCTAATTTTTCAAGCTCAGTTATTAAAGCTTTAGGAACTTTTTGCTCACCTAAAATGGAAATATTAACAGAATAATTTGATTTTGCTTTATCATTAGATTTTGATACAGATTTTTTATCATATTCTTCAACTATTTCAATGCCATATTGGTTAAGAAGGATAAATACATCATCAATTTTATCTGAATTTAATAATTTTTCAGGAAGAATATCATTTATTTCATCATAAGTGATTTCACCATTTGCTTTTCCTATATTAATAATTTTTTGAATTTCTGGTAACTGTTCTAACTCCACGAATTTTCTCCGGTTTAATTTTTTTATTTAAATAATACAATACTTTATCATATTTCTTTATATTATTATTGTTTTTTATTGAAAGCGAAATAGCTGTTCAAAGTTATATATCGGCTATTATATGCTTAAGATCCTTACTCTATTATTGAAAATATACTTTTTCATATGAAATAATATGATTTTTTTAAATAAATGGCAAATTTTATTTGATATTTATTTAAAAAATAAAACGTTTACCAATATATTATATTAATTTGCGAATTGACCTGTTTTTTTAGGAGCCGTCGTTTCAAGGGAAGATATTAAATCTTTTGGATTTATATTGTATCCAAGGTCGTAGGCTGTTTCAGCATAAAATAAAATTACTTTTTTAATGCGCTTTTGGGCTTGTTCATAGTTTAATCCATAGCAAAAGATATCTAACTCTGGGCAATTTGCCACGTATTCACCATTTTTTTGCCAAATTTTTATTGAGAGGTCCACGAAAATATTGTCGGTGTTTTTTAAAAAATTTTAAGAGATTTTCGAATATTTATGTTTTAATTATAAAAAATAGATATATTAAAATAAACTTATTTTTATTGCTGGAATAAAGCTAGATATTTTTAATTAATTGAAATAAAAAGATACTGCTTAACTTTAAAGAAAAATTATTATGTAAAAGCGATATTTGCCGATAATAAGGATATTATATTATGGTAAACGGAAAAGAACAAACTGCAGTGAAATATAGTGATGCAGAAAGAAATTTAAAAAATACAGAATCTTCAGAAGAAGAATTTGAAGAAGAAAGAGAGCAGCTATTTAACCAGAAAAATTCCTTAAAGGGGCGTTTAATAAAATGGTTTGTGTTTGTAGCTCTTATTATTCCGATAGTCGCGGGAACCCTTACAATCTCATTGTATTATAAAGGGCATACCGAAATTTCAAACCAGAATCTTTCAAACACTGCTAGTTTTTTCAATAGTTTCATTAGTTATAATATAATAGAAAGATCCAATGATATTAAAGCCTTAGCTAAAGAAAATTACATTGCAAAAGCCGCGAAATTAACAAATACTCGTGATATAGTTTCTGAATTAAATAAATATGTAGCTTACAATGATATATATGATATGATAATGGTTTTTGATAGAGCCGGTAGATTAAGAAATATAAATGACATATCTGGGCAGGGTAAGAAAATAAATTCACAAGCGCTTGTTGGTTTAAACCAAAGTACATGGCAATGGTCAACGCTTCCCGGAGATAATGAAGCAACAATAGAATGGTTTAATAGCTGCATTAAACCTGATAGAGAGAAGGCTTATATCACAAAAGAAATTCGACAAAATAAAACCTTTCAAAACCTTAAATTGCCTGAATATAATATATTTTTTGCCATGCCCATAAAACAAAGAGGTCAAGTTATTGGTTGCGTTGTTTCTGCTTTTTCAATGGAAAAAATGGCTATGCATTATAAAAACGTAATAGCTTCAGTAAAAAAAGGAATAAAATCTTTTGATATCAGTATAATGGATAAAAATGGAATAATTATTTGGGAAAGCTTTGAAAATAATCAGCGGGCATTTCTAGATAATCTTAAACTTACTAATGATCCTCTTTATGAAAACTGGAAATCGAAGGGTTTTAAATCTTATGAATCAGAGATGTTGGATAAAAGAACTGGAAAAAAAATATTTGCTTCTATTCAAACTATAGAAGAATTTAATTGGGCCGTTATCTCAAAAGCAGACAAAAGCGAGGTTCAAAAATCTTCTATTAATATATTCTTGATATCAATAATAACAACATTATTACTTATGATTCTTACCGCATTCTTAATATATAAATATACGAAAAAAATTACTATGCCCATTCAATCTTCAGCGGTTGCTATTGAAAAAATAGGCTATGGAGATTTGAGGGTGCAGGTAGAAGTAGAAAGTCAAGATGAACTGGGTAAGCTTCAATTTTTTATTAATGAAATGGCAAATCATTTAAGAACTCTGGTTAGGGCATTGACAGGCTCTAGAAGTGTTTCAACAACATATTCTCATCAGGCTGCTAAAAGAGTTAAAGATATTTTGCGCTCAAATCAAGAACAGGCGGCTCTTCTTGAAGAAGCCTCTGCGGCCGTAGAAGAATTGTCTGCTTCTACTCAGAGTATTTTAGAAGCATCGCAAAAACAGTTAAAAGGGGCAGAAACAAACAGTAAAGCAATGGATGATTTACAGGATTCATTTATAAAATCTGCGGATATTCAAAGGCAAATTACGAAAGAAGCATCTCAGACAATGGAGCAAGCCAGATCGGGAGGCGATGCTGTTCAAATACTGGTTGTTAGTATGGAGGAGATTTTTGAAACATCACAGAAAATTTTAGGCATTATTGATGTTATTAATGATATTGCTGATCAAACAGATTTATTGGCCTTAAACGCATCTATAGAAGCGGCTCGAGCAGGGGAACACGGCAAGGGGTTTGCCGTTGTGGCGCATGAAATAAGTGAATTAGCAGAAAGAAGTTCAACTTCAGCTAAAGAAATTTCGCGCCTTTTAAGAACGGCAAACCAAAAGGTTGAAGATGGTACAGAAAAAGTGCGTGGTACCAGAGAAATTTTTAGTAAAATTATTAATTCAATGGAATCTTTAACAAAAGATATTAAAATTGTAAGAGAGTTTGACACAGTTCAAAGCGGCGCCGTAAATGAGACAGCGCAAAGAGCAAGAAACGTGGCTCTTTTAGCGAAAGAAATTGCTGATGCCACAAGGCTTCAAAATCAATCTGCGGAAGAAATTACCGATGATATGAGCCGCGCGAATGAAATTACTTCTGATAACGTAGAGCAAATTGAAAAACTTGACAGTCTGTTAAAAGAACTGGAATCATTAATGGAAGAAGGATTAAAATTAGTACATCAGTTTAAGCTCCCATCAAAATCAGAAGAAGATGAGAATAATTTGTTACAATAAAGACAAATAGAGACGAATCCAGTCTTGTAAAAACTCGTCTTTAAGAGATGGTAAATTAGATTCGTTCATATTTTTAATCTTATATTCAGCTTTTTCTATTTCTTTTTTTTGAAATCCTAAAGCCATAAGCGCTTCTTCAATTTGGGTTTTTACCGGATTTTTATCTGTTTTTACCTCTATTTGTGTTTCAAGAGATAAAGGTCCTTTTGATAATAAGTTTTCTAGTCTCATTAGTTTATTTCTCTTTTGTCCTGCCTCAAATAATATTTTTTCAGCTTTCGTGCCGCCTATCCCCGGTATGCGCAAAAGTTTTTCTTTTTCACCGCTTTGTAAAACTGAAAGAAGTATTTCACTGCTTATACCCGAAATAAGATTCAATGCCATTTTTGGCCCTATTCCCTGAAGACTTCTTAAGAAATCAAAAAGATGAGCTTCGGCTTCATTTAAAAATCCATATAGAGACTGCTCAGTTTCAGTAACAATAAAACGTGTATAGAGCTGAATGTCTTTACTCTTATTTTTGTTGATCTCTTCAAAAGCGCCCAAAGGAATATTTACTCCGTAGCCGATACCATTTACCTCAAGCGTTACAAAAAAAGCCGATAAGTTCTGAACTTTTCCTTTTAATGAATATATCATATTTTTCTACCCCTAAAACCCAGCCACGCGCAAAGAGCCAGCCCAAGTCCGTCAGCAGCGTCATCTGGCTTTGGTATTTCAGATAAATTAAGTATTTGAGCCGTCATTTTTTGAAGCTGTATTTTTTCAGCTTTACCATAACCGGTTATCATCTTTTTCATACTTGTAGGTGTTATTTCTATGATCGGTATTTTATTTTTATGTAGAGTTAAAAGTATAATTCCTCTTGCTTGTATAAGTTTAATTCCTGTGGTCAAATTTTTTCTAAAGAAAACCTGTTCAATGGCGCACATAGAAATGTTTTTTTTATGTATTAAATTTTTAAGCGATTTTTCTATTATTTCAAGCCTTTCACCGTCAGATTTCTCCGATGAAGTTTCTATTATGCCTGCCTTTACATAAACCGGTTTGCCTTGTGTATTTGAATTTTTAATTAACCCGAAACCAAGTCTGGCATAGCCGGGATCAATTCCTAAAAAAAACATTAACCCGCTAAAACTTCTTCAGTAAGTTCTAAGTTTGTAAATACATTTTGAACATCATCATGATTTTCAAGATTTTCAATCAGCTTTAATACTGAAGATACTTTTTCTTTATCAAGAGGTATTTCGGCTTTAGGTAAATATTGAAGTCCCGATTCAATTATTTCTATGTTTTTATTTTCAATTTGTTTATATAGTTTCTCAAGCGCACTGTGAAAGTTTTCTTTAGAGGTTTTTAAGGCATAAATATTTTCATCGTCTTTTTCAAAATCGTCCGCGCCGCATTCAATGGATATCTCAAAAAGCTCTTCTTCACTTGTATTTTCACTTTTTACTAAAATTAATCCTTTATGTTCAAAAAGATAACTTACGGCTCCCGCTTCTGCCATTGAACCGCCTGCTTTTGTGAAGATATTTTTTATTTCGGGTACCGTGCGGCTTTTTTTATCTGTGAGAACTTCAATTATAACAGCAATACCGCCTGGACCGTATCCCTCATAGATCATTTCGTCATAATTTTCACCTTCAAGTTCTCCGGTGCCTTTTTTAATAGCTCTTTCAATATTATCTTTAGGCATATTATTTTCTCTTGCTTTAATAACGGCCGATTTTAATCTTGAATTGCTTGACTCGTCACTGCCGCCTAGTTTCGCGGAGATTGTAATTTCTTTGGCAAGTTTAGTAAATATTTTGCCTCTTTTAGCATCCACTGCCTGCTTTCGGTGCTTGATATTTGCCCATTTTGAATGTCCAGCCATACTTCCATTTATTGGCTTTTAGCGGCGCTGACAATTATTTTTTATCTGATTGTTCTTTAAGTTTATTTAAAATATCTTCTAACTGTTTTTGAGAATTTCCATAGTCTGTCCAGTTGCCTTCTTTTAAGTTTTTTTGGCTTTCGGCATAAGTATCAATGGCAGATTGAATTAAATTTTTAAAATCTCCTGAAAGTACTTTTTGAATTTCTTCTTTGGTATATGTCGTATCAAGAGAAATACCTTCAAATACGGCTTCAAGCGCTTTTTGAAGGGTTTCTTCCATCACAATATTATTTTTATATGAAGCGATTACTCTTTTTAGGGCCGGCATTTCTGCCTGGTCTGCCTTTAAGTACAACGGTTCAACATATAATAAAGAATCCGCGATAGGTATTACCATCAAATTGCCCCTTATCACATTAGAACCTTTTTGGCTCCACAAGGTTAATAGTTCAGATATAGCCGGGTCTTGATCGATTCTGGCCTCTATTTGCATTGGACCGTAAATGAGTTCTTGTTTGGGGAATTCATAAAGCAAAAGTTTACCGTAATTATCGCCGTCAGAGTTGGCTGTCATCCAGCCCACCATATTGTTCTTATTTGACGGCGTGAAGGGAAGAATTAAAAGAAACTCTTCTTTTTGACTTTCAGGAAGTTTCATAATTAGATAATACGGATCTACATTTTGCTCCTTTGATTCATATATTTCTGTGGGAATGCGCCATAAATCTTCTTTGTTATAAAAAACACCCGGATCACTCATGTGGTATTTTGAAAAGATTCCGCTTTGAATTAAAAATAAATCAACAGGATATCTAAAATGTTCTTTTATACCGGGGGGTACTTTTGATTTGTTTTTAAATAAAGTAGGAAAAATACTCTGATATGTTTTAAGTACAGGATCATTTTCATCTATGGCGTAAAAATCAACCGTGCCATTATAAGCGTCTATTACAACCTTTACGGAATTTCTAATATAATTAGTATCATAACCGCGTATAGGTTCAGCGTAAGGATATCTATTGCCGTATGTATAAGCGTCTAATATCCAAAAGAGCCTGCCGTCAACAATTGTCAGATACGGGTCGCGGTCATAGCGTAAAAACGGAGCAATTGTTTGTACTCTGTCGTAAATATTTCGCCGGTATAAAATTTTACTTTTATCGGTGAAGTATTCAGAAATTAAAATTTTAATGGTTTTATAATGAAAAGAGTATACTAGTTTTTTAAACAAAGAAGAAAGTTCAACTCCCGCTTTCCCTTCGTATTTCGTAAATTTATTACTGCCGCCAATAGGATAATCAAATTCTTCTGTTGTTGTATTTGTGAAAATATAATGATTGGTTTTTTCTCCAAAATAAATTTCAGGTCTTGTTACATTTATATTTATAGAAGATACCGGAGGAATATCTTTGATGAAAAGTTTTGGCATCCCTTCGGGTGTAACTTCATTAACGGGACTCATAACAACACCGTAACCATGTGTGTATTTAAGCCTTTGATTAACCCATGTTTTTGCCTGTTCAGGAACCTGATCATAAGAAAGTTCCCGGGCCGCCATCATAACTTGTCTATATTCACCATTGATATTGTATCTGTCGATATCAACATCGTTAAATTTATAATAAAGACGAATCTCTTGAATTTGACGATAAGTGCTTAGTAGAGGACGCCAGTCCCAAAGTCTTATGTTGTTTATAGTTAGTTTGTTATCATTAAGATCTTGTTTTGTAAGTTCGGCAGTACCAGAATACTTTTGTGTTTTTACCTTATCTAAACCGTAGGCCATGCGGGTAAAATTAATATTATGTTTAATATAGGGTGTTTCTTTTTCAAGCTCATTTGGTTCTACCATGAATTTTTGCTGAAAAGCAGGATATATCCAGTGAACAAGGGCGAGGCCTGCTAATATAATCACTGGCGCCGTAAGAAGCAGTACTAGTTCTCTTCGAAAAAGAGATATAATAATTATGGCCGCGGCTGCCAAAGAGGCTATGCTCATAAACCAGTAAGAAAAAACTCTGGCATGGGCATCGGTATATCCTGCACCATAAACTACCCCTGATGATGAATACAGCAGATCAAACTTTTCAAGCCAGTAACCAAATGCCAAAATAAAGGTTAGCCCTGCTAATAAAACGCTTATATGAGCTTTTGAGGCATTCGTAAAAAGATTTTTCCATCCGCCGTGCATCCACTGTAAAGCACCCGTGATAATATAAACTATTACCCCCATAATTAAAGCCAAAATAAAGAAAGCAAATATCCAGTTTTTTATGCTTTCATAAAAAGGCAGCGTAAAAAAATAAAAACTTAAATCATTATTAAAAATAGGATCCGTAATATTAAATTTTTGACCATGCAAAAATTCAAGAACAGTTTGCCATTTTGGTAAAGCTGCCGAGGCGGCTAAAAAAGAAAATACAGCGATAAGAGCAATAGCTAGAAAGTGAATAAATTTTTCACCGGGTATCATAATATTACCCACTCTTTCGAGAGTTTTTTTGCCGCTAAACTGCCAGGCAATTTTATAATTAATAGAAAGTAAAATGCCAAATATAAAAAAGAAAAATAACCAAATAAGTATTTTTGAATTTAAAATTTTCCAAAATACATCTTGATAGCCTACCGCTTCAAACCAGTAAGTATCAGCTAAAAAGCCGACAAATCCGGAAGAAAGAGGCAGTATAATAATAAAAAGAGCGGCTATTGCCCAAACTATTCTTTGCAGATTTTTTTCCATAAATGTTCCTCTTGGTTATCCATGTTTTATATTCGGACAAAATAAGTTAATGAAACAAATTGTATGCTTTTTAATTACAAGCGTCCAGTTTTTTTGATGCCGCGTTTGCTTTTGGCTTATTCATTTTTATAGAAACAAAACAAACTGCCAAAATCAGTTGACAAATTGCCTTAAAAATCAGATAAGTTAAAAAAAAATAAAATGTCATTGTGTTTTAAAAACCTGTGCCGCAAGCGAAGCTGCCCAAAGGCGTATCGAGGGATGTATCGAAGTACAGGTTAAGGGGCAGGGAATATGAAAAATCAATTAAATAAAATTAATTTGACCCGCGGCTATGCTTCGGCATCGCAAGGCTTCGCCAAATGGTGTAACACCACATGCAGCCGTGGGCTATTTATATTAATTCTAAGTTTATTAATATCATGCGGCGATGATGTTATTCAAAAAGCGCAGAATTTTATTCCCAATAAACCGCCTAAGATAATCAGCTTTACATCAGATTCTCCGGGCGGCGCCACCCTTTTGCCCAACCAGTCTTTTAACGTGACGGTAACGGCAGAGGACCCCAATGAAAACGAAATGACTTTTACTTATACTTCAGATTTAGGGGCTTTTACCCAGCAAAAAGATGAAGGCGGTACATCTACGGTAAAATATGTACTGCCGGGTGAACTTTATTCCGGCTTTGAAGCGATTGTTACCGTCACGGTAACCGATTCAAAAGGGGCTTCAACAACACAAAGTTTAAATCTTGGCAGCGGCAAAACAGGCCCGCAGATAACATTGCCCGATGGTATTGTTTTAGGCGAATATTTAAATAATGACTCTTATACATCGGTTTCTTTTGAAGCCGATAGCAACGGATTTTATCAGTATTACCATAATCTGGTAACAGGTTTAGATCCTGCGCAGTATCCTGAATGTAACGTAAATTCTGCTTTAGGTACTCCTTTTTATTTTTACGAAAGCGAAACAACGGTAGTCATAGATATTTTTGGCGCTTCTTATGGGGGTATGGGCTCAAATGCCGAATCGCCTCCTATTGTTATCCCGCCAGATGACGGTGTATACCAAATTTGCATAGGCGTAAGAGATGCCTTAAATCAAGATAGTTTTCTTGGCGGTACCGTGGGGCTTGTCGTTACCGTTGATAACATACAGCCGGTTACGGCAGTTTCTTCGCCGGGAGGTACATACAGTACAACACAAAGTATTACCCTTTCGTGTTCAGATGATGTTTCGGGTTGTGAAAAAACAATTTATACTTTAGACGGTA
>JAOUOS010000012.1 GCA_029880285.1 Spirochaetia bacterium
TTAATTCTTCAATAACCTCCAATAAGTTTTTTAAGTCTATAGGTAAAAATATTCCTAAATTGCCAAACTGTTTGTGACGTTTCAATCGCTTCAGGGGGGTACCATCATCCCTATCTTTTCCATAATTTAATAATTTAATTCTTGACATTTTCTATTAGCTAAAATATATTTATTTTAAATAAATGAATCAGGTACAAAATAAAAAAAAATTTTTTATTGAAACTTACGGCTGTCAAATGAATGAATATGATTCTTTGATCGCTCAAAATATACTAGAAAAAGAGAATACCGAAAAAGCCCCTTCTATAGAAAGCGCCGATATCATATTATTAAATACCTGCGCCGTTCGTGAAAACGCGCAGCAAAAAGTCTATAACCGCCTTCGCTCTATTATTCATTTAAAAAAGAAAGGGGCTAAAATTGGCATATTAGGATGTATGGCGCAAAATGTAAAAGATGAACTTTTTAATGAAAAAATATCAGTTGATTTTGTCATAGGTCCTGACTCTTTAAATGCTCTTCCTGATATTTTACAAGAATCTAATGAAAAAATAAAACTTGTGAAATTGTCTAAAACGGAATTATATGAAAATCACATACCCGATATTACGCATCATTTGAAAGATGAGAAAAGCCTCTCAACGGCATATGTAGCCATTCAAAGAGGATGTGATAATTTTTGTTCTTTTTGTATTGTACCTTATACAAGAGGCAGAGAGCGGTCAAGAAATCCTGATTTAATTATCAAAGAAATAAATAATTTAACTGAGGGAGGTATCAAATCTGTTATTTTATTGGGACAAAACGTTAATTCATATAATTATAAAGAAATAAATTTTCATCATTTAATAGAAAATATTTTAATGAATACCAATTTAGAAAGAATTTATTTTACCTCTCCGCATCCTAAAGATTTTCCTCTTGAGCTTATTGACTTAATGGCCAAAGAAAAAAGATTTATAAGCATGATACATCTGCCCCTTCAATCGGGCAGTAATAAAATACTAAAACTAATGAAAAGAAATTATACTTCTGAAGATTTCTTACGACTAACTGATATTATTAGAAATAAAGTAGATGATGTTTTTATAAGCACCGATGTAATAGTCGGATACCCCTCAGAAGATGAAACAGATTTCTTAGATACCCTTGATACCATGCAAAAGGCCAATTTTGATGCGGCGTTTATGTTTGCTTATTCAGAGAGAATGGGCACCCACGCTTCTCAAAATCATAAAGATAATGTATCCCTTGAAGAAAAACAAAAACGCCTTGAAGAAATAATTAAACAACAGTTAGAAAGATCATCTAAAAAAAATAATTTATATATTAATAAAACAGTTGAAGTTATGATTGAAGATTTTTCTCGCAAAAACAAAAATGAACTTTCAGGAAGAATGTTAAACGGAAGAAAAGTTGTTTTTTCTATGCCTGAAAAATTAAAAAATAAACCAATTGAATTAATTATTGGATCATCAGTTAATGTTTTAATTGAAAAAACAACAAGCTCTACCCTTTTAGGCAAATCTTTTGATTGAAAAATTATATTTCTTGAAAATTATCACGATAATCTGAACAAATAATAGGTTGAAATTCTGTCATTTCTTTAAGCCTAGACACAATTCTACCACCGAATAAATTCATCTCGCTTATCTCTTCAGGACTTAAATTTGATGTAATAATAGTCGGTTTATCATATTCATAACGAGCATCTATTAAATCGTATAATGTTCTTTGTTCCCATGAGGTATCGGCCTGAACACCAAAATCATCTATAACTAATACATCTTTATCAAGTAATTCTTTAAAAATATCATCGCCTCTTCGTTTTAAAGCGGCCTCTAAGTTAAAAGTTGATTTTATCTCGTTAAAAAAATCTCTTGTTATTTTTACATATTTTACAGAAATACCATATTGCAGTATTAATTCATTCAATATAAGACAGGCTAAAAATGTTTTACCTGTTCCCGGCGGTCCAAAAATATATAATCCGCGAATATTTTCACTTTGTTCAGTACTAAAACGCTCAATAAAGTGGTGAGCATTATCAAGAGCCATAATTAAATTATTTTGTGTTTCTTTATCATTATTTTTGATTTCAAATTCACTTATTCTTCTGTATCTAAATCTTACGGGAATATTAGAAGTTTTAAAATTATCAATTGTTTTTTCTATTTTTCGCCGTACAGGAAGGCACGCACATTCTTCAAGTATTCTTTCTTTTTCGTTAAATACCATATACGGTGTTTTTTTTTCGCATTGACATTTTTTTTCAATGCATTCGCATATCTCTAAAAAAGAAAACTGTTTTTTTCTTGCTGAGGGTTTGTATAAATATCCCCTGCCTGAACAAATAGAGCAATATGATTTTTTTTCAGAATATATTACTTTTACATTTGACACTATTGAATAGTGATTTTTTTATGAATAAGCCGTCAATTTTAATTGAATAAAACAATAAAAATAATATTGAATTTTGAAACACTTGTTTTGGTTTATATTCATTCAATGATATATGTTATATTTATGCACTAATTTTTCTATAATATTTTATCTTAAGGGTCATTTGCAACAGGCCAATTTGGCGACATTGTTTTAATCAGTTCTTCTTTTTCATTTATTTCAACAATTAAAAAATCAACTTTTAATTCGTTAAATAGATTTTTACTTTTTTCGCCCAGTATTAAACCAGCTGTTGCTAAAGCATCAGCAAAGTCGCATGAGTCTGCTATAATTGAAACTGAAACCACTTTATGAATCACGGGAAATCCTGTTTTGGCGTTTAAAATATGGCTGTATTTTTGATTTTCCATTTTAAAATAATTTCTATAAGTGCCACTGGTTGCTAATGATTTATCTGACAGTTCTAAAACTTGAAAAACATCGTTTATTTTTGCGTCGTCTTTTGGTAAATTTATGCCTATTTTCCAGGGTTTTTGTGAATTTGATACACCTTTTGTTTTAATCTCTCCTCCTATTTCTACTAAATAATTAAACCATCCGGCGTTTTCTATTAATTCAGCGATTTTATCGACTGCGTATCCTTTGGCAATTGAAGATAAATCTACTTCAATGTTCTTATTTTCTTTTCGTATATAATATTTATTATTTTTTTTTGTTAATTTTATTTTGTCATACCCCATATTTTCTTTCGCTTCTGATATTTCAATTTTAGAAGGTATTGAAATTATTTTTTTTTCTTTGCCGCCAAAACCCCATAAATTAATCAGCGGATTTATAGTTACATCGTATACACCGTTAGAAATTTTTGATACATATATTGATTTATCAATTACCACATATAATTCTTTTGAAATTTCTACATCTTCAGTTGTTAAATTTTTATTTAACAATGATAGTTCAGAATTTAAATCATATGTTGAAAATATTTTATTTATTTTTTTTAATTTATTTTCTATTTCTGCAATTAAACTTTTTTTATCTTTACCTGATTTTTTTTGTGGAACATTGTGCCATTTTACGTGATAATAGGTTCCCATTGTTTGGCCCTTAAACTCACCTTCTATTGAGTTAAAAAAAGAACAAGAAAAATTAAATAGAAAAAAAAGTATAAAATATATATTTCTACCGTAACAATACATTTTTGTATTCAATTCAATTTAATTTGATGTGATATCTTTTTTCTATAAGCCTAGGCTTATGGCTTAAATTATTTTACTTAATAATTTATGAAAATGTATACTTTCTTTAATTATATTTCTCTGCCCGTTTAATCCACTTTTCTACATCTTTTTCATTTAAATCAAGAGGAAGACCTGGATGTATAATCTTTGCCGGACATTTTTCTGCGGCTTTAACAATATCTCGGTAAGGACCGCCTTTCATATCTTTTATTATAACTTGTTTATTTTCATTATAAACAAAAATATTTTTATTTATAATAATACATTCATCACAAGCAGTACATAATTCCGTTTCAATCCAAGGTTCTTCACCGCCGCCAGATGTATCTGCCGATTCTTGCGCTGCTGCAACCGCCGGCGCTGAAGATGCAGAAGGTACAGAGGTAGCCGAAACTGACACAGACGCTGTAGGCATATTACTTATTCCAGTAAGTTTCATGGCAAGATTTCTCATTGCCAAAGTTACCGCTTCTTTCGTTTTATTTTCTATCTCGGCTGTCATTTTAGCTTTAATATCACTCACGGCCCTATCTTTTTCATTTGCCAATGCTTCTTTTGTTTTTTGTTCAATTTCAGCTACAAATGGATTTTTAACTCCGGCTAATTGTTGAAATGTTCTCCAAAGATGAAATTTATCTGTTGTTAAAGCAACTATATTTTTAGGAACTAAATATTGCTGCATTTTATTCTGTCCGTTAAGCGCATAAATTACGGGTTTTTTTTGTTGTCTTTGTTCGTAATCTAATGTTAAATATTTATATAAAGTAACATAACTTGATCCGGGATTTATATCTTTTACCTCTTCATATTCTTTTTCAAAACCAGATATTTGTTTTACATAATCAGCAAAAGTAAAATTATAGGCTTCTGCTTTTGTTTCGCCAGATTCAGATACATACTGAAATCTAACGCTTGGCGAAGGATTTTCAATATCAGGATTCATTTCTATATCAAGGCATTTTACAAAATCAGCATGTTTATCAGGATCATAAACAAGATGTGTAAAGGCTCTGGAACGTAACAGCAACATTGACTTTTCTTTAATTTCATCTTCACTTTTCCCTTCGGGAGAGTAAATTGAAAAGAGTGCCGGCCTTGTCGAATTAATACCAGAAGAAATGCCATTTTTTAATCCGTCTGGATGAGCCAATGAACCTTGTAACACGAAAATTTTTCTAAGTGAAACTCCCATAAAACCCAAATCAGGATTAAGCTTTAATACAGCCGCTCTGCCTGTTTCATTAGATTCTGCGTCAATAATTGTTTTTTGAAGAATTGCAGTTTTTATGGGTCTACCTGCAGATACAAGTTTTATTATATCACCTAAATCATTTTCACCGGCAGTTCCTTCTGCAGTAACAATAAATGGAGTCAAAAATGATAGTTCTTCATTATTCATCTTCTTCCAGTTAAAATCTTTAAAAAATTTATCATGTATACTTTCATCATAGGCGGCTTTAACTTCTAAACTGCCTATTCTATACTGTTTTATAAAATCTATATTTTCTGCCGCGTGTTTATCATAACCGTTTATTATTTCTTGAACATTATTTTTTAGTTCAGAAAAAACAGGCACCGGAGGTGAATCTGAATACATTTTGGCAAATTTACTTAATGAATTATATGCCACTTTAATTCTTTTAAGTCTGTTTTCTGGTATTGATCTTTTATCATCACCCTTAGATAAAACTGAAGCCAGCAATTTTTCATCAATTGTATTTTTAGTAAAATCTCCCAGCGCTTTTTTTAATTTTTTTTCATCTTTATGCTCTTCGCGATAATAATTTTCGGTATCTATAATATTTTTAAGTTTTAAAGATGTTTCATTCAGCTTTTCGGCTATACTGGCACAATGTTCTTTCCAGCTTTCGCCAGCTGTTTTTTTTACATAATCTTTTATTGACATAATAATCTCCGGGGTTTAGATTTTAAAATTCAATTATATGGTATACTTATCCAGTTCCTCATTTAACCTTGCTACTTTTTCTTCAGGTGTTATCTTATCAGCAGTAGCATGTAATTCTTCATTGTAAACAGGAATACTAGGGTTATAATACAAAAGACCCAGCGGACTGCTAGTTTCTTCCATCATTGCTATTTTTTTGGCTGCTTCTAAATCTTTGCAGTTATGATCGATAATAGGAGCCATTTTTTCAAATACTTTATCAACAGGAATACCATTTTCATCTCGCAAGAATGTAAAAGGAGCTTTTACTTTACCATCCTGCCCAAAAGCCTGAGGAGAAAATATGGGACACTTTTGCAGAATTCTTACAAATGCAGTTCCCTTATGATGCCAGGCCGCTCTTATGGTTTTATCAAGGTGACCAGGGGTCCAGCTTGCTGTTTGTGCCAAAAAAGAAACATTGGTAATACCGAGCATTACGCTTAAAACATTCATTTCTTTTAATACCGATCCATGAGGAGTTGTATTTGTCGAGGTCCCACAATGAGTTGTTGGCGAAACCTGATTTTTCGTTAGCGCATAAATTTCATTATCAAAAACCAATACTGTCATATCGGTATTATATCTCATGCCGTGAAGCCAATGACCGCCGCCAATACTAAAACAGTCGCCGTCACCCATAGTGACCAGTACTTTTAAATCGGGCCGGCCAAGTTTAACACCTGTTGCAATGGTCATCGCGCGTCCGTGAATTCCGTGAAAACCGTAAGTGTTTAGATAATGAGGAAAACGGCTTGAACAACCAATACCTGACACGGCTACTACCGATTCAGGAGCCACTTGCTCGTCTCTAAACATTTTTTGAACCGACGATAAAATTCCAAAATCGCCGCAGCCTTTACACCATCTAGGTACATCACCCTCATAGTCTTCTAGAGTATAATTTTTTATTTCACACTGCTCTTCAATATATTCTTCTAATTGTAATGTTTCCATAATATGTACTCCTTTAATTATTTTGATTTTTGCGCTAACTTTTTACTCAACGCGTCGTAAATTTCCATTGGCATTAACGGTCTGCCATAAACTCTTGAAAAACAATCAACATCAACAAGAGTATGCGATCGCAACAGCATAGATAATTGGCTGTAGCGTCTTGTATCTTCGTTTACCATTGGATCATCCCAATCGTCACTGTAATTTAATTCGACAACCATTACTTTTTTATATTTTGAAAAAATTTCTTTAAGCCCGGGAGGAAAAGGCGATAAAAACTGTAGACTAACCGAACCTACTTTTTTACCTTCTTTTCTTAAATTATCAACGGCTTCGTCAATGGGACCTTTTATACTTCCCCAACTTACAACCAGCAAGTCGCCTTCTTTATCGCCGTAAACATCAGGTTTTTTCAATGATTTCTGTAAAGTCATAAGCTTGCGACTTCTCATTCTGTGAGCTTTCTGGTTCATATCGGGATCGTGATTTACCTTGCCCTCAGGAGAATGATTTAATGAAGTTGTTCTGCACATACCCCCCGGCTGGCCAGGTATAATTCTTCTTGAAAGACCGGTTTCTTCATCCCAATCATATGGCTTAGTTCCCGGAGGTATAGGACTCGTATCTATAGGCAGAGGGAACGATTCTGTGCTTAGCTTTGGTCTTGGATAAAGCTGTGTACCTGTCGCAAGGTTTGCATCTGTTAAAACAATAACAAGCATTCTAAATTCTTCGGCAATTTTTCTGGCCGTAATCATAACATGGTAGCATTCTTCAATGTCTGTAGGGGCCATAATAACTTTGGGCGCGTCTCCCGGAGTTGAAAATAAAGAGGACAATAAATCACCCTGCTCAATTTTTGTAGGTAAACCGGTGCTAGGCCCGCCTCTTTGAACATCTACAACCACCAGTGGAGTTTCTGTCATTACAGTTAATCCTAAAAATTCTGTTTTTAGCGCCATGCCAGGACCCGATGTAATGGTAAGTGTTGGCCGCCCTGCATAATAACTGCCAAGAGCAACGCCAATGGCAGCTATTTCATCTTCTGCCTGGTGAACAATACCGCCCATTCTACCAAAATATTCTGACAAAGCATGCGTTGCCGAAGTCGCCGGAGTAATAGGATACATTGAACAATGTTCAAACCCAGCCGCTACCGCACCAAGAGCCACGGCTTCGTTACCGTTCATAGCAACCATAGGCACCTTAAAAGGCGTTGATTCTATAACATATTGAAAATCAATTGTTTCTTTTGCGAGTTCATAACCTAGGGTTAAAAGGGCAACGTTGTTGTCTTGTATTTCTTTTGATTTTTTCTTGAAAATCGATCGAATTTCATCGGCTAAGATATCCATATCTCTTGTATACAAATAACCAAGCATACCAAGAGCCACCATATTCTTACCTCTTTGAGGATTATCAATTAAGGTCATGGTTTTTTCTTCAATAGGAACCTCATATATATTGGCTCCTTTTGTTTTTAAGTCATCTAAAATTTCACGGTACTGTTTTCTTATCGTCTCATCGCTATCATTCGCCCATTTATTATCTATGATAACTACAACATCATTGGCAAGCATCTTTCCCTTGATTCTTGATAAAAGATTCATTTCATTAAAAGCAACCACGACATTGGTAAGATTTCCTCCGTTTGTAACCGGTTTTGAAGATAATCTAATTCTGTTGCCGCTTGTACTGCCCATCGTATGCGGCGGAGGCTGTATTTCAGAAGGTATAATTTCTACTGTCCATAAACTGTTACCCATTTTGGCCGATACTTTCGCGAATGATACAGCTGCTTTCTGGGCACCCTCACCCGCGTCGCACACAAATTCTACAATGTGTTCTTCTAGTTTAATTTTCTTAGGTTCTTTCATAATTTTCCCCCTGTTTTTAGGTATGAGTATTATTGAACCGGCACAATATTTATTATATACAGAGTGTCAAATCATATACGCCATTATTTTAGAATATTTAAATTTTAATGACTATATTCCCAAATTTTTTAACAAAAAATTGAAGACTCCAGTATAATTTTATATCATTCAATTGTCTTTAATAAAATATGAATATAACAGAACTTACACTTCTTGAGCAGCTGAGAATAACGGAACGTGATATTAAACGTCGTCAGGAACTTTTAGAATTTAACGGAGATGATGCAAATAACCTGCTTCAATATAGAAAAAAAGTATCCGAAGTAATTGATAGTATTGTAAATGATTTCTATACAACTCAGGTAAATGAAGAAGAAATTACCCAGTTAATAGGCGACGCTGATACTTTGGCCCGTTTAAAAAAACATATGCGAAAATATATTTTAGATTTATTTGATGGTGATTATTTTGAAGATTATGTTCAATCAAGACTTCGTATAGGGATGGTTCATAAAAGAATTGGCGTAACCCCTAAGTTATATATTTCTGCTGTAAGAAAATTACAAAAATTACTTTTTCAATATATTATCCTTCCTGAAAATGATCAGAAAAAAGAGAAAAACTGTAAAGATTGTATTTCAAAAACAGAATCTTTGGAAAAAATTCTTTTTTTTGATTTAAAACTGGTTTTTGACACTTACATTCACAGCTTAATGGCAGAAATTCAAAGAAGCAAAGACGAACTTGAAAAATATGCCCAGAGTCTTGAAGAGAAAATCAATGAAAGAACAAAAGAATTAAAAAATATGGCCCGCAAAGACTCTTTAACAAATCTATTAAACCAAAAAAGTTTTTATGAAGAACTAAAAAAAGAATTATCACGTAACCAGAGAAATCAAGAAAGCTTAACCTTAGCCTATATAGATCTTGATAATTTTAAAATACTAAATGACTCAAGAGGGCATTTAGCGGGCGACATTATTTTAGCCAGCATTGCTGATTGCGCCAGACATATTTTAAGACCTACTGATATAATTGCCCGCTACGGGGGGGATGAATTTTGCGTTATACTACCGCAAACTGATATAAAACAAGGTAAAGAAATTATGACCCGATTAATAGAAATATTCTCAAAAAAAAATTTGAAAACAAATGTTACCTTGAGTATTGGCCTCGCAGAAAGTAACCCTAAAAATATTTTAGATGCCAATACCCTTGTCAAAAAAGCTGATGAAGCCATGTATCTATCAAAAAAAGAAAAAGGACACTTCATTTCGGTTCTAAAATATTAAATTTATTCTTTATTTAATAATCTCACCTATCTTAAAAAAAGATACTGTTTTTTGAAGATGCTCAGACTGCCCACTTAATTCTTCAGCTGTCGCGGCCAACTCTTCTGCTGATGAGGCGTTTTGCTGTGTAGCTTTATCAAGCTGACCCATGGCACTATTTATTTGACTAACGCCGCTATTTTGCTGTTCAGAAGCCGCTGTTATTTCTTGAATTAAATCTGCTGTTTTTTGTATATTTGGAACCAGTAACTCTAAAAGTTTTCCCGCTTTGTCTGCGACTTCTACGCTATCACCTGCCAATGTTCCAATTTCTTGAGCAGCTATCTGACTTCTTTCGGCGAGTTTTCTTACTTCTGATGCTACTACCGCGAATCCTTTTCCATGCTCGCCTGCTCTGGCCGCCTCAATGGCTGCATTCAATGCCAGTAAATTAGTCTGGTAGGCAATTTCTTCTATAATTGTAATTTTTTCAGCAATCTGCCTCATAGCCTGAACAGTTTCATCTACCGCCTGACCACCCTCAAAAGCATCTTTAGAGGCTTTTTGTGCAATTCCATCGGTTAATTTAGCGTTTTCTGCATTTTGTGAAATACTGGCCGACATCTCTTCAAGAGATGATGTTGTCTCTTCAACACTCGCGGCCTGCTCATTTGCCCCCTGACTCATACTCTGCGCCGTTGAACTAAGTTCAGTTGAAGCAGAAGATACTGACTCAGCGTTATTTAATACATCTGCAATTATCTTCTTTAACTTTTCTTGCATATCACTTAAAGACTGAAGAACCTCCCCTATTTCATCTTTGCGGTTTATAATAATATTGTTTTTAAGATTACCATCTGCCATAGACTTAAAATAATTTTGAGCATTTGAAAGCGCATTAGTTATGTTTTTATTGATTATTACTGAAAAAAATAAAGCGGCCAAAATTCCCGCTATTACCGCTAGTATCGTATACCAAACTGTTTTTTCTAAATTATTAATTCGTTTATTAGTTAAATCTTCAAAAGCGGGAATAGTTTTATCGTATAAAGAAATTAAAAAGGACAAAGCCTCTGTTGCCGCATTAAAATATACAGTCGCGCTTTTAGCTTCTTTACTAAAATCTGCATTAATAACATCATTTTCAACCATTTTAATAAAATTATTTACAGATTCTTTTGCTTTATCATGGTCTAATTTAATTTTTTTTTCTGTCACTGACGATATCTCATATATTTTTGAAAAATTTTCATTAATAGTATTATTTAGATCTTTTATTAACACCAAATAAGAAATAACTGTATCTCTCTGCATAACATTAATCGTGTTTTTTGCCAAAATACCTGAACCTACGGCTCTGGCTCTACCCATATATTCCATAATCCATGGTATTTTTACAGTAAATAAATCCATTAAGTAAAAGGTTGCCACTTCGGGATCCAGCGTTAAATTAGAATTATCTCCTGCTTTACCCATTAATGAATATACTTCTTCTATTAGAACACTAAATTCTTTAATCGCTATAGCCGGATCATCACCGTCTTTTACTTCGATTTTTTCAAGAATATTTTTTCTTAGCGCGTCCCATTTTACATACACATCTAGCTCTTTGCCTAATTTTTTATTGATTTTATCAACACCTTCAACAGCCTCTTGTATAAGCTTTTTCTTATCACGCATTTTTTCTTTGAAACTATTATCTCCGTTTAAATAAGCGCTGGTCATACCCCTATACTGAGGTATATGCTCAAAAAGTTTTCTAATAGGTTTAATATATTCAACACCAAGAAGCTCTTTTTTCGCGAAATCAATACCAAGCTCTTTTTTTGAAGAGATCATTTCATAAGTAACCACAGCCAGAGGTATTAAAAGAATAATTGTATTTAATAAAGATTTTTGTGAAATTTTCAATCTATTCAATAAACTTATTTTTTCATTTACTGATTCTTTGATCAATTCATTCATTAGAATTCTCCTGCATTTATTATTTTCGGACATTATAATTGAAACAAACTAGTTTTTATACGTTTTTTTTTGATTTTTTTCTATGTTATACAATTTCATTTATTAGTTTTTTCATGGCCCTAGTTATACTCAACTTTATAAACAAAGTTTAGTAGAAAATCTTGACCTCTTGACCTATGTTAAGATAATGGATTGAGAAAATACAGGGGGTTCAGCATGTCGTTAATAAAATGGAGCAATGATTTAAGCATAAATGTACAAGAAATAGACGATCAGCATCAAAAGCTAGTAGATATGATTAATAGTCTGCATAAGGCAATGAATGACGGTCAGTCTCAGCAGATAATCGGCAAGATTATTAAAAATATGGTTGAATACACAGAATCACATTTTCAGCTTGAAGAGAACTATTTTGAACAGTTTAACTATGATCTTAGAGATGAACATAAAAAAGAACATGACCAATTTATTGAAAAAGCTCAAAAACTGCAAAACGATTATTTTGAGGGCAGTATAAGAATTGGTATTGAAACTATGCAATTTTTAAAAGAATGGCTTGTTGATCATATTATGGTCTCAGATAAAAAATTTGTTCAATGTTTTCATGAAAATGATATTGTATAGAAATAAAAAGGGTATTTGAACAACCCGTCTGCCTCATACGAAAATTTGATAATATGCTGTGTTTGATGTAACCCAGTTGTATTAATAAGTGGTCATTTTTTTTTTGACCAATTTAATATTCTTTATTACAATTTAGACAATAAATATATATTATAATGTATAATACCAAAATAGCAAAATGTCAAATAAGATAAAATCTGCTCATTTTAAGGTAACAACGACAATATGAATTATCCTGTTTGGGTTACTGAGGTTGGCGGTAATTTTTATATCGCTCTTATTTCTATATTTCATGTATATATTGCTCATTTTGCCATTGGCGGCGGAATTTTTCTCGTATTAACCGAGCATTACGCTTACCGCAAAAATGACACACGGCTTTTAGATTATTTAAAATTACACAGTAAATTTTTTGCGCTTGTAACGCTTGTTGCCGGCGCTTTAAGCGGGGTCGGTATCTGGTTTGTCGTAAGTCTGGTAAGCCCTACGGGTATAAGCGCTTTAATTCGGGTTTATGTATGGGCATGGGCCATTGAATGGGTTCTTTTTTTCGTTGAAATTATCGCTTCTATCGCGTATTATTCTTCATGGAACACTATAAGCCGCAAGCGTCATTTAACAATCGGATGGATTTATGTTGTAACCGGAATTTTATCTTTAGCTGTCATAAACGGTATTATTACTTTTATGCTGACTCCCGGCGAGTGGATTGAAACGAAAAATATTACCGATGGTTTTTTTAACCCCACGTACAAGCCATCTTTATTTCTTAGATTTTTTATCTGCATCTCACTTGCCGGTATTTACGCCCTTTTTACGACCGTAACTTTAAAAGATAAAGAGACTCGGGCAAAGCTTCTAAGATATGCCTCAATTTGGGCAATTGTTGGCGCTTTAATGACCATACCCGGCTTTAGATGGTATTTTAGTCTGCTTCCCGAGGGCAGCGAAGAAATGTTATTATTAGGAGGTATGCCCATCGCGCAAAACGCTTATGATATACTTACTTTCGCGGGTGTTCTACTCATAATATTTTTGCTTGTGCCTCTTTTTATACCTAGAAAATTTCACTGGAGTCTGACAATATTAATTGCGGCTTTTGCTCTTTCTGTATTTGGGGCAGCAGAATGGATTCGTGAAACAATCCGTAGACCCTATGTTATCTATGATTATTTATACGGTAATAATTTAAGGATAGATGAATATGAAAACGTACAAAGAAAAGGCGGCATATTAAAAAACGCGCTCTGGGTAAAAGAAAAAGATGTATTGAATATAAACGCGGGCAAAGACATCTTTAGAATTGCTTGTCGAAGCTGTCATACGCTTAACGGATATAATGCCCTTGCGCCGCCTTTTGGTAAAATTGAAGAAGAATATATTTATGCTATAATTGGCAAACTAAAACACCTTCGCGGTAAAATGCCTCCTCTGGCGGCTACTGAAGAAGAAAAACTGATCTTAGCAAAATATCTTTATGAATCGGGCAAAAAGATTAGCCAAACAGAAAAAACAGGGCATGAAGTCTTTGAGAAAAGATGTACTTTTTGCCATACTAAAGATAAATATAACGGTTTATATGATTCTTTTGAAGGCGAAGAGCTTGAAAGCATACGCGATTCAATACCAATATTAGACGAAATGGCCGAAGAAATGGTACCCTGGTTTGGCAATGACGATGAAGCCGATTTACTCGCAAAATATATTCATTCATGGTACTTAGAAAAAAAACCTTCTTCAAAGAAAATGGACAAAGAGAAGAAAATTGAAGAAGATGAAAATAATGATGATGACACCACAGAAGAAGAGGAGAGCGAAGAAACAGATGATTCGGAGGATGAAGAAGAATGAATGCGATAATTCCCGCTCCGGACCAACTTGCTATACCGGGCCCCTTTTGGCTGTTTCAGGTTTTACTTGTATTTACTTTTTTACTGCATGTATTAACCATGAATGCCTTATTAGGCGGTTCAATCATTGCCGTAGTAAGTTATTTTCGCGGCAAGGTTGACAAAAATCATCAAAAACTGGCTAAAACCATTTATTCTTATTTACCCACCGTAATTGCGACTGCCGTATCTTTTGGCGTAGCTCCATTACTTTTTGTACAATTAATATACGGTCAATTTTTTTACACCTCTTCAATCATCTTAGGGGGAATTTGGCTTTCTGTAGTGCTATTCATCATCTTCGCTTATTACAGTTCCTATTTTATGAAATTTAATCATGAAAAAAAAATAAACATCGCTAAATATGTATCGTTTAGCGCGCCCATTCTTTTTCTTATTGTCGCTTCTATTTTTGCCAATAATTTATCTATTTTAGAAAAACCTTTAAAATGGTACGATTTATATTTTAAATCGATTGAGTCTGGTGAAAACCCAATGTTTCATGATACCATAATTTATCTGCGACTAACACACGTTCTTCTAGGAGCCATCGCTTTAACCGGCATTTGGATATTTTTAATAGGATACTTTAATCGAAATAAAGATGAAAACTGGTCGGTTTGGGCAAAATCTTACGGATTAAAAATTTTTCTTTTCTCAACATTATTAAACATTGTCGCGGGAACTTTATATCTTATGGCACAGCCGCGCGAAATTATGCTTTTATTTATGGGTAAAAATATTACTTTATCAATTCTATTTATTCTTTCATTAATTATAACAGGTTTTCTATTATATATAACATATCGCAGAAAAAATGAAAAATTTCAAAAAAAAGAAATGATTATTATAACAAGTGTATTTAGTCTTTTACTTCTTTTTATGCTTATCATTCGTCACCAGGTTCGCGCGGCTTATTTGAAAGATTATTTTAAACTGGAAGCCTTAAAATTTGAATCTCAAGACGGCATGATGGCTTTATTTTTTATTTTTTTCTTAATAGGAACCGCCGTAGTTGCTTATATTATTAAAACAGCGGTTTTTTATAAACAAAAAACTGAAAATAAAAAGAAAAATTAGGCATTGGTTTCTTTATCTTACAACCTTTTTTATGAACTATTTTCTTATTTCTTTTCTAATTAACAGTTACTTTTCATAATTATTATATTAAAAAAGAAATTTTTTTGTTATTTTTAAGTATTTTTTGTATAATACATGAAAGAATGACATATTATCAAAAAAATCATATCTAATATATGAGTAGATAAATTCTAAGATAAAAGGAGATTCAATTTATGAGAACAAAGTTCTTAACAAAAACTACTATAATTATTTTTAGCTTCAGTATTTTTATATTTTGCAGCAAAGAAAATAAAAAAGCAAACGAATTAATGAACAAAGCAAAAGAAACAATCGGTGTTTTACCCGATAAAATGCCGGGCGCAGAAAACGATACCCCAAAAAAAATTGAACTTGGCAAGAAACTTTATTTTGAAACTAAACTTTCAATAACGGATACTCAGTCTTGCAATAGCTGTCATCTGGTTGACAATAAAAAAGGTGGTGTTGACAACACCCAGTTCTCACCGGGAGCCAAAGGCAGTCTAGGCGGCAGAAACGCGCCTACCGTGTTAAACGCAGGATTTCACATTGCGCAATTTTGGGATGGACGCGCCCCCGATTTAAAAGAGCAGGCTAAGGGCCCTATATTAAATCCCGTTGAAATGGCCATGCCAAATGAACAAGCTGTTATCGATAAAATATCGTCGCTAGAAGATTACCAAAGCTTATTTAAAGAGGCATATCCTGATTCTAATAATCCAATCACATATGATAATCTTGCCGATGCCATAGCGGCATTTGAGCGCACTTTAATTACAAAAGACAGATTTGACGATTTTCAAAAAGGAGATTTAAACGCATTGAGCGAAGATGAACTTGAAGGACTAAGTTTGTTTATGAACAAATTAGATTGTACGCAATGCCACGACGGGCCTCTTCTTGGCGGTAACAGCTATGAAAAAATGGGCGTTGAAAAACCTTATAAAAATACCAAAGACCTAGGTAGATTTGATGTTACAAAGGAAGAAGATGACAAATATTATTTTAAAGTACCCTCTCTTAGAAACATCGCTATAACCTTTCCTTATTTTCATGATGGCGGCGCGATGAGTCTTGAAGACGCTGTTAAAACAATGGCCGATATACAGCTTAATGTAAATTTAACAAAAGAACAAATTGATAAAATTGTTAAATTTTTAAAAACTCTTACGGATAAAGAAAGATTATAAAACTTGTTTAATTGTATAACCGAGAAGTGGATAAAATTACTTAACTTCTCGGTTTTCTATTATTTTTAACTTAAAAATTTAACAAATCCATTTCTGTTTAATTTGCTAGTTCTTTACTGGTTTCTTTCTCGACTTCTTCTTTAGGTTTCTTGCGTTAAACCATTTCGGCTGCTTTTTTCAACATCTCTTCTTTTACCTGAAAGGTCTCGGTTTGTCTTCTTATGTTTTCATCAATTGTAAAAAATGATACAGTTAATTGAAGATGTTCTGCCTGACCGCTTAACTCTTCTGAGGTCGCGGCCAACTCTTCTGCTGCCGAGGCGCTCTGCTGTGTTACTTTATCAAGCTGACCCATCGCTGCATTTATTTGACTTACCCCGCTGTTTTGCTGTTCTGAGGCGGCTGTTATTTCTTGAATTAAATCGGCTGTTTTTTGTATACTAGGAACAATAACTTCAAGAAGTTTACCCGCTTTATCGGCTATTTCTACACTGTCGGCCGCGAGTGTTCCTATTTCTTGAGCTGCTGTTTGACTTCGTTCTGCCAGCTTTCGCACCTCAGACGCGACCACCGCAAAGCCCTTGCCATGCTCTCCCGCGCGTGCGGCCTCTATAGCCGCGTTTAAAGCAAGAAGATTTGTCTGATAGGCAATTTCTTCTATAATAGTAATCTTTTCAGCAATTTGTCTCATCGCGTTTACCGTTTCATCTACCGCTTTACCACCCTCACCCGCGTCTTTAGAAGCTTTTTGGGCAATGCCGTCAGTTATTTTCGCGTTTTCTGTATTCTGTGAAATACTGGCCGACATCTCTTCAAGAGACGAAGTAGTTTCTTCAACACTGGCTGCCTGCTCATTTGATCCCTGGCTCATACTCTGAGCGGTAGAACTTAACTCTGTGGCGGCGGCAGAAACTGACTCGGCATTATTTAATACATCTGAGATAATTTTTGAAAGATTGCTTTGCATATCGCTTAAAGCCTTAAGAAGCTGTCCTATTTCATCATTACTATGAACTATAATTTTGTTTTTAAGGTTCCCGTCAGATATCAAATTAAAATAATCAATAGCTCTTTTTAAAGGTTTATTTATGCTACTTATAATATAAGTTAAAATAAGACCAAGCACTACAAGAGCAATAACGAACATTGCCCAGGTTAATGTTCTCGCCTCTGAAACAGCAGCGTCGCCTTTTTCTTGTATGGATTCATTATATTTTTCAAGTAAATCGCCTAAATTTTCCATTTTTACTTCTAATTTCTCAAACAATTCTTCAAATTTTTGCAATTTTTCTTCAATAAGCTCTTTATCTTCAGCATTCTTTAGAAAAACAATATCATTAGCGCCATCTATATACGCTTTTAACTGGGGTTTAACTTCACTAAGAGCGTTTCTTATATTAGAAGGAAGTTCAGCTTTTTCAAGTTCATTAATAGATTTATTAAAAGTCTCATCGTTTTCTTTTAGTGATTTTCTAACTTCGGCCAGCATATCCATATCGCCATGCTCCATTTCAAGAAGTCCGGCGAAAACATTACCGTAAATTGCCTCATGCATCATATCTGCATTCATTAGTGCTCGTATTAATCCTGAGTTTACAATGATTTTGTCCATCGCGTCATCAATCTTGTTAAGACCTATATTGCCAACAGTTGTTGATATAAAAAAAATGATTCCGGTAAGCGCGCCCGTAAGCCACAACTTGGTTTTTATTTTTAAATTTTTCATTATCTCTCCCTTTTTTTATATTAAAAAACCATTATTATTATCGTATTATAAAAGTTCTTTCTATAGTTCTTTTCTTTAAAGGTAGGTATTCTATTTTTATTAAAGGTAGGTAAACAGTATCAACGAAAATTTAATTTATATTTAATACATCTTCTTATTTTTTTATAAGAGATACTATTTCATGAATAGTTTTTTTTATTTTGACTTTTATTTAAATATACTATCACCAAGAATATTGCCTATTTTTTTGTCAAATTTTATTATTAAGTATATAATTATAAGTTAATACACTTACTTAAAATAAAAGGAGAAAATTTAATGAAAAAATTATTTATTACAGCCTTTATGCTGCTGTTTACTATAACAATATCAGCGCAGGAAAAAGCAGCTGTTGAACCGCAGACGAAAACAGAAGCTGCGTCAGAAACTCAAAAAAAAGAAGAATCTGAAAAAATTGCTGATTCATATCTTACGGGAGACTGGGGCGGCTCACGACAGTCTATGGTAGATAACGGCGTTACTTTTGAAGTGGTATACCTTAGCGAAATACTGTATAACGCTGCCGGCGGTATAGAACAAGATTACGCGTGGCTGGGTAATCTTGACGTTACGCTTGATATTGACATGGGCGCTTTAGCAGGCATTAGTGGAATGCAGGTATTTTTATACGGGCTTGGCGGCCATGGTGACGCGCCTACCGAGCTTCTAGGCGACGCGCAGGCAACCAGTAACATTGAAACAGGAATGGATTATTTTAAACTTTACGAGGCCTATATTCAACAAAGTCTATTTGATGACAAAGTCGCGATTTTAGCAGGTATGCATGATTTAAATTCAGAATTTTATGCTAACGATCCCGCGGGTGTTTTTACAAACAGCTCAATGGGTATAGGTACCGAAATTGCCCAGGCAGGCCCTTCAATTTTTCCCGCTGTATCGCCCGCTTTAAGATTATTAATTAAACCTACTGAAAGCTATTATTTTTCAGCCGCAGGTTATAACGCCATTACAACCGATCCTGACGACCCTGAAGACGCTGGAAAAACATATGCCGATTTCTCTTTTGACAGCGGCTTTTTAACAATTGCCGAAACAGGGCTTTATGTAGAAGGCGATTACAAATTTGCTCTTGGCGGATGGATGTTTACCGATAAGGTTATTGTTGGATTCGACGAGGCAACGACAGAACCTATAGAAGAAACCGGATACGGTGCATATTTATTGGCCGATAAAACTTTTGGCGACATATCGGTATTTGTTCGTTTTGGTATGACCAATGCTGATATTTATCCTTTTGCTTATAATATAATGGAAGGCATTGTGTTATCGGGCGCGATGTGGGGCAGAGGCGATGACTCTTTGGGTATTGGCGCGACTACTATTATCACATCGGCTCCATTCAAAAAGAGCATTGAAGATTTAGGTGGTGAAATTGACAGCCATGAAACATCTATTGAACTTACTTATATACTTCAGTTAACGCCTTGGATGGCTATACAGCCTGATGTTCAGTATGTATTAAATCCGGGAGCTGACCCGTCAATTGATGATGCACTCGCCATGTCACTGAGAGTTGAATTGGTTTTTTAATTCCATTGTCTTTTAGTCATTCCCGTACCGCATCATAGTGCGGCATAAATTCCAACGGGAATCGACTAGAATAAAAAACTCTATAGATTCCGTGTAATAGCACGTCCCGTGACGGGGCACGGAATGACAAATTCCTGTATACTTTTAATAATAAAAACCATATTAATAAAATGGATGTCCTTCCCTACTGCCGGTTTTTAAATATAAATAAAAAATTTATATCCTTATTGTTTAAAAAAGATTTTCTTACTCATTTATTAATATAAATTATAGTATAAAATTATGGCATTTATTTTAGCAATTATTTTAACAACATCAGCGAATTTAGGTGAAATTCATTTAACCGACAATACTGTAATAAAAGCAGAAATTGTACGGGTA
The DNA here is from genome assembly GCA_029880285.1 of Spirochaetia bacterium. GTDB lineage: Bacteria > Spirochaetota > Leptospiria > Turneriellales > JAOUOS01 > JAOUOS01. Next base: position 20,161 of record JAOUOS010000012.1, read on the forward strand.
GGAAGAAGCCACATTGAATACAGGTTCTCTGAAGATTCTGAAATATTAGAAGTTTATCGTGATAGCGTAAAAAAAATAGTTTATCCTTCAGGTGAAATTCTTGAATTTAGTAGCAATGAAAACAAATTAACAAATGACAACTCCTTTTCTTTTAATGATTTATCTTTAAAAATAGGAATAAAAAGCGAATATCTTTTAGGTGATACAACCTACCAGTTAGGCGGATACTACACCACTAGCACCGGTAAAAGTGGCAATGCCCGCTTTCCCTTAAGCGAACTTAGTTTTCCTGTAAACACCTATAATCTTAGCGGAATGATCAGCTTTATATTTCTTAAAAACTTCACTCTTTCAACTATAATGACTTTTAATTTAAACAAAGATCCAGGCAAACTAAAAGATTATGATTGGGGAATTTATTACGGCGATCCTGAAATTCCCAACGCAACTCAAAATTCTCTTGATATATACTCTGAAAGCAAATTAAAAATAAAATACCAATTTATTGAAACTCTTTTAAGGTACAACTCTAAGCTTTTTTCAAATTTCTTTTTTATTTCTCAGCTTGGTTATACAAGACAGAATTTTTCTTTTGAAGGAAAAGACGCGGTTCAAAGCTACCCTTCTTCTGAAGAATATTTCGCGATAAAAAAAGCAAACCGATTTTTAGAAGGTACGGTAATTACCTATGATGCAAACTACAATATTTTATCATTTTCAGGCGGTTTAGGATATTCATTTTTTGATAATTTCAACACGAGTCTGCAATTCGGATTTATGCCTTATGTTTTTATAAAAGATCGAGACGACCACGTTATAAGGTATAAACTTTTTGAAAGTAAAACTTATGGGCAGGGCTTTTTAGCAATATTTGAAACAAATTATGAAATCTTAAGTGTGGTTACAATTTCTCTTGCTGCCGCGTATAAAAAAATAAGTTCCACGGGAAGACAAACACAAACATTCTACAAAACAACTGAAGATGCAAACGCGGGCGATACTGCTGAAGTTGACAGCAAGGTATTTTCTGTGCAAAATACAATTTCAATAATGGTTGAATACACCTTATTTTAATTTTTCAACAAACGGGCCTTCATTTGAATATATGAACTTCCCTTTGCATCTTTTTTAAATTCTCCCATAGATGATTTTTTAAATTTAGAATTCTTGGTTTTAACCGCAAAAGATTTAACTATTGAAAATAGTTTATTATTTAACACGTAAGAAATATGAATATTTATATAGCCTGCCTTTTGAGAAGGCAATATAAACATCCCTTCTTGTTCATGCAATGTATTTGCTTTTATACTATTTACTTCTTTATAAAATCTGTCTTTAATAACAACATCATCAATACCGGTTACGTTTATTTTAATGTTCGACAAATCTATTAAAGATTTAATTTTTATCACGAATTTATTTTTCCTGCCGGGCAAAGCGTATTCAGGCACATCCGCTGATATAAAAAAAGGTAAACCCGGTTTTTGAGGGTTTGTATAAATATTATATCCTGAAACCTCTGTGTTTAATCCATGAACGGTTATTATATAGGTTTCATCAGCCGCCGCGGGAAAAGTAATAAAAGGGCAAGACGCGGTTAATCCGCTGGCTTCTTCATCAAAGGCAATCATTTCTCCTTTATGATAAACATACATATCCAGAAAATCTCCTCCCCCGCAGGTGTATCCGGTTAAGTCTGTTACCGAAATATTCGCGTCTATTCCCTTGCCTGTATAACGATACCAGCGCGACATCCCAAATTTGTTTTCATAATAAGTATAATTTGAAAATACCGTTTTATCATGCTCGTTTGCATTCCATGCAATATTTAAATTTTTATATAAACGCCAAAACTCAGCGCCTTTTAATAAACCGTCATTTTTATAGTAATTACGATTTACCGCGTAATGTACTCCTATATCATTATCTACATCAAATATATCGGGTGTATCTGAATTACCGTTGCAAGTTCCCGCGCATAAAGCGTCAAAGGGAGTATCTAAATCTGAAACCCATAGAGTTTCTAAATTTTCAGAGGTCTTACCGTATATTGAATTATAATACGCTGCAAAAACCGGCAGACTTTCAAAAGCATAAGTAGAGCGTATGAAAAAACGCATGACATTATAAATTTTAGTGAAAGACCCGCTATAAAGTGCTGCATCAGTGTTTTCAAACAAGGACCATAAAAAATACAAAGCGCTTCTTTCACTGTAAACACCTTTATCATTGCCTAAAGGCGCCCTGTTTGACTCTAAACTAAAACCAGAATTTTGGCCGCTTCCGTTTGTGTCTACATAAACCGGATCACGAAACGCCATTGCTGCCACGGCGGTAGCGTATCCCTCTGAAAAAGCGATTCTTAAATCGAGAACATCTTCTAAGCTGTGCGGGCCGCCGTATGAATCTGTACGAAATAGATTATCTTCAAAATAATGAGCCATTTCATGCGCTATAACATGATCATCATATTCATCAGTGTCAGAATTTTCTTTTCCCAATATATATATATATGAATTACCCTGAGTATCTTTTGTGTAATGCGTAGTACCAATTTGACCCAAAGCAAACAAACCCGAAGCGGCAATATTCTCAGGACTCCAGTTTATTGAAAGTTCGGGAAAAATAATAGATGACTCTCCCTGACACATAAGTTCTATTAACGAAACCGATGTATCAAGAATAGCAAAAGGAGCCGCTGTTCTGTTTACATAGCCCCCAGAATATTCTAAAGGGGCATGAAAATTTATATCTGAAGCTGTTGAATTATATATCGTCGAATCACTTAAAATATACAGGGCTCCTTCTGAAGTATTATCAAACACACTCATGTTCCATACTGAATCTATACAGTAATTTGGCTCATAAGCGTCTGCCTGACTGCCGCCTGAAAAAATATTAGCCAATACCTGAATTGTAACAGATTTTTCTGAGGGAACACTTAGTGTAAAATTCCCATTATCATCTGCTGATACTTCGCTAATTATTATACCATCTCCGCTGGCAGGCACAGGATATTCAACTGCCTGAACACGTACCCTTCTGGCTGGTTTCATAATAATATTTGAATAATCAATTTTTATACCACTTTCAGTAATATCGTCTAAAACAGCCGCGTAATCATAAGTTATCCTTCCCGAAAGATAGTATAAAACATCTGCCGTAATTATAATTTCATCATAAGCGCTCTGAGTTTCTATAAAATTTCCATTTTCATCTTTTCCATTATCTGAAACTGTAAGCCGTAAAGTATAAATTCCAACTACATCGGGTATAAAAACCGCGAGTCTAGTGTCTGCGTATAATAAACAGTTCGAAAGCCCGCTTATGCATCCTGAGTTTACTGGTTCATTAATTATTTCCCATTTGTATTCAGTAATTCCTCCGAATGTTATGTTTTGATCTTTTACATTGGGTTTAAGTTGGTAAGAGCTGCCAATTGGAATATTTAAATCATCACCAGCATAAACATACGGTTTAGGATTTATGGGATCAGTCGGTTTATTGGGTATAATTTCTATTTTAGAATCAGGCAATATGTCTAATCCATCACCCCCGCAATGATAGAAATTACTGATTAATATAGACAAAAAATAAAAATATTGAATTAAATTTTTCAATTATACCCTAATTAATAAAATATATCTGCTACTGTCAATACAAATTAGCAGAATCTTGTCGGAGTTTATGCGACACTAAGATGCGGTATGGAAATGCCGCCAGCGTCATCTCTTTCGTGTATATGACCTTCCCCTGCCGCTATTAATAACCACACTTAAAAGTCTTTACGCGAAGTTTAAATGATTTTTTTCATCCGTTATGGGAAAAACTCTTTTTGAAAAAGTATGGGAAAAACACTTGGTAAATCTTGATAATTACCCAAAAGAAAAAGAATATCTTGAAGATAAGAAATTATTATACATTGATCTTCACCTTCTTCATGAAGTCACTTCGCCGCAGGCATTTGAAGGGCTAAGGCTAACAGGTCGAAAAGTAAGAAAACCCGAAAAAACATTTGCCACGATGGATCATAATGTTCCCACAAAAGATAGAGACAAACCTGTCTCTGATGAAATAAGCAGAAAACAAATGGAGTTCTTAAAGAAAAACTGTTTAGAATTTGGTGTAACATTATTTGATATAAATTCATATGACAACGGTATTGTTCACGTAATAGGGCCAGAATTAGGCCTCACATTACCGGGAAAAACCATCGTATGCGGCGATTCTCACACATCAACGCACGGAGCTTTTGGAGCTTTGGCATTTGGTATAGGCACAAGCGAGGTTGAACATGTTCTTGCCACACAATGCTTAATACAGTCTAAACCTAAAACGATGCGTATTAATTTTACGGGAAAACTTCCTAAAGGTCTTTACGCTAAAGATATGATACTGGCGCTTATAAGAAAATTAGGAACAGCCGGAGCAACCGGTTACGTTATTGAATACGCGGGTGATGCCATTAAAGAACTTTCTATGGAAGGCCGTATGACCATTTGCAACATGAGCATAGAAGCCGGGGCCAAGGCAGGTATGATAGCGCCTGATCAAAAAACATTTGATTATATTTTAAGCAGGCCATACTCACCAACAGGCGATAAATTAAAAAAAGCCATGGCATGGTGGCAAACCTTAAAATCAGACAATGACGCAATTTTTGATAAAGAAATTGAATTAAATATATCAGATTTAAAACCGCAAATAACATGGGGAACATCACCCGATATGGTAATTGATATCACTGAAACTGTTCCCTCGCCGGATGAAGGTTTAAATGAGAATGAGAAAAATAATATAAGCAGGGCCTTAAAATACACTGAACTAAATGAAAAAACAGACGCTGATAAAATTTATCTTGATAAAGTATTCATTGGTTCATGCACAAACTCAAGAATAGAAGACCTAAGAGAAGCCGCGTCAATTATAAAAGGCAGGAAAAAGGCTGAATCTGTAAAGCTTGTACTGGTTGTTCCCGGTAGTTATAGAGTAAAAGAACAGGCAGAAAAAGAAGGTCTTGATAAAATATTCAAAGAGGCGGGGTTTGAATGGAGAGAACCCGGATGCTCTATGTGTCTTGCTATGAACGATGATATTTTAGAACCGGGTGAAAGATGTGCCTCTACTTCAAACCGAAACTTTGAAGGAAGACAGGGAAAAGACAGTAAAACACATTTAGTATCACCCGCGATGGCAGCTGCAGCTGCTATTCATGGACATTTTGTAGATATAAGAAAAGAGATTTAAATTATGAAACCATTTGAAAAAATTACATCAAACATATGCCCTTTAGACATATCAAATATAGATACCGACCAGATAATTCCCAAACAATTTTTAAAAAGAGTTGAAAGAACCGGGTTCGGAAAGTATTTATTTTACGACTGGCGGTACAATAAAGATAAAACAGAAAATACTGATTTTAACTTAAATAAACCATATTTTAAGAACGCGAAAATACTTTTAGCAAGAGAAAACTTTGGATGCGGTTCTTCGCGCGAACATGCTCCCTGGGCCTTGAAAGACTATGGATTTGAAGTCATTATCGCGTCTTCATATGCTGATATATTTTATAACAATTGTTTTCAAAATGGAATTTTACCCATTATCTTACAAAAAGATGAAATTAATAAACTATTTAAACTTATTGAGAATTCAAGTGAAAATGAATATGAAGTTGATTTAGAAAATCAAAGCATTCTAAGTTTAAAAGATAATACCAAATTTATATTTAATTTAGATAAAAACAGAAAAGAAAAACTACTAAAGGGTATTGATGATATTGGTTACACGCTACAGTTTGAAAAGTCAATTGTAGAATATGAAAACTCAATAGAGTTTTTCTAACGCACTAATCAACAAACTCCTCTTTTTCTTTGTGAAGCATTAGCATACCTTCTCTCTCAAGTTTTTCAACAGATTCCATAACAACTCTGCGGTTTTTTTCAATTTCTGCCGTAGAAATGGCTCCTATAATTTTCATCTCTTCTAAAATATCAGAAGACCTATTTACAGATATATTACTGAATATATGCCTGCGCAATTCTTCTCCGGCTCCTTTTAACGCTTTCGCCCATACTTGATTTTCAGCTGTTTTTTCAAAAATTCTGCGTATCTCTTTACCGTTTAATTTAATTAGATCTTCAAACATAAAAAGACTTTCTTTTATTCTTCTTGCCATTTCTGGATCATTTTCATCTAATGCCCGCAAAATATTTTCTTCACTTTTAACGTCCAGAAAACTTAAAATCGCAGATAATTTTTCTTCACCGCTTATTTGTTCAAATTCTTCTTTTTCTATTTTTTCAAGTTTTGAAGAAAGTGTTTTATATATTGCATTTAAAGTATCTGGATGAACTTTTTGCATGAAAGCTACTTTTCTGGCTACCTGCGCCCGAAACGAGGCTTCAAAATTTTTTAACACTTTGGCGGCAAACTTTGATGTTAAATTTGTTAGAACGACAGCCGCTGTCTGAGCCATTTCTTGAGAAAGCACTTGGGCTATAACTTCTTCTGAATAAGACTCAAATTCATGAAAATGTTTTGCAGTTTGTCTTTTATTTAATTTTTCAATATACTTTTCTGCTTTTTCATGACCAAGAGCTTTTTGAAGCAGTAAAATAGCTTCATCTTTACCTCCTGTTAGAGTTCCCTCATTTTTTTTAATCTCCTGCTGAAATTCTTTAAGAAGAGAATTTTTCTCATCTTTTTCTAATTTCTTAATACTTACTATTTCACGAATTAATTTTTCTATTGAATCAGAGTCAAGATATTCCATTATTTTTGCGGCGTTATCTTCGCCTAATGCTACTAATATTTTCGCGGCTTTTTTTATTTTTTCTCTGCTATTTATATCAACAGGCTTTTTTGAATTCATTATCAAGAGGTAAATTATGAAGCTTGAACAGCTTCTTCTTCAGTGTCATATACTTCAAACATATCAATTAATTCAACTACTTCAAAAACTTTTCTTACGGCGCTATTTAAAGCGCATAAGCGAAGCGATCTATCTTTCTCTTTTAAAATACGCATAGCCGCAACTAATATTCTTAATCCGCTGGAAGACATATATTCTACTTCACGCATATTAATAATTAAATCGGCCTTAGTATTTTCATCAATTAATTTATTTAACTCTTTTTCAATTTCTGCGCTTAAATGAACATCTAATCGCCCCTTCAAATATACTATAATACTATTTCCCGCTTGTTTTGTCTTTATCATAAAATCTCCTTTTTTTTTAAATTGTTTTTTTTATTAGCTTAACTATATTTTTTTCTTCTTCATATTTATACTTTATACGATCCATCATATTCTTCATTAAGAAAACCCCAAAACCTCCTTCTCTTTTTCCTTTTAAGTTTTGTTTTATATCAGGCGGCGGAGAGTTTAGTATATTAAATTCTTTGCCATTATCTGTTATTATAATTTTAACAATCTTTCCTCTTTTCTTTAATTCTATACTAAAATTTTTTTTGCTGTTATTCTTGTCGTCTTTATACGCATACATCACTATATTAGCACAAGCTTCATCACATGCCAGCACAATATCTTTGATATCATCTTCATGAAGATCCCATAATAGCAACTGTCCCTCTACAAATTTTTTAACTGTGGGAACCGATTCTTTTTCTGCCTTAAATATTTTTTTTGTCTTTAATACCATTTCTTTTAAAACACTATTTTATTTTTAGTAACAATATAGTAAAATCATCAAACTGCGGCTCGGTTTCAGCAAAATCTTTTACCTCAGCAAATATTTTTTTAATAAGTTCATCAGCAGATAAAGATTCTTCTTTTTTTATTAATTCTTTAAATCTATCGATGCCATATTCTTCTTTTTGGGGATTTATAGCTTCAACCACGCCGTCTGTATATAAAATAAGAATATCGCCGCTTTCTAAAGTAGCTTCGCCTTGAGTAAATTCACCATGTAAATCTGATGAAATAACTCCCAAGGGGCTACCCTTTGCGTATAAATATTCAATTTCTTTTGTTTTTTTCCGATAAACCATCTGCTCGTTATGACCGGCTGAAGCGAACCTTAATAATCCTGTATCTGAATTATAAATGCTGTAGAAAAGAGTTACAAACATACCCGCTTGACTATCTTCATAAATTAAATCGTTAGCTTCTGTTAAAAGTTCCGATGGCTCTTTTCTTTCTTTCGCAACTGTTCTTATAATAGAACTTGTTACCGCCATAAAAAGGGCCGCAGGCAGACTTTTGCCTGATACATCGGCCACAGAAAATGAAAACTCATTTTTAGATAAAGCAAAGAAGTCATAGAAATCTCCTCCCATCATTTTCGCGGGAAGAGAGAAAACACCCATATCAAACTTATCATTAATAATTTTTTTGCCGGGTAAAATTGATTTTTGAATTGAAGAAGTAATTTCAAGCTCTTTTTCATAGGCTTTCTTTTGCATCATCTCATCAAGTAATCGAAAGTTTTGAATTCCCTTTGTTATTTGGCTGGCAATAGTAGAAACCAATCTAAAATCATCTTCTTGAAATTTTTTGTTCTCTTTTTTTTCAGCAATATTTAACACGCCATAAACCGTATCGCCCTGCCCTAAAGGTAATATAATACAAGAATTAATTTTATCTTCTGTATTATAATACTTTTCATACTCGCTATTTTTTAAATCGTTAGAAAAAATTATCTCATTTTTATGAAACGCCAAGCCGCTTAAAGAATCATCAATAGGGATTTTCTTATTTTCGTTTATATCGTCAGAAGGACCATGATGAGAAACGATTTGAAGCGTATTTTCTTCTTTATTGTGAAGCATTATAGAAACTTTTTCTGCTTCAACTTCATCAGATATTATTTTTACAACCGAATCATATAAATCCACTTCATTTAATGTAGAAATCATAGATTTACTTATTTCATGCAAGCTGGATAATTCATGCACCTTTTTTTCGAGTTCTTTATTAATTGTTGTTAATGAATCAATTAATTCGCGGTTATGAATCGCGAGCGCGGCCTGTTCAGAAAAAGAATTAAATAATTCTAAATCTTTTTCATCAAATTCATCACGGCCCAAAGAATTAATTACTTCAATTACGCCTATAATTTTTCTCTGTACCATCAAAGGTACGGCAATAAGGTTTCGTGTAACAAAATTACTTTTCTGATCGGCTTCTTTAAAAACCCGGTCATCTTCCTGGGCATTATTTACAATTAATGGTTCTTCGTCTTTTGCCACTATACCGGCGATGCCCACGCCAATGGGAATTCGAATTTCTTTTAATGCTTTTTCTTTTTCTCCTGAAATTATATTAAAATACAGCTCATTTGTTTTTTTATCTATTAACATTAAACTAGAAGCTTCTGCCTTTAAAACCATCTTGGCTGACTGCATTATAGATTCCAATAAACTCTGTAAGTCTAAAGTAGAGTTAATCATCTTTGAAACTTTAATTATTTCAGAAAGAAGTATGTTATTTTCTAGATTGTTTTTATATAAATACAGATTTTCAACAATTGTAACTAAATTAGAAGCAAAGTGAATCATTAATCCGCTGCCATTTTGATTTGAAATAGAGCTATAAATTAAACGCGCGAATGTTTTAGCGAAAGCTGTGGCAACACTTACATCTTCATAATCAAATTTATTTAACGGGATTTTCTCTTCAAAAATAATCGCACCAAGAACAATACGCTGGTCTACTTCTAACGGAGAAAATATGTAAGAAGTTTCGGCCCTTCCTATATCATTACCTTCTTCATCATATACATTCTGATTTTTTTCAATAAAAAAAGAATCTTTTATTCTTATACATTTTTTTGCCAGATTTTTTTCAATTAATTTTACTTTTGCTTCTTTTTTTCTTATAATCTTTAGTTTTTGATCTTCTCCTATAAGCAATATCTTACAATACTTTGCCCTTAAAAGCTGTGCCGCCGATTTAAGAATAAATTGAGAAGCTCTTAAAAATTCCGATTGAATATCAACAAAAAACCCATTTTCACCATGTTTCACTATTGAATTCTCAGTGTTTTGATATTTTTCAGCGGACGATATTATACTTACATTTCTTATGGCATTTTGCATATTTTGTGCTATAAAATTAACCATGCTTAACCCTGCAATAAAAAAAATCATCAATTAGCTATTTTTAGATATAGTTAATTTTTTTGACACTTTATATTTTATTTATTAATATTTAAATTTAAAGAACATGAGAGAAATTCTTGTCCCAAATTTAGGGGAATCAATTACCGAAGGAACAATTGCTTCTTGGTTTAAGAAAGAAGGTGAACCAGTATCAGCTGACGAGCCTTTAGTAGAACTTGAAACAGATAAAGTTACGGTTGAAATAAACTCTCCCGCAGAGGGAATTTTAGAAAAAATAAACAAAACCGCGGGCGAAAACGTATCAGTTAATGAGGTAATAGGCATTGTAAAAACAGGCGTTTCGGCTCAAAGTAAACCAAAAGACGACTTATCCACATCTCCTAAATCTAAAAAAGAAGAAATTAAATCAGAAGAGACTTTAATATCACCAGCTGCCAGAAGATTAGCCGAAGAAAACTCTATTGATATATCGAAAATTACCGGAACGGGTAAACACGATCAAATAAGCAAAGAAGACGTAATTTTATTTTTAGATAAAATAAAAAAACCACCCAATGAAAATAAACCTGATATGAATAAATCTTCTGATTTTACTGCTACATCAGAAAATACCAATAAAAATGAAGAAATTATTCCCATGAGCCGGTTAAGGCAGGCTATTGCTCAAAGGCTGGTACAGGTTCAACAAACATCGGCTATTTTAACTACATTTAATGAAATTGATATGTCTGCGGTAATGAATCTTCGCGCGAAATACAAAGATGCATTTGAAAAAAAATACGGCATTAAACTTGGTTTTATGAGTTTTTTTGTAAAAGCAGTTATATACGCCTTAAAAGAATTTCCTGCGATTAACGCAGAGATAAGAAATAATAATATTGTTTATAAAAAATACTATAATATAGGAGTAGCCGTGGGCGGCCCAAAAGGATTGGTTGTTCCCGTGCTAAAAAACGCAGAAAAACTCTCTTTTGCAGATATTGAAAAAGAAATCAGCCGCTTAGCTTTAAAAGTAAAAGATTCTGCTATATCACTTTCAGAGCTGGAAGGCGGTACTTTTTCAATTACAAACGGCGGAATTTACGGCTCAATGCTTTCTACGCCCATATTAAATCCTCCCCAAAGCGCTATTTTGGGCATGCATAATATTGTGCAAAGACCTGTTGTGATTCATAATGAAATAGTCATAAGGCCCGTTATGTACGTGGCTTTATCATATGATCACCGCATTGTAGACGGTAAAGAAGCGGTAACATTTCTTTTGCGAATAAAAGAAGCAGTTGAAGAGCCTGCAAGATTAATGCTTGAGGCATAAAAAATGAGTTTAGAATTCGACTTAGCAGTAATAGGAGCGGGACCAGGCGGATATACCGCCGCAATAAGAGCTTCTCAACTGGGTCTAAAAACAGCAATTATAGATAAGCGTGAAACTCTTGGGGGAACCTGTTTAAATGTGGGATGTATACCCACTAAAGCCCTTTTAGATTCATCTGAAAAATTTTATAAAGTCAATGAGAAATTATCAGTACACGGAATTGAAGTTCCATCTGTTAAACTTGATTTTAAAAAATTAATGGATAGAAAAAATAAAATAGTTTCAGAAGTATGTCAAGGCGTTGATTTTTTAATGAAAAAAAATAAAATCACCCGCTATCACGCCGCCGCTTCATTGAAAAATTCTCAAGAAGTTGAACTTGAAATTTTAAGTGGCGAAAATAAAAATAAAAAAATAACCTTAAACGCTAAAAATATACTTCTAGCGACAGGATCGGTGCCTGTTGATATACCTTCTTTATCTGTTGATGGTAAACACATTATTACCTCTGATCATGCCGTTAACTTATCAAAAATACCAAAGAATATGATTATCGTAGGCGCCGGAGTAATAGGTCTTGAACTTGGTTCGGTATACAGCCGCTTGGGCACTAAAATAACCGTAATAGAACTTATGCCAAGACTTTTGCCCTTTGTTGATAAACAAATCGCGGCTTTTATGCAGCGTTCATTAGAATCTCAAGGTTTTAAATTTTTCTTTGAAGAGAAAGTCACTTCGTCAGAAATAAAGCAAAATGCAGTGGTATTAAAGACAACAGATAATAGCGGTAAAGTAAAAGAATTTGAAACTGAAGTTGTTCTTACTGCCATAGGCCGAAAACCCTATACCGAAAACTTAGGTTTAGAAAATGCGGGTATTAAACTTACTCCCGCTGGAAAAATTTCAATTGATAAAAAAACATACCAGACAAACATTAAGGGAATATACGCCGTAGGCGATGCAGTTGAAGGCCCTATGCTGGCGCATAAAGCAGAAGAAGAAGGCATTGCCGCTGCAGAAATTATCGCCCAAAAACCAGGTCATGTGAATTATGAAGCAATACCATCCGTTGTTTATACATCCCCTGAACTAGCGTGGGTAGGTTTGTCAGAAGAAAACTGCAAAGAAAATAACATAGAAGTAAACACAGGAACATTTTTCTTTAGAGCAAATGCGCGCGCCAAAGCCATGAATGAAGCAGACGGATTAGTAAAGGTAATTGCTCATAAAAAAACAGACAGACTTTTGGGTGTTTTTATCGCCGGACCTCACGCCTCTGAATTAATAGCCGAGGCAGTTGTGGCTTTTGAATTCGCGGCTTCTTCTGAAGATATTGCACGTTCGGTTCACGCACACCCGACTCTTTCTGAAGCTTTGCGCGAAGCCGCCATGGCCGTCTCTAAATGGTCCATTCATAGTTAGGTTATTTTCCGCCGCCGAATTTATTCTTTATAAATTCACTGGTAGCTTTTTGCTGTTTTATTGAACCTTCCATACGTCCAAATTTTTCACGAAGTTTTTGTTCATATTTTTTAACATGTTCTTCTGTTCGTTCAATATCTTTTTGAAGTCTTGATATTTTATCTTGATTATTTTGTATTTGAGTAGAAATAACACCTTTCGTAAGGCGGGTATAAGGCTTTAAAAAGTTTTCTGTCATATAAGCCATGCCATTATCTACTCTTAAATCTCCATCAGAATCAACACCAAAAAAATCTTTTACCGCGCCCGGGTATTTTAAAAGGGTCTCTTCTAACTTCGCTTCATCAACCATAAGATAGCCTTCTGAAATGTCCTGCCATCTGCTTCCTATTTCACCTGTTGAAACGCCAATTACCGGTAAAATTTTAATTTGCGGTTCTTTTGTGGCAGGATATGGATTTAAAATTCTGCTTCTTAATCCGTTAACCAAACCTCTTACCGTGGCATTTGTTATTAATGCGCCGGTTTCTTTTTTAGCTTCTTTAAATTTGCCTTCTTCTTTAATTTCAGGTGATTTTGTTACTTCTTTTGTAAACTGAATTAAGGTATTATAACTATTAACAAATTCCATTACCTGTTCTTTTGCTTTTGCCATATTTGGTTTTATTTCGGCCTTGATTGTTTCATTTCCCGCTTTTAACAAATTTAGTGTTGCTCCATTTACTATATCTTGTATATCTTCATTTTTTTCTCTTTCTATTTCAACTCCGTCAAAGTTAATAACTGCGTTTTGGGCAGGTTGAATTAAATTCGGGAAGTTTTCATTACCATCGGCGGGCTTTTTTTTATTATCCTCTTTTTTATCTTTTTCACTGTCTTTCTTTTCGCTTCCTTTTACTTCATAAATCCATTCGGGATTTATAAAATCTACCTGCGCGTTTTCAACATAAAAGTCAATACTTTTAACATCTTCTTTTAATGGAACGTCTACAAGCTCGCCTTTTTCTTTTAATGATATTAATTCTGTTTCAAAAGATTTATAATTTACTTTAACCCCATAATCAAAAGTTTGCACTTCAAAGTGAGGCTTTTCTCTTTCTCTTGCAATATTGTAACTATCAAGAAGTATACCTTTAATATTTAATGATTCCACGGGCCCTTCTATAATACTAAAGGGTCCTAAATCTTCGTCTTCACTGGTCTTTGCGTGGTATTTTACGCGTATTTTTAATTTTTTAAGTTTACCATCAGCAATAACTTCAGGACTTTTATCAAAACGTCTCGCTGCGTTTTGATTCAAAGAAAGCTGTGTATAATCACTATTTATTTCTGAAGGACCTTCTTTAACTAATGAAATATTTTCCGGTTTAAAATAAATTTGCCTTCTTTCTTCACGCGTTTTATCTTCTGATTTTTCAGGCTGCGCGTTTGTCGGTAAAATTTCAATGGGACGATAAATTCCTAATGAATCTAAAATCTTATCTTGATCTTTTACCTGCCAAACACCTTTTTTGCCTGTCTCTTTACCCTCAAGAATCAAAACAAAATTTTCAGAATCTATATTTACTGTTTTTGCCGTTAGAATTTCATTGAAGTTTGAATTAAAAAATTCTTTTAAAGCGTGAATAGAACCGCCTGAAAATTTTTTTTCTGTGCCATTTATATTTATTAAAGCAGGTGAGAGCTTCTCTTTTGATTTTATAGGATTGCTTTTTACTTTTAAAACAGTCGCGAGATTATTTATTTTTATGTCATGCGTACCATCTTCAGCGTTTTTATTGGCTACACCTTCAATAAATCCCGGAGGATTTGACTCTATGACTTTTTTTTCAAAAGCCGCGTCAAAGTTATATAGTACCCTTAAACTTTCTTCTAATTTTTGGGTTTGTTCGCGAAGAGCTTTTAATGATTCTATTTCAAATTTTAATTCATCCTGCTCATTTTTCATTCGATGGATAGGACGTTCTTCAAACTGTTTTAGTTTTTCTATCATGGGTTTAGTATCAACCCCTGACAAACCTTCCATCGTTAACGTAGGCATTTAAATTCCTTTTCTTATACTACCCCGTAAAAATATCGGAATATTTTTTAATTTACAACAGAAAATTATTTTTGGCGATTAATTGACATACATTTAAATAATTGACTTTAAAAGCCGACATTGAATAAATAGTATAGAAGAAATTCATAAAATATACATTTAATTTCAGATATGTTAATATGCTAAAACAAATATTTTCAGATATATGGAGAAACAAAATCGCGCGAACAGGTTTCTTTGTCGCTATATTTTTAATTTCTTTTTCTAATATTATACAATACCGTTTTCAAATAAATAATTTTATTAACAGCTTTTTTAAGCCTCATTCTTTTGATAATCCTGATTCTTTTGGCAACACACCGTATGGATTCGAAGAAGATATTGAAGAAGCCTTAGAAACCTATAAAACAGGTCTTGAAAAACTTATTGAAGAAAGTTATGATCTTTATAACTATGATATTCCCGAAGAAATTTTTGAAAAAAAAATAGATTTAAATATTAATTGGCAAAAAGGACTTAACCGAGATTCTCTAGAAAAAGTTTATTACTTATTTTCTGATCTGTCCCTTTTTTGCAAACCTGTAACCGAGACAGACTCTGTATCTACTGAATGGCAAAGAAAAGAAAAGCTTAAAAAAAGAAAATTACGTTTAAATAAAACTGAAAAAACCTCACCTTTTGATTTCGCCCTAAAAGAAGATGATTATGAGAACATTAGAAATTATTTATTTGATCTTGATAGAAAATATTTTTCAATCGCTATAGGCATGAAACCCGATAGTTTGGCAATAATTACATTTAGAGAAACTCTTCTTAACGCTTTATGTAAATCATCAATAAAACCAAAATTATGGATAAAAGCAATTGAATATAAAGAATACTATCATGAAAAAAAAATATTTAATGAAATAAAAAATCAGGGCAAAAATACCCGTGATTTTATGGATGAAGTTTACACGAAGGGCCTAGTAAACGCAAAAAATGATCCTTATTATATTTCATTTTTAAAATCATATTTTATGGCTTCTACCGCGAGAAGTGAAAATATCCAATGGAAATATGATTTTAGTAAAAACTACTATCTATTACATAAAGATAAAAACTATTTATATACGTATATCGAGTCTATGCTTTCAAAATCAAGAGTTTCAAATATAGAAGAAAACAAATTAATTTTTGATGAATTATTCAAATTAGAGTATCCAAACATTGAATCGGATTTTTCATATGTATACGCACTTGCTGAAACTGCTTTTAGAGCGGCAAATTATAAAAAATCAAGGGCCATAACAAATAATATAATTAAACATCGTTTATACAATAATAAAACTGAATATTCTCATATAAAAAGAATTGACTTTATGCTAGAACTATCAGGTTATTAAACAAATGAAAAAAAAAAACATTTATCTCGATTATAACTCAACTCATCCGCCTAATAAGGCGTTAATAACCAAAGCCCAAAATATTTATTTTGAAAACTTTGGCAACACTTCTGGACTATCATCATTTTCCCAAAAAGCAGAATACCTTCTTGAAACATCCAGAGAATCTATCGCTAATAACCTAAATTTTAAAACTGACCAAATCATTTTTACCGCTTCAGCGTCTGAAGCAAACGCGATAGCTGTTTATACATCCATTAAGCCGATGTTAAATAAAAAAAAAAATATAAATATTTATATTTCTCCGTTTGAACACCCTTCTGTTTCAGAAACAGTTCTTAGAATACCAAATGCAAAAGTAAATTTTCTAAAAATATGCCCTAAAGGAATTATAGATTTAGAATTTTTAGAAAAGCTCCTTAAAAATAAAAAAATAGATTTTTTAGCAATAACTCAAACACATAATGAAACAGGAATACTTCAACCAATAAATGAAATTATAAAGATTATCAAACGCTTTCCTGTACCTTTTCTTGTAGATTCAGTTCAAACGCTTTCTCGTCTGAATAAAAAATCTAAAAATGAATACTTTTATTTTGATCATACTATCGATCTTCCTATTTTCTTTACTTTATCAGGGCATAAAATAGGCGCCGGTTTTGGCACAGGTATACTAATAAGACCCGATGGAAAATATTCTGACATATTAAAAGACAATATTATTTACGCGGGAGGCACTCAGGAACATGAAATAAGACCGGGTTCTCACAATCTAGCTTCAATATTAGCTTTTGATTTTGTATTAAAAGCTCAATTAAACAATAAGACGCTTACTGAAAATATAAAAAAAAATACGCGTGAGTGGGAATGTCTTTTATTAAAAGAATTTGAAAACTTTCTACCTGTAAAAATTATAGGTCAACACACTGAAAGAATTCCTGGAATAAGTCTTGTTTTATTTTTAAATGTACCGGTTGACTTTTTATTAATGGGACTAGATCAGCGCAACATATTTGTCTCTACAGGCAGCTCTTGCAAGTCAAAGGCGAGAAGCGCCTCACCAGCTCTCTTGAAACTGGGGTTAAATGAAAATGAAGCATTAAGTGTCATAAGATTCTCTTTTACAAATTTATTTCAAGATAAAGTTTTTGTAATTAATGAACTTAAAAAAATAATAAAAAAACTTTCATGAAAATATTTTTTCTATTGAAATTATGTTACAAGTTTTTTTATTAGCCTTAAACTTATTTCAAATAAGAAAAAAAGGAGATATCATGCCAAGAACACCAGCACAAGTAGAAAGAGCAATTAAACTAAATTTAGACAAACAGGCTAAATTAAAAAAAGAAGCTGATAGCGCAAAAAATGATCTTAAAAAATTAAGAGATGAACTTACAAAAGCTAAAGCTGATGCTAAAGCGAAAGCAGTTGCAAAACCAAAGGCTAAAAAAAAACCAGCACCCAAAAAAAAATAAACAATTCAATTATATAAAAAATCGGGATTTGATATATTTGCCAATTCTCGATTTTTTATACTATTGTGCATTATTAAATAAATTTTTTTCAAGAGAAGAACGGTTCAACTTAAAATCCTGAAGTTCTTCTAATAAGCTATCTAAATCATTTTTTACATCTGTGTATTTATACGACATATTAGAAAGTGACGATTTCAATTCTGAAAAATCTTTGCTAAATCTAGAGAGTAATTCTGGTTTATTGGTTTGATGTAGAAAATTTTCACTTTTGTTTTCTTCATTATTATGTTTAACTAAATGCATATTTTCAGTATGTATCGCCTGTTTGCCCTGTAATTCTCTGCCATTTAATTCTCTTTCAATTTTCTCATCTTCAGCCGCAAATGCTTCTAAAAAATTAGATATTCTTTCCCATTGTTCTTCAAATGTTTTTTCATTTTCTTTTTTCATATAAATATATTCGGATGTATTTTATTTTTTTAATAGATTTTTTTTATGTCGTATTTTCTTTTTATTTAATAATATATTGACATACTATTTTATAAAAATATCACATATAACATGACAGCTTTATTAATAACCTTTTTATTTTTTAGTATAATTTTAATTTTCGCGGCTTTAATATATCCTTTTTCAATTATAGCTGTATTATTGCAGACAATTTTTTTAACTCTCTCGATCTATGTCTATAGAAAAAAAAAAGAAAATCCGGGTATGACTGTTATAGCAATGCTCCTTCATTCGGTATTTTTTATAATTATTTTTTCAGCTTTTATTTTTATATCATATCCCTCAAAAGAAGATAGCGATATTCAATCTATTATTACAGGCTTAAAAAAAATAACAGCTAAATATTTTAACATACAAATTAATAATACAAATAAATATTTTAAAGAATTAAATATAACACCGCCTGATAAAAGTTCAAATAAGAAAAAGATCGATAATAATCTATACGAAAATCCTATTGAAAAGAATATTGATGAAAAAAAAGTTGAGGACCCTTTTTAATATTATTTAATTAACTAATTAAAGGAAAAATGGTGATATTTGCAATCAATAATTATATTATTGGCACAGAATTTATATGGGACTTTACATTATTCTATCACTAACTTCTCTTATTTCGGCGGAATCTAAAATTTCACAGCCATTAGAAACTATTGTAGCGGGCAGCTCTGAATATAATGATATAGCCCCCGCACTTTCGGCTGATAAAAAAATTTGTATTTTTCAATCAAATAGAAAACCAAATTCAGGTTCTATAGATTTATATGAAACAAAATATATAAATAACGAATGGCAAGAGCCTGTTAATATAACTTCTATTAATACTGAGTTTTTTGAGGGTTTTCCTGCCTTATCTGCCGATGGTAATTCGCTTTATTTCGCGACTAATCGCGGCACAAAAGATAAAAACAATGAAAACTTAGATATATGGATTTCTAAAAGAGATAAAAACGATAAATGGCTTCATCCTGTTCCCATTGAAAATATAAACTCAGAAGCTTATGACGCTATGCCCTCTATTTCTGCCGATGGCAATACTATATATTTTGTTTCAAAACGAGAAGGCGGCCCAGGCGGATTAGATATATGGTATTCAAACAAAAAAAAAGAAAATTCGTGGGAATCACCTAAAGTACTTGAGGCAAATATTAATTCAGTGTATCATGAAGTTTCGCCTGTTATTTCGGCTTCGGGTAAAGAACTATTTTTTGCTTCAAATAAAAATGAAGGTTTTGGCGGTTTCGATTTGTATATGTCTATTTTAGATACAACTACGAATAAATATACTACCGCCTTAAATTTAGGAGCCGACATTAACTCGAAAGATCATGAATATCTTTTTAGCTTATCGTATCAAGAAAACTCATTTTATATTTCAAAAGGAGAACAGGGAGTTAAAAATATTATAAGCGCTCCCATTCTTCAAAATATAAATATAACACCTGTATTAATCTTTAACGCTATCATCGAAAACAATGACATTAAAGATATAGAAAAAATAAATATACAACTTATCGAAAAAGAAAAATCTGTAATAAGAGAAATAATGCCGCGAAAAAATAATAATTTTTCAACTGTTCTTTCAGCAGGTTCCATTTACAGCCTTATAATTAAACATCCTGACTTTGAAGAATTCAATGCCAATATAAATTTGACAAAATTAAATTTCTCACGCGAAAAATATTTTTCTTTATCGCTAAATAAAAAAGGAGACTTATCAGAAAACTTAGGATTAAAAGAGATCTCTACAGAAAACATAGAAACAAAAGAAAAACCTGCGAAAGAAGAAAACACAGATACAGAAAATGAATCTACTAATTATATTAAATCTGAGGTTGTACCTTTGTCTTTTTCCGGCGTTGAATTTTTGGGCAATACATTAAATCTTGATGATGAATCAAAACTTGCTCTTAGAATATTTTACAGAAAAATACAAGATAAAAAAATAAATAAGATGAAAATAACAGCTTTAATAAATGAAAATAAATCAAAAAAAACAAATGAAAATATAGCTTACAAAAGAGCTGAAGCTGTTCTTGCATATTTTTTAACTTTAGGATTAAACAAAGCACAAGCAGAAACAAATATAAAAAAAGTGACAAAATTAGAAAGTCTTAAAACAATTGAAATTAGTATTGAAGAACAAAATGAAAATGAAAAGGAAAGTAAAGAAAAATGATAAACTACAAAAGTGAAACATTAAAGTTTTCTGTATCAGGACTTAGAGGACTTTATCCTGAAGATATAAATCCGTCGAACATACCGGCCATTGTGCTATCATGGCATAAAACTTTGCCAAAAGGTCCCATCGCCATAGCGCGTGACAGCCGACCCACCGGACCCGCAATAAGCCGTCTTGCTGAGGGTGTTTTACTTTCTGCAGGCAGAGAAATATACGATCTTGGCGTTGTGCCAACGCCTACAATAAAAGCTTTTATCAACAAAAAAAACCTCGCGGGCGGACTTATGATATCGGCCAGCCATAATCCCATGACCTATAACGCGTTTAAATTCATCGGCAAAAACGGATTTTTTTTCAATCAGGCTCAAAATGAAATTTTTAAAAAAAATATAGATTCCAAACAAAAATTAAACTGGGGTGATATGAAAACAGCCCGTCAAAATATAATATCAGCCGAAAAAGAAGCTATTGAAAAACATATTGAATCGGTTTTAGAAACAACAAAATTATATCAGTATTTCAACTCGCTAAAAAATATTAGAGTAGCGATAGATCCTGTAGGCGGCTGCGCCTGCAATATTGTACCCATACTCTTAAAAACCGCCGGCGTTCAATACTTTTCGGTTCATGGCAAAATTGTGCCTAATTTTCCCAGAAATCCTGAACCTGTGCCTAACGCGTTAAAAGCACTGGGAAGTCTTGTAGTTGAAAAAAACTGTCATATTGGGTTTGCTTTTGATCCTGACGCCGACAGATTGGCCCTAGTGGGCCCTGACGGCAAACCTCTGGGTGAAGAAATGACCCTGCCACTTTCACTGCTTAAAGCATTACCCGAAAGAAACGGCGATATTGTTATAAACCTTTCTACTTCATGGTATAATAATTTTGTTGCAGCGAACTATAACAAGAAAACTATACGCTCGGCTGTCGGCGAGGCCAATGTCGTAAAAAAAATGGTTCAAAAAAAAGCGGCTTTTGGCGGCGAAGGCAACGGCGGAGTTATAGATCCTAAAGTTCCTTCTTTTGGCAGAGATTCTCTAACCGGCGTGGCATATATTTTATCACTTCTGGCCGAAGAAAATAATATTTATCAAATAACGAAAACATTTCCCGCATTGAAAATGAAAAAACTTACGCTAAAGGCAGATAAAAAAACATTAACCAATCTTTCTAATAAGTTAATAAAGAATTTTAAGAATTTTAAAATTAACAAAGAAGACGGACTGCATCTTTCGGGTAAAAACGGTCTGCCGTGGATTCACTTAAGACCTTCAAATACAGAACCTATCGCGCGATTAATAGTAGAAGCAGAAACAGAAAAAGAATTGAACAGTATTTTATCAGATATATAAAATAGTATTTTTTTATCATACAGACTGCAATTCTATGTTTTCAAGAATTACTTTAGGAAGCATACCATCACCCACATTTTTTTTTGCATCTAATATTTCTATACCCACAAGAATTTCGTCAGGGCCAATATTAAGCGCTATCTCATCTGAAAGCCGAATAGTTCTGCATTCAAAATTACTAGACTTTAATTCAATGTACATTGTATCATATTTATCATCATATTTTATTTTCATAATTTACCCCTTAATAATAAAAAGTATAAACGGTTATGACCACAATTTCTTTCTCTTCTTCAACTATTACAGGCGCAACCTGTTTAATAGCATAATAGACTCCTTGCCATTTTGAATTAAACTGAAAATTTGATCGATAAAGTTTACGATTTTTTTTTACAGTTTCAACTTCTCCATTTATAATTGCATACTCTATTTCGCTGACTTTTGCCCCGCGCATTACAGCTTACTCTTGAGCATGTACTGTCAAACGAATCGGTTTCATTTTACATGACTTTTAATTTATTATTCTTCTATATTGCAAATATTTTTTCTTCTCTTTCTTAAAATTTTTAGTTTTTATTATCTATTCTAAGTGAAAAATGTAACCTATAATAACAAACCCAATACTTCAAAATGAGAGGTCCACGGGAAAAAATCAAATAATGTTATTTCTTTTAATTGATATCCTAATTCTTTAAGTTTATTTACATCTCTGGCAAATGTCGCGGCATTGCATGAAGAATAAATGATTGGTTTTTTAAACTCGGGCCATATTTCTTTAAAAAATATTTCTATTTGAGAAGGCATAAACCCCCCTCTTGGAGGATTTATTAAAATAATATCGGCGTTATAATTTTGAATTTGTTTTTTATTTTCTTTTGATAATTTTTCAAGCTCATTTATATTTGCCTCTATATAATTTTGTTCAAACTCTTTTCTGTTATTATTAAATACACCGCCGGCGAGCGCTACGTTATTATCTTTCGTTTTTTGCTCATGGTTTTTCGGCAAGTCAAAGAGATTATTTTCAATTTTTATTTTTTTCAAATCTTCTTTTTTTAATATATCAATACCCATTGATTTTAAAGGCAATGAATAATTTATTAAAGACGTAATAAATCCGAAACCTGAAAATATTTCTAATACTTTTATTTCTTTTGACTGTATATTTTTTTCGCCGCGAGTCTGCTTAATATACCCTTCTATTTTTTTGAGCCATAAAGGTAAAATTTTACTATTCACCTGAAAAAAAGAAGTATTCGGAATGGTAATTGTTGAAACTGTTTTTTCGGGAAATTCAATATTATATTGAAACATTAAATTTTTATCTTCAGGCGAATTTAATGAAGCATAATTTACCGTTTTTGAAAAATCATCAATTCTTGATCTTATGCATCGTTCAAGTTTTAACTTTTCAGGAAAACTTTTATCAAAAATATTCTGATCAAACAAAAGACATCCTTTTTCAGGAAAGGGCATAGTTCTGTAACTCATGGGAGCATAAAATCCGCGCTTTGCGTATTTATTAATATGTACCTGAATATTGTTGCGGTAATGATAAGGGTCAGATAAAGAAATAACTTCGACATTCGGCAGTTCAATTTTTTCTCTTTGAAAATGAATATTCAACCAGTTTTTTTTATATTCCAAAGTTTTTTCATAAGGCAGATGAAGCAGTTTACATCCGCCGCAAAATGTAAAGCTTTCACAGGTTTCGTCTACTCTCTCTTTTGATACATTCAAAAGAGCCCATTTTTTATGCTCAAATAACGGCTTGGATGGTTTTTCTTTATGTAACCTATATACTTCTTCGTTTGTAATTTCTTTAATCTCTTTTTGAGAAAGCAAAACTCCAAAAAAATGTTTAGACCTAACGCGCGTTACTTTTATGTATCCCGTTTCAGATGGAAGAATGCCAAGAATAAAACCTGTAAGAGGTTTTACCGGATATTTTAAATTTTCAGCTTTTAGATGAACTAATCCATAGCCTTCAGATACAAGCGCGGAACATGAAACTTCGTAAATTTCATACTTTCGCAGTTTTCGTGTCTGCATTAAAAAAACAAATTATCCATGCCTAAAGTGTCTAATGCCGGTAAAAGCCATAATAATGCCGGCCTCATCGGCCGCCTTAATGCTCTCTTCGTCATTCATGGAACCTCCCGGCTGAATAATCGCTTTTGCTCCTGCTTTAATAGCAAGATCAACCGCGTCTCTAAACGGGAAAAACGCTTCAGAAGCCATACAGCTGCCGGTTAAATCGAGTTTAGCGTCTTTTGCTTTTTTAACGGCAATATCCATAGAGTCAAGGCGGCTCATTTGCCCGGCGCCAATTCCTAATGTATGATTATCTTTGGTAAAAACCACAGCGTTAGATTTAATATATTTTACCACTTGAAACGCGAACAATAACTCTTCAATCTCATTTTTTTCGGGTTTTTTCTTAGTTACTATATTTAAATCTTTTTCTGTTACTATGCGGCTGTCGCTCTCCTGCAGTAAAAATCCGAAAGAAGAATTTTTAATTTCAATTTGAGACATAGAAAGTTCATGTAAATTGGGTATCTTTATAAGCCTTAAATTTTTCTTCTTTTTTAATATTTCAAGAGCCTTATCGTCATATTCGGGAGCCACTACTATTTCAAAAAAATGTTTGTTAATAAGTTCCGCCGTTTCAGGCTCTATTTTATCATTAAAAGAAATAATTCCCCCGAAAAAACTTACCGGATCTGTTTGTATGGCCCGCTCCAGGTTTTCAAGCTGGGTTTTACCAAGCGATATTCCACAGGGATTGGTATGCTTAAATATGGCGCAAACCGGTTCAGAAAAATCTCTGGCTACCGAAATAGCGGCGTCAAGATCAAGAAAGTTATTGTAAGAAAGCTCTTTACCGTGAAGCTGATCCCACGGCAGTTTTTCGCTTAAAGCAGGCATGAAAAACGCGCCTTCCTGATGCGGATTTTCGCCGTATCGTAAATTTTGAAATCTTTTCATTGCCAAACTAAAACCCGCGGGAAACTTCTCTCCCTGAAGACCATACAGATACTGAGAAATTATAGAATCATAAGATGCCGTGCGCGAGAACGCCTCTACCGCGAGCTGGAATCTGTATTCTTCTGAAAACTCTCCCGAATTTTCGCTGAATCTTCGTAAAAATTCTTTGTACTGCGAAGGGTCTACAATTACGGCGACATCTTTATAATTTTTCGCGGCGGCACGAATCATCGAGGGCCCGCCAATATCTATATTTTCAATGGCTTCTTCAAACGTAAAATTATCTTTTCTTACCACCTCTTCAAAAGGATATAAATTAATACAAACCAGATCAAAAGTAAGTACATCGTAAGACGACAAACTTTCCATATGAGAATCGTTATCTCTTTTCGCTAAAATTCCGCCATGCACCTTAGGATGAAGGGTTTTAACCCTACCGTCTAAAATTTCGGGGAAGCCCGTATATTTACCAATGGATATTGCGTCAATACCCGCTTCATTTAGCGTTCGCAGCGTACCCCCCGTAGAATAAATTTCAATCCCGTGTTTATCAAGTTCTTTAGCAAGCTCAATAAGCCCTGTCTTATCAGATACCGAAATAATTGCTCTTTCTATTTTTTTCATGGCGCCTCTTTATAATTCATATAGTCCTGAAAATATATTTTTTTCACGGCGTCAAGTGAATGGGGCTCTAAAGTCGATTTTATCGCAAGTTCAATTACTTGGGCCACAGAGGCCCCAGAGTTCACAGAGAAATTCTTCCAATAATCCCACTTCTAAAACCTTATGCACTTCTATCGCTTCACCAATTATTTGCTCTGTTATTATACCCCTAAACTCTATGTTCTCTGGGTGCGCCACCTGCAGTGAGCAAGGTCGAACCTGTGACTTCAACTAAAAGACTAATGTTTGTTTAATCTATGAATTTTAAAATATTTAACATTAAACAACAACACTTTCTAATTTTTTATAATGATCATTCAGTTCTTCTATGGCATATAAAAATCTTGTTTTTTCATCCATATGAGCGTGCTCATCATTATCATTATGATCACATGGCAGGCCCGTATCCAGATTATAATTTTTATCAAGATAAGGTACATCCGCATGATTTTTATGAAAGTAATCTTTAGCCGAATTACTCTTTACGTCATTTAAATAAGCTTCTGAAGCCAGAATAATTTTTTCGGTAACCGATACGGCAATATTAAACAACTGCTCGGCAGAATATAAAAGCTGGTGTTCTTCTGATACACTCCAGTTACTGTTTTTTTCATTTAAATATTTTTCGGTCTCCATACTAACTATTGATTTAATGGGCTTTAGGGCCAATATTTTTTTTGACGTTGTTAAATTAAACAAGGGCGAAGAATAAACGCTGCTTATAGTATCTACAAAATCGTCGTATGCTTCATGAATAGGATGTTCTTCATCGTCAAGAGAAAACTTTTCAAAATATTCGGCATATTTTCTATTATTATTATAACTGCCTGAATCTATATGTGCCGCGTAAACTTCTTTAATACTGTCGTTTATTAATTTGAAAATATCTTCATCAAGCGTTTTATCGTTATTTTGATGATAGCATTTTATTTTTTCATAGTATTTATATTTATACGGATTTACATCTTTCCCTTCGATTTTTTTCAAAAGATGCGTATCAATAACCGCCTCTACCAGTTTATGTTTATTGTAATTTTCTGCCGGATCATGTTTTAACCAGTGATCCTCTGATTTTCTATACACAAACGGATGAAATACAAAATCAGAAACCGCATGGCAGTAATATCCATACGCGAAAGCCAATAACTTGTTTATAACTTTTTCACTTGCGCCTTCATTTTTTTTCTTTTTAATATTATCAAGCATAGAACTAAAAAAATCGAGCGAACCTTCCCAGTGAAATAAATCGGATATAAATTCGTAATTATATTTTTCAATAGTTTCACTAATACCGCCTAAAACTCCCCAGAAAATATCTTTCATATAAAACAAATCGGGACCAAACGATCCAAAACCGGCGTACTTGTTATTTTCTTCCCATTTATTACTTTGCGTATTTTTCATCGCGTTTTTTATTACTAGATAATGTGTTATTGGCTGCGGCATTGTTGTCTCCTTTAACATTTTTTCATATCAGTAAAATAACGACAAGCGCTCCCAAAACTAAACCTGCACCACCCGTTATCCACTTCCATTTTTTTTCTGATTGATAATTATCCTCTGCTTTTTTACCCATTTCATTCATTAATGTTGCTCTATCCCTGAGTTTTTTAATCTCGTCACTCTTTACATCTGTCACATCTTCATATTTTTTAACCAGTTTTTTTTGTTCTTCTATTTCTGTTTGTTGTAGCTCAATTTGTTTTTCTGATGCCTCTAATTCTTTTTTTAACGGCTCAACCGTTTCACTTTTCTTTTTATAATCTAACGCTTTTTCTACAAACTCTCTTTCAACAACAAATACACTTTCGTGGGGTCGTCGCCTATTTCATGGCCTAGTCCCTTAAAATTTCCATGATGAGCTATTGATACGCCATATCTATTTTCAGATTTCGTGTGCCAAACTACATGCTCCAAGTCATTTGCCTGAATGACCTCGCCGTCTTCGCGTATACCAAAATGATAGCATATATGCGGGCATCCTCTTTGAGAAATATGATTATTAACACCCGGGCTTATATGATATCTATTTATGGTTTCAAAAGTTGAATTGGCCTGCGTTTGATGAACAACAATTTTATTAATTTCATGTATTTTGCGCTCACCCCAAACACCATCAGGGTGCCAGGGTAACTGGCGAATTAAATTTTTGACTTGCATACAATATCCCCATTTGTTTTTTTATATTTATTTTATTGTATTTTTGATAGCTTTATATTTGTCCTTTCATTTTGGCAATAATTATTTTGTTGTTTTATTGTTTTTTTATTGTTTTTTTCGGCAATGTTGAACATCCAGCCTTTGGGAATAAGGCCGTCAAAAAAAGAAAAAGTAACCTCTAAACCTTAAATTAATGGTCAAATCTGCTAAATTTATCTAAATATATTCTAGAATGTCAGTATATTCTGCTGCGGTTATTTTATTTTTGGTGATGGACCCTTTTGGGAACATACCGGCTTTTTTATCGGTTCTAAATTCGGTAGACAGAAAAAGAAGAAAACGCGTAATACTCAGAGAAATGCTTATCGCTCTTTTTGTATTGACAGTGTTTTTATTCGCGGGCAAATATATTTTAACGGGCCTTCAGATTTCAGAACCCGCATTAAGTATTTCGGGCGGTATTATTTTGTTTATTATTGCTCTTAAAATGATATTTTCTATTCAATTTCACTGGCATAACGGCGGTGAAGATGAAGAACCTCTGGTTGTCCCTTTGGCTATGCCGTTAATTGCCGGGCCTTCTGCTATGGCGATGGTCATTCTTTTCTCAACACGATATCCCGAAAAAATATGGCTTTGGTTTGCGGCCCTTATTGCCGCGTGGTCTATGAGTTGTATTATTTTATTAATGTCTGATATAATTTTTAAGTTTTTTGGCAGTAAATTTATGAAAGCCATTGAAAAATTTATGGGAATGATATTAACAACGTTCTCGGTACAAATGCTTTTAAATGGAATTAAAAACTTTATACAAACATTAAACTAACTTTTTAATAAACTTCTTTTAAAATTCTTCCCTGAAATTTATTTATTAAGTAATTTTCGCTTTCGCCAAGTTCTTTAGATATAACCTGCATTGCTTCTTCAATGCCTTCTTCCATACCTTTTAGGCCGCATAAATAAATAATTGTTTTATCGTTTTGCAAAATACCTGCTAATTCTTCACTCATTTCAATCATACGGTGATGAACATACATACGGCCGCCCTCTTTGTTTTTTTGCTCGCGGCTTATGGCTTGTATATAATGAAAATTTGGATTTTCAATTTTTGAAAATTCATCTTCATACATCATTTCACTTTTATAACGCGCGCCAAAAAACAGGTATATGGGGCTGTTGAATTCAGGAGTATGATTTAACAAACGGTCTATCATGCCTCTAAAAGGAGCAATACCTGTGCCTGTTGCTAAAAATACGTAGGGCCTGTTTATTTCAGATGTATCGGGCAATAAATATTTTCTGCCAGATGGACCTGTCATTAAAACCTCATCGCCTTCTTTTAAATCACATAGATAATTTGAGCAAACGCCTTTAACTTCTTTACCTGTGCTTTCATCGTTATACACGACTCGCCTTACACATAGTGTTAATTTTTCATTATGATTAATATCATTACCCATTGAGGCTATTGAATACAATCTGGGATTATGCGCCTTGCCCTGTTCATTTTCACCCGGAGGTATAACCGGCGCGCTTTGGCCTTCTTTATATTTATAATCTTTAGTATCAAAAACAATATGGCATACATCACTGCCCGATTCGCCCTCTACTAAGATTTTTTTTTCAACACACACGGCTTTTAAAGGCTCCGCTTTTCTATACTGGTTAACAATAACTTCTGGTAATTTAAAAGATACTTCTGACATAATAAATCCAATTTTTTATTTTGAAACACCCTATCAACTTAAATAAATCTTCTTCCCATTTGTCATTCACGCACCGCATCTAAGCCTGTGCCCGCGAAAGCGGGTACGGCAAAAATTCCAACGGGAATCTATAACTAACCCTTCTTTGAGATTTCCACTTTCGTGGGAATTACGGTTTGCATCAAGGCCTAATCCTGTAAATCCTGTTAAAAAAAATATATAAGATATTTTTTATTTGACATAACAAATAGAATTCAAATGAATCTTAAATAAATTATGACATTTAATAAAAGCGAAGATATTTTTCCTGTTAAAAAAGAATTTATTTATTTAAGTAACTGCGGCGTCGCGCCTTTATATTCAGGCGCAGCGAAAGCGGCGGCAAAATTTCAAGAAATAAGGGTTAATAAAGGTGCCGCTGTATTTCGAGAGTATGAAAACATGGATAATGAGTTTAAGAAAGAAGCCGCCGACTTTGTTAATACTCCCCCTTTGAATATTTCTTTTATGAAAAACACGGCCGAAGCCATGTCAATTCTCGCCAACGGATATCCTTTTGAAAAAGACGATGAAATTATTTCTTATATTCATGAGTACCCTTCTAATCATTACCCATGGTTTATACAACAAAATAGGGGCGTTAAATTAAAATTATTAAAAAATATACATCCGCCTGATAAAATTTATGAAAATAAACCCTACGCTTTTTCTTTTGAAGAGCTTGAAAACATGACAACAAACAAAACACGTATTATTGCCATAAGCCATGTTCAATTTACCAGCGGATATAAAGCAGATATTGAAAAACTGGGAACTTTCTGCAAAGAGAGAAATATAGATCTTATTATAGATACCGCTCAAAGTCTGGGTTCCGTAGCACTTTATCCTGAAAAATGGAACGTATCGGCATTTGCCTCATCAGGATGGAAGTGGCTTTTAGGTCCTATTGGCTGCGGAGTTTTATATACTTCGCCAGAATTTCGCGATAAAATAAAAATAACTATGGCGGGTGCCGACGTGGTAACACAGGGCAGTGATTATTTAAATCATACATGGCAGCCTTTTTCAGACAGCAGAAAATTTGAATACAGTTCTGTTGAAGCAGCCAACATGATAGCTCTTACAGCCTGTTTTCGCGATTTATTTAATAAATATAAGTCTGAAAATATACAAAGTGAAATTTTTCGCCTTCAAAATATTTTTCTTGAATTTATTGATAAAGGCAAATACAAACCTGTTATTTTTAAGAACGAAAACCGATCAGGAATTTTATCGCTTATTGTTAATGAACCTGAAAAAATTGTAAAACAGGCCTTTTCGAAAGGCCTGTTTCTGGGAACGCGGGGAGGCTACTTAAGAATTGCACCCCACTTGTATAACGATGAAGAAGAAATGAAGCAATCAGCTAAGATATTAAATGAACTGGTGTAATATCTAGCAAGGCAACAAATCAATTACAAGACTATATTTTATTGTTTATTTAGCTTACTATAAAAAAT
Organism: Spirochaetia bacterium; assembly: GCA_029880285.1. Lineage (GTDB taxonomy): Bacteria > Spirochaetota > Leptospiria > Turneriellales > JAOUOS01 > JAOUOS01. The sequence continues at coordinate 50,950 of JAOUOS010000012.1, forward strand.
TAAAATTCCCAAACCTAAGAAAAACATAAATCCATATAAAAACGCATAAGCTGTTTCAAAATTAGGATTATTTTTCATATTAGAAAAAAACTGCATACCGCCTTCAAAAATAAGAAACCAGCCCGCGAATAAAACAAAAAACTTATATTTTTTTATAAATTCTATCATTTATTCATCATGCTCACATTTATGCTTTTTTTTATGTTCATGCTTTTCAAGATATTCAATAAGTTTGCCTTTTTGATCGGGTGTAAGTATTGAATATATTTCTACCAGTTTAGAAATAAAAAATTCTCTGTGTTCTTTTCTCTTATCTTCTTTATCTTCAAAAAATTTATTAATTTCAGCTTCATTAATTTTATCTTTTTTTAGGGCCTCAAGTAATTTTTCTTTAAAATTTTCTTTTAGCGGCTTAAAACTTTTATTTTTTTCAATAACCTCATCTCTTATCTTAAACAGTTTTTGTTTTTGTGTTTCATCTAAATTAAGATGTTCACTTAAATTTTCAGCTATTTTCGTTACCTGTTCGGCCGAAAGCATGGGTCTGTGCAAGTCGCACTTATGATGTCCGCCGCATTGGCCTATAAAAAACACGGCGCCCGTAATAAACAATACTGCTGTTAATATCCAGTGGTATTTCATTAGTTTCATTTTTTTCTCCTTTGTTTCATATAATAATTTAAATATTTCTTTAATTAGATTAGTTCTATTTTATAGATATTTAATTTACTTTTAATATATATTTACTTATGGTTTTTGCCATTTTTATTTGGTTTATTTACTTATCGCAACAATAGACATCGGTTTATTGCCTGTATCAAAGTTTTGAGTGCCCAGTAAAGATTCATCTGCGTCAACCGGTATTAATATGCCGCTATCTGGATGAATAACAAAAGCAGAAATATCATTCGAGCCAGAGTTAGAAACAAAAGCAAATAACCCGCTGTTATCTATAGACATTGAAACAGGATTATCACCCGCCCTAAAGTGCTGAATGCCTTCTGAAATTGCATCGGCATCTATTGATGAAATTATTCCGGTCACATCATCTAACAAAAAAGCTGAAATATTATCAGATAAAGCATTAATAGCATAAACATACTTACCGTCTTTAGCTACAGACACTAATACGGGTCCAGAAGATGCGGTAAAATTCTGAATACCCGTAGTCGTAGTATCTTCAGCAACGTCAGCAATTGCATCTATTTGGGTTAAAGAGCCGGTTGATGAATCAATTAAAAAAGCAGATATTGCATTCGCGCTTTTATTGGTAGCGTATAAAAATTTACCATTTGGAGCGATAGAAACCGAACGATATATAAATCCGGCCGCGAAGTTTTGTATATCAGCAGCTTCTGCATCAGCATCAATTTGTGTTAGAACACCTGTTGCTAAATCAAACGAGAAAGCCGATATATCATTAGAATTAAAATTGGCCGCGTATAAATATTGACCCGAAGAATTAATAGTTATTGAAACAGGATTAGTTCCGGCTGGAAAATTTTGAATACCATCTAAAACGCTGTCGGCGTCTACAGGTGTTAAAGCTCCACTCGCTGAATCAATAACAAATACTGAAATATCATTAGAACCGCCATTCGCGACGAATAAATATTTACCGGTTGAATCTATAACCACAGAACGCGGATTTGTGCCTGCCGCGAAATTTTGAATGCCTTCTAAAGCGCTGTCGGCATCTACCGCGGTTAAAACACCTGTATCGCTGCCTATCGTATAAACTGAAATATCATTAGAATTAAAATTGGCCGCATATAAAAATTTCAAACCAGAATCTACGGCTAAAGAGGCAGGATTTATACCTGCCGCATAATTTTGAATACCATCTAAAGCACTGTCGGCATCTATTTGAGCAAGGCTGCCCGAAGAGGTATCTATAATAAAAGCTGAAATATCATTTGAGTTATAATTAGCGGTATAAACAAAGCCATATGACGGTGCATCTTGAAAAATTCCTGTTTTGTCTGTTATATCATCAGCATTATTGTGGTCATCATCAAAATCATCACCCGATTTATTACAACTAAAATTGAAAAACATCAAAACCATTGACGCAAAAACAATTGTTTTTCTTAATTTATTTGCAACTTTTTTCATCTAGATTCCATTAAATAATCATTAATGAGGTTTTCAATTATTTTTTGCTTTTTGTTTTAATATATAAAATATTTTCAACATTATTTTTTGGGCCAATTATATTTTTAAAAAATCCTTTCATCCGCGATTTTCTAAAAAAACTTGACTTTTATTATATGAAGGCTTACGTTTCTCAAAATCGGCTGAGTAGGGTTGATAAGAAAAAGGCTTTTTAATATATTACAATTAAAAAAGATTGACATGCAATGAGTAAAAATATAATATTTAATTATGCTATTAAATTATATACAATCTGCTATGAAAAAAGCGCATTATGAAATACTAAAAGACGAAGGATACTATGGCGAAATACCTGAAATTGACGGTGTCTACGCGCAAGCAGAAACTTTAGAAAAATGCCGCGATGAATTAGCTACTGTTCTTGAAGAATGGATTTTTTTCCGATTAACCCGTAATCTTTCTATTCCTGCTATTGACGGCATTGAATTAAAAATAAAAAGCATTGCCTAATGCCGCCCCTCAAACCAATAAAACGTAAAGAACTAATTCGGTATTTACGAAAAATTGGATTTAAAGGCCCATATTCAGGAGGCAGACATCAGTTTATGCAAAAAGAAAAATTGACTTTAACTCTGCCAAATCCACATAAATCAGATATTGGGCCTGAATTTCTAAGTAAAATTTTAAAACAGGCTAATATCACAAGAGATGAATGGGAAAAACTATAATAATAAATTACGTTAATACCCCACCGTTAAAACATCAGTAAATACCCAGTCTTTTAAACCGGCTGATTGTCTGACAATACCTTTTCCCGCAGAATTTGCCAGAGATATATCCACCGCTTCTTTTTGTATTTTTTCATCATTATATTCATCAAGGGGTTTTTCGCTAAAGGGCCAAACATGTTGAAGATTTTCATGCGTGTATAACAGAGCGCCTTTCATCATGCCAGATGAGATTGTGCCGTCATAATCGCTGTAATAAACCATATCTGCAACTTCTTCTTTGTATTCCAGTAATATTACACTGTCGGTGCCGCTTAAATTGCCCGCTGTACTATAAACATAACAAGCAGGTATTCCATCGGCATTGCAATCTCCCGATTTATCTTCACTTAATAAATGCTGAGAATAGCTGTTCTTAAGCAGAATAACAATAAAATCGCCTTCACTTATATATTTTTCATTAAATTCATAAAGCAGTTCTTTTGAACTTTCATTATATTCAAAAATACGATATCCCTTTAGTAAACCCGATTTTACTGCTTTTAGCTCTATCCAGTCATTTGATTCTTTCATGGCTACTTCGTTTAATATAAGTTCAGCCTCTTTATTTGAGGCAGATGGATTTATGCCGTTTATAAAAAAAGTTCCACCGGCAGATAATAGGTTTGTATCTTTACAGTTAACCGAAGGTGAAATTTCATAGATAGCTGATGGCAAGCTAAAACAATCATTTTCAAATGAAAGTAAAATTTCAGAGGGTGCTTCGGTTAAAGAAGCATTTTGTAACGAGGTATTATCACAAGTATTTATTATAAATTTATCGGCTCCTTCGCAGTTTATCATATTAGCGTTTAAGTGCAATAAAATATTTTTCGCGTCAATAAGTTCAGCGTCAATAATTGATATTTCTTGAATTGGTTCGTTTGAATATCCGGCTGACGCGTATGTATATGCTGAAAATTCTTCACACTTATTATCAGGATTTACCATAAAAGAACAGTTCATGTTTAATGAAGAATGATACCATGCTGATTTTAGAGCGCCGTTTAAAATAAATTCATTATCATAACCGTATCGATTCATTGAAAATGTATTGGTTGTATTAAAATATCCGGCGGGGGTTTCTAATGAATTTCCCGCTTGATCAATTAAATTCATGGCTTTATCATAAAGTTTTATATTAAAATCGCTTCGTTGAAGAGAAAATTCTTTCACTCCTGAAAGTAAAATATGCGGATATGTTTTTTTCTCATACGTATTTTTCGTAAAAGCTGAATCATTTTTAGTGTAAATAATTTTATATTCACCTGGATGTATTAAATTTTCTGTTTCATAATACCAGTTATACTCAGAAGGAATAGATACAATTTTTTTTTGAGTACCGCCTATTTCTAAACTAAAATAAGAAAGATCAATAATTTTTGCCGAACGATTATAAAGTTCAATAAAATCATCCGAATTATCAATTTCAAAATTAGATGATCCCGCCCAGCCTATTTCGCTTATAACAATATCTTGATTATTTAAAACATTGCCATAGATATTGGGCATTAAAGAACTCATACTTCGGGCATATTTTAGTGCTTCATTAAACTGATTATAAATTCTATTGGCGGTCTTTGGGTCATGAATAATAATTAAATTTTCATCATTATTTTCTACCGCGTTTTTTGACCAGTTAAAAGATCCGGTGGCTAATATCGCGTTATCGGTACCGGCATCAATAATAATTGTTTTGCAGTGCATCTTCCCGCCCATATCTTCAGGGTATATACTGCCGTCTAAAAAAATATGCGGTCCTTTTTGGTGCATTGTCATATCATTATTATATTTAGCGGCAAATAAACGCGGGGCTTCTTCTGAATTTTTTGTTATAAAATTAAAATCATGAATTCCGTAAACATCCATATCTTTCTGTCTGGCCGCTCGAATTAAAGCAGAAGACAATTCATTATCCGTGAATGAAAAAATCATATAATGAACCGAATGTTTCGCGTTATCAACAAGTTCTGTAAGTTTTTTTATGGCTTCATTACCCATATACGGTGAAAAATATACTTCTACTTTGTTTTCATTTATATCAAAAATATTATTTAACCCGTGTGGTTTTTTATCTTTGCCAAAAAGGCCTTTATACATTTGATTAAATTCAGCTAAATAATATTCAACAACTTCTTTATTTTTAATAAGTATAAAATTATTATTGTTACGCAAAAAACCGTTATCAGTAAAATTTCCCGTACCTGTAAAAAGATACTGATTATCAATTATTATAAACTTATTATGCTGAATACCGCTGGAATTCCCTACGGTCATATCAATATTATTTTTATATAATTCCTGATACCCCGCCGATTCAAATTCATCTATATCTCCCACAAATTTTACATCCACGCCTCGATTTCTTGCTTTAATTAAAGAGTCTATTATATTTTCACGGTTTAACTGGTATGCCGCTATATAAATACTTTTTTCAGCTTTATTGATAAGTTCAATTAATTTTATGTCTATCTTTTTATCGATGGTATTTAATTCATTTTTACCGGGATCGTTATAAAAAACCTGTATTAAATCTTTTTTTACGGCATCACCCGGATCGCCAAACGGCGGATAAGCACAATTAATGATAAAAATAAACAAATAAATACTTCTTTGCATCTTCATAAAGTATAATAATTATTAATTTTATAGTTATATAAAGATGATTTAATATTTTGACATCTGTTTGCAATTAATTTTTATTAGAATTTTCTTTGTATTAAAATTCCATGCGGCTGAAGTTTAATGCCATAGTACATAAGCCCTGCTCCCGCAGCCGCTAAAGCTGCCCCTATAATTTTATAGTTTGCCCTGTTATTTTCCCATGTTTCTATTTCTTCATTGTATTTGGTACGGGCGATAAATATTTCGGCGTAAGTATATTTTTTAGAATTCTGTAGTTCAGCTGGTGCTTCTGGCCTAAAAGCTTCTGAAATAAAACCCCATAATAAAGAACCCAAACCAATACCCGTTACAACAATACCAGACAAATATATGGAATAACCATAATCTACCCCTTGGTTAATTTTCCATATTTGTATTGTGTTATCGGCTTTTGCTTTAAACATACCCAGCTCATTATTAATCCCTGAAAAATAAAAAGGCATATAATTATTTTTAGAACCGCCAGAAAACATAATAAAACCCTTTTCTGGGGCAAGAAACTCTGTTTTTTTTCCCGACCCGTCAAGATACCAAATGGGAACACTTTTTTCATCTGTTTCAAATAATAAAATTGTTGTGGCCCGTGAAAGAAGAATATCTTTTAATTCTAAATTTGATTTTACTTTATAAACTCCATCTTCTTTTTCAGCAAAATCTGAAATATAAGGTGAATACGCGAAATCTAAGAAGACAGTGCTTTCGAATCCGGTAATTTTCTTTTCAATTTCATAAATATATTGTATTTTATTTACTGGTTTTTCTATTGAAAAAACACTTGAAACTAAAAAAATAAAAAATGCAAACTCAAACAGTAATAACTTTTTATTTTGTAGCATAATTATAAATATAACGAATATATTAAGCTTAAAAAGAAAATATTTTTAAAATTTATCTTATACTTATAAGACTTTCTGCTTAGGGTAAAAAGAATAAAATTTTTAATGTTTCAAGCTTTATTTATTATTTTAGTTGTCAAATAAAATAATGATATAACTGTTGGTTACTAATATTAAATTTTTTATTAATGTAAATATTATTTATCTAAATGAAAATATTTCATAAAACCAAAAAATAAACATTTATTAATGAAATCTTCTAAAAATTTTTCTAAAAAAATTATTTTATTCTACGGCCAAAGTTTAAAACTAATTCTACTATACTCTTTTAGTATTATTCTATTTTCTTTATTTAGACTTATTTTTTTATTCCGTTTCGCCAATAGAGAAGTCTATTCAAATCATATGCTTGATATATTTTTAGCCTTCATTGTTGGCTTTCGCTTTGATACAGTTGTTATTTTGTTTGGTATTTTACTTATAGGAATATTAAATATTTTTTTACTATTTATTAACAATAAAAAACTTTTTCATGCGGTAAATTTAATATCAATTTATTTTTGCAGTTTTGTAATTATTATTTTTTTTATTTTATTAACCATAGATCAACAATATTATTTATTTTTTCAAAATCACTTAAATATTTTAGTCTTTGGCTTAATTGAAGACGACACATTAGCTGTATTAAAATCGATGAATACAGATAACCCATTAATTTTAATCTCTATTTTGTGGGCAATAATTTCGTATCTAATAATAAAACTAGTTAAAAGGCTATATCTATTTGAATTTAAAACACCTGCTATTATAAAGAAAATATCCTTAAAAACCTCTGCTAGCATTGTGGTTATTACTATTTATCTGCTTATCAATTTTATTGGCCTAAGAAATTCGTTTGGAGTATTTCCTTTAAAACTTGATAACGCGTATATTTCTTCAAATAATTTTGTAAACCAGCTGGTACCTAATGGGATTTTTACGTTAAGAACAGCTTTTTCTGAAAAAAAATTCGATTACAAAAAGAAACAGCCGGGACAAATATTAAAATCTTACGGATTTTCCAGCGTAAATCAGGCTCTTTCGGTTTATTTTGATGAGCCTCCCGATAATTTTACAGCTTCTGATTATAAAAAATATCTATACCAAACAACAAATAATAATTTGAAAATAAAAGAAAAACTCAATGTTGTATTTCTTTTGCTGGAAAGCTGGAGTAACTATTTTATTGATATTCATAACGAAGAGTTAAATTTATTAGGCGGGCTTGAAAGTCATTTTCATGATGACTATGTCTTTAGAAACTTTTTATCTGCCACAAGAGGAACAATTTACAGCTTAGAAGATATTCTTATTAATACGCCCATTCAACCAATAACCTCAACAAAACATAGATTAAAAACATATAATTCTTCTGTGGCGCGTCTTTATAAAGAAAATGGCTATGAAACTTATTTTATAACAAGTGGAGATAGCAACTGGAGAAAATTAAACGAATTTCTGAAAAATCAATTTTTTGATCATATTCACGGTAGAGTTGATATACTAAAAGCCTTACCTGAAGCAAAAGATAATACGTGGGGCGTATATGACGAATTTTTATTTGAGTATATTCAGCAAATATTAAAAAAAGATAATAAGCCAAAATTTATTTTCGCTTTAACAACTACAAACCATACACCCTACGAAATTCCAAGTAACTACAAGCCTAAGCCTATAAAATTATCAGAAAAATTAAAAAATGAAATTCTATGCTCAGAAGATATCGCTGAAAAAAGCTTTTTGTCTTATCAATATATGAACGAATCTTTTGGTAATTTTTTAAGCGAAATCAAGAATTCTTCTTTATCTAAAAATACAATTGTTGGCGCCAGCGGAGATCATAATAATTTTACGGTTTTTCCTTTTGACAATAATATAGATATGCGTCAAAAACATAGTGTTCCATTTTATGTTTATATGCCCCAACATTTAAGAGGCTCTATCTTTTATAATCCAAACAGATATGGTTCGCATAAAGATATTTTTCCTACTTTATTTAATCTTTCATTTAGTAATCAAAAATATTTTGGCTTAGGAAACAATTTATTTGAAAATACAAAGGAAGAAGATAAGTTTATTTCTATACATCAACAATTTCAAATGGGCACAATGAACAAAGAAAAAATAATTTTAAAAGCAAAAGCGAGAAAAGCGCTCTTATCACTTTATATTAATGAAAATTTTTAAATAGGATACGCTGAGTCAAGTTTTTCCTGTATTGGTTTTATTATAATATCAATTTCTTTTTTTAAATCATCAGGTAGCTGATTCCATTTACCCAGTTTATTTTCAAGTTTATCGGGTACTTTTTTTTCAATAGGTTCAAATTTAATATTTATAAAATCGCATATTTGTCTTACTAGTTTATGAGGGTTTTCACATACACTTTCATACCGCAAAACAAGTGTATCTGGTTTATTGTGCCAGTTCTCAAAAAAATATTCCATAGCTCTAACCCAAAATTTGGCTCTGGCAAATAATTTTAATTCAGGCTTATCGGTATTTCTTAACCAATAATCTTTTGAAACAACCTGCGAATGTCCGTGTCTTAAGATAATAATTTTTTTCATTTCAAAATCAGAAAACTGATTTTTAATAAAATTAGGCATAAAAAAAAGCCATGGATTTTTTAAAAGTAGATATTTATTTTCTTTAACTTTAAATTTTTTTAAAAACTCTTTATTAAATTTTTCTTTCTTTTCACCAGCAAATATCGGTTCATTATAATTTTTAAAGCCATTCTCAATAACTTCTGAATAATCGCCTAATTCAATAAAATTAGAATCTAGTTTTTTTAATATCTTTACAATATCTCTTTCTTCAAGATTGGGCTTGTATCTGGCTCTTTTTAGTTTAACTTCTGGATGTTTTCTAAGTAAATCGACCAATAAGGTAGTCCCAGAGTTCCAATATCCAACAATAAAAATAGACTTCATTCTAAAACTTTTAATTTATTATTTATAAATTCAAGAAAAATTGATAAATTTAATATTAACTGCCCGTCAATTCTTTTTATTTAATAAAAACGCTCGACAATTCATCTTATACGCCAAAAATCGGCCAGTGCGAAACGGCATACTGATATTAGATTTTGGTTCACAATATACCCAGTTAATAGCGCGAAAAATCAGAGAGCTTCGATTTTATGCCGAAATACATCCCTACAATTTTCCTGTTAAAGAAATTAAAAATCAACAACCGGCAGGAATTATTTTATCCGGAGGGCCCCATTCGGTTTATGAAAAAAACGCGCCTTCTGTAAATAAAGAAATATTTTCATTAAATATTCCTATTTTAGGTATTTGCTACGGATTACAGCTTATTACTCATTTATTAGGAGGCAAGGTCAATTCATCAAAAAACAGAGAATACGGAGCGGCCCTTCTAAAAATTCAAACAGAATCAGTTTTTTTTAACAATATTAACGAAAAAACACGTGTTTGGATGAGTCATGGCGATAAAGTAATTAAGCTGCCAGCGGGATTTAAGGCAATCGCCCAAACCGATTCATCACCTTATGCTGCCGTAATTAATATTGAAAAGAAAATAACGGGCGTTCAATTTCATCCTGAGGTACAACATACCAATAATGGTAAAACTTTTTTAAAAAACTTTTGTATTAGTTTTTGTCATTTAAAACCAAACTGGACAATGAAAAATTTCGCCAAAGAAAAAATTAAAGAAATACAAAACCAAACCGGTAATGAAAGAGTGCTTTTAGGACTATCAGGAGGCGTCGATTCTACGGTTACCGCTAAAATACTTCACGATGCCATAGGTAAAAGATTAAGCTGTGTATATGTAGATAACGGATTAATGAGAAAAGATGAAACCGAAGCTGTTATAAAAAGATTTAAAAATAATTTTCACATACCTCTTCATGTTGTAAAAGCAGAAAAATCTTTCTTAAGTAGCTTAAAAGGCGTTACTGATCCTGAGAAAAAAAGAAAAATAATAGGAAGAGTATTCTTAGAAGAATTTAAAAAAAAGGCCGAAGAAATAGGTCATCATGAATATTTGGGACAGGGAACGTTGTATACAGACGTAATTGAATCTGTATCGGTAAAAGGGCCTTCTGATACAATAAAATCTCATCATAACCGCGTGGCAGAAGTTCAAAAACTAATAAAGGCCGGCAAAGTAATTGAACCTTTAAAAGAATTATTTAAAGATGAAGTAAGACGGCTAGGTTTAACTTTAAAAATACCAAGAGAACTTTTATTTAGACATCCTTTTCCGGGCCCTGGACTGGCTATACGTATATTAGGTGAAATTACAAAAGAAAGGCTAAACCTTTTAAGAGAAGCTGACGCCATCTTATTAGATGAACTAAAAAAAACAGGTTATTATAAAAAAATCTGGCAGGCCTTTGTGGTTTTACTGCCGGTAAAATCTGTAGGCGTTATGGGAGATAACCGAACTTATGAAAATGCCGTAGCCGTTAGAATGGTTGAAAGCAAAGATGGTATGACTGCAGACTTTGCTAAAGTTCCTCACGCCATTTTAGGTAAAATATCTAATAGAATTATAAACGAAGTATCGGGAATAAACCGTGTTGTGTATGATATTTCATCAAAACCGCCGGCAACAATTGAATGGGAATAGCATGCCTTATTATTTACAGAGAATAATTGATAAAAAAATACTGCTATTCACATTTTTTTTAATACTTCTTCAGCATCTATTATTAAATCCTCTATTTAGTGAAGATATACTTTTTACAAATAAAGCTGTTATATATATTACAAACGCAAAAAAAAATATTGTTTCTTTAAACTGTGATATGGCCGTTTCAGATACCGAAAAAAACAGGGGATTAATGTTTCGAAAAAAACTGGAAAAAAACGATGGAATGATATTTATTTATAATGAACCTGAAATATTAACTTTTTGGATGAAAAACACGCAAATACCACTTTCTATCGCTTTTGTCAATAAAGACAATAGAATAACTGAAATATACGATATGAAACCAAATGATGAGAGAATTATTTCTTCTACAACCAAAGCAAAATATGCCATTGAAGCAAACAAAGGCTGGTTTCATAAAAATTACATTACTACGGGCGCTAAAATATCAATTGTTCCTAATTAAAAAAAAGGAGGTAAATAAAAAATAGATTTAATTCATGGACGCCTCTTCACTAATTCAACACAAACTTACCATTTCATCGTCAGGTGAATATAGGGCTTTACTCATAGGTCAATACGGTTCTAAATATTACCCTAACAAAGAAATACAGGAAGAATCATTAAGAGAATTATACCTGCTTTCAGATACGGCAGGAATTTCTCAAATGAATGATTTATTCTTTCATGTTTCAACTCCCGATTCGGGAACTTTTTTCTCAAAAGGAATATTAGAAAAAATTCAAGAAATGATAAAAGAAAATAATTATAATATTCTAATTGCCGATGTAAACTTAAAACCAGCACAGCTAAAAAATTTAGAAGAACTATTAAAAATAAGAGTTCTAGGACGAATTGAACTTATTCTCGATATTTTCGCGATGAGAGCGGTTACTCATGAATCGGCACTTCAGGTTGAACTGGCTCAGCTTACATATATTCTTCCCCGTTTAAAAGGCTTAGGAGGTGTTTTATCGAGACTGGGCGGCGGTATTGGAACAAGAGGCCCGGGTGAAAGTATGTTAGAAACAGACAGGCGTCATATAAATAAAAGAATTCAAAAAATAAAAGAAGAATTAAAAAGTGTTTCAAAGCATCGTGACAATACGCGAAAAAACAGGAACATAATGACATATGCTCTTGTAGGTTACACCAACGCAGGTAAAACCAGTCTTTTAAATCAACTGTGTTCCTCAGCTAAAAAACTTTTCGCTGAAGACAGACTTTTCGCGACCTTAGATTCTTTCTCAAGAAAAGTTTATCTTGGTGAAATTAATAATAAGCCGTTTTATTCAGTTATAACTGACACCGTTGGTTTTATAAGAAATCTACCACCCTCTTTATCTGCGGCGTTTCAATCTACTCTTGAAGAAATTTCATATACTGATGCCATAATTCTGGTAATTGACGCCTCTAGTTTAAGACTAGACGAAGAAATTGAAATTGTACATAATGAACTTGAAAAATTAAAAGTAAATGAAAAACAAAAAATTATTTTTTTTAATAAAAGCGATTTAATTTTTCCTTCTTTAAAAAGAAAACTTTCAAAAAAATATCCCAACGCTGTATGGGGCAACGCGCTTTCAAAAGATGGAACTAAAGATTTAAGAAAAAAACTTTTTGAACTTACAAAAAAATCATTTTTTCTTCATGAGACGCGGTAATTTATAAAGATTTCCTCTTATTTCATATTTTTTTTTCATTTCTACAGCATTCATTGTTAAAACAGCATTATTGACCGGTTTTTGATTGTGGTAATCAATAAATTCTTGAAGATAACTTTTGTATTCTTTATCAAAATCATTTTTATTTTTACCGTGATAGAGTTTACCAAACTTTCTAAAACTACCGTCAAACTCCTCTGAAATATGGTACAGTTCATGGAATATAACATCTGCTTTTTGATTAAAATTATATTCAAAAAACCGGGGCCAGTAAAAATAAATTAAATATAGCTTACCTGCAGGAAAATGAGATATACTGTATCCGGCTGGAATTTCTTTTCGTCCTATAATTTTTGCCAATATACCCGACTTATGAGTTTTTCTATTTCTCGAAATTAATATTTGAAGTTTAGTAACATCTATGTGAGAGAATATTTTATATTCTTGAACGATGTGCACTATAATTTCAAACAGCTTATCTGAAAGATTTATTTTTGTCATTTCACAAAGGAACGGAATAGTGCACCGGCTCTCCCGGATCTTCTCGTTTATCTGTTTCACTAAAAAAACTTTTATCTTTATCAAAGGCGAGTTTTATTAAATCGGTAGGGCCGGCGCGGTGTTTAGCAATAATTAACTCTGCCTGATCTCTTTCTGATTCATTTATATCTGGATTATTTAAATCTTCACGATGAATAAACATAACAATATCAGCGTCTTGCTCTATTGCCCCAGATTCTCTTAAATCTGACAATTGAGGTCTTGAGTCTCTGCCGCGCTGTTCAATGGAGCGGTTCATTTGCGACAGGGCCAATACCGGCACATTAAGCTCTTTAGCAATCAGCTTTAATGATCTTGATATATGAGCTACTTCTATCTGGCGGCTTTCTCTCATTCTGCCGCCTTCTGTCATTAACTGAAGATAATCTACAACAATAAAACCTAATTTTTTATTTTGTTTTTTTAACTGCAGTGCCAATCTTCTTGTTTTTTGCTTAAATTCCCATGATGATAAGCCAGAGCTGTCATCCATATAAATATCGGCGGCATATAAATTTTCAAGTGACTTCATAATCTTATCCATATCTCTGCCGCTAATAAAACCCTTTTGTATTTTTTCAGATGATAAATACGCTTCGGTACATACCATTCGAAGCATTAACTGAAGCCTTGTCATCTCTAGAGAAAATATTAATACGGGTTCTTTAGAGCGAATAGCAATATTTTGAGCGAAATTTAAAGCCAGTGTCGTTTTACCTACCCCGGGACGCGCCGCTAATATAATTAACTGACCGCCTTTTAAGCCTGTTGTAATTTGATCGAATCTTTTAAAATGAGTTTGCGCGCCGCTTATGCCGTCTTTTGAAGATTTTACTTTTTCAAGAAATTCTATAAACTCATCATTAACCTTTTTTATATGCGTAACACTGTCGGTTATAAACCTGTCAGATATTGAAAATATGGCTTTTTCATAATCAGATAATAAATCTTGAAAATCTGTAGAAGTGTCAGTTGTCTTTTTTTCGAATTCTTTTATCTTAGCATGCAAGTTTCTTCTAAGTGAGAATTCTTTTACTCTTTCTGCGTAATTTCTGGCCCCAATTACGCTGCCCATATCGGCAAGATGCATTAAGTATGTTTTATTCCCAGCCTTCTCAAGAAGACCATTTTTTTTCAAAGATGAAATTATAAATACTGCGTCAGGATTGCTTTGATTATCAATTTCAGCAGAAATGCATTCATAAATTATTCTATGCTTTTCTACAAAAAAATCTTCAGGTTTTAATATTTGGCTGATATCATTAAATATATTTGGTGACTGCAGAATCGAACCAATGATAATTTGTTCTGATTCTTCATCAAATAAATTCATCAGTTTTTAATTGTCTTTATTCTTCTGGTTTTTCTTCTATTTTATTTTCAGGTTGTTCGTCAGATTTTTTTTCTTCAGATATAGCTTCTGTGATATTTTCTTCTGCCGCTTTATTTGTTTCTTTTTCTTCTTCTTTTATTTCTTTTTTAACTTCTATATTACCGTCTTCATCTTGAACGGTTAAATTTATTTGAGATGAAATACCTTCATAAAGCTTTATATTTATTTTATATTTACCGAGATTTTTTATAGGAGAGTCAAGCACAATTGATTTTTTATCTATTTCAAAGCCAATTTTTTCAAGCTCTTTTTGTATATGCAAACTTGTAACGCTACCAAATAATTTGCCTTCTTCTCCTGTTTTCATCGTAATTACAATTTCTTTATTTTTAACTGCCGTGGCAGATTCTTCTGCTGTTTTTTTTCTTTTTTTAACTTTTAATTTTTGAACTTTTTCAAGATAAATTCTTTCTTTTTCAGATCTCGATGTTGCTGGCATTACAAAACCATTTGGTAAAAGAAAATTTCGGGCATATCCATTTTTAACTTCTTTAATATCTCCCGCTCTTCCTAAATTTGCTACATCTTTTTTTAATATCACTTTCATTTTTTACTCCCAATCTTTAAAAATTACTGCTTAAGTCTAATCGCGGCTGTAAAGCTCTTTTTCTAAACAAGAACCAAAAATCACCCAGCCCTAATATCGTTAACAAGAAAACAAAAAACATAAAAAAGCCCGGCCAAATTAATCCAGACATAAAAACAGCTAAAAATATCCAATTAAATGGAAGAAATCTAATCTGCAAAAAAATTCGAAAAGTACCGAGCCCCTGCAACAAATAAAATATCAATAGAATAGCTGTTACATTTTCTATTATTACATTCAATTGCGTTTCTATTTTTAACAAATTAAAAACAGTTAATGAACCCGCAGATAAAATAAAAAACCAAATAACATTTTCTGGCATTTTAAAATATGAAATTTTACCCAAAAGAATCTCTTTTTTCTTTGTATGAGCAAAAATTTTTCGCATTAGAAAAAAAAGAAAAAACAATGTAATTAAATTTTGAAAAAATACAATTGTTGGTGAAAACCGATAGACAGTACTTATCATTTCGTCAACTGTAATGCCAACTGATGAGTATAACTTATCAAGCGGCTGAAAAGATGATGAAATATAATTATCAATAACATTACTTTGCATTGCCATAACAGAAAGAATAATAAAGTTTATTACAAAAGCGCTCAATAAAACGGTATAAATAAAGCTACTATTTATTTTTACCGTTTTCTTATGAAGTTTATTATAAAAATCTTTATGCTTTTTTATCATATTTATGTATAAATCTTTTTTTTCATCTAAATCTTCCATACTATCCAGTGTTTTTTTTATCTCTTCTTTATTTTCCCGGGGAATAGCAGAAATTTTTATTATAGCTCCCTTCTTTCTAATAAATTGCATTAAAACAATAGAACCTATTAGAACGGTTGCTGTACCTCCGGGAAGCCAAAAAAATAAATTAAAGGGATCGGGTAGAAAAAAACCAATAGTTAAAGCTATAGAGAGAAAAATCCAAAGTATATTTTTTATTTTTTTTTCAGGCATGGTATAAGCAGCAATCACTCCCCAAAAGAGGTCAGCGGGAAAACTCAATATTAACTCAAACATTTTTTATTTTACACTAAAAGGTAAAAGACCGCTCATTCTTGATTGTTTTATGCTTCTCGCAACGTGCCTTTGATGTTTGGCGCAGTTTCCCGTTAATCTTCTTGGCAAAATTTTACCTTTATTTGAAACAAACCGTACTAAAACATCGGTTCTTTTATAATCAATGGGAATTGCTTTATCATGACAAAATCTACAAATTCTTTTTTTAAATTTGCTACTTTTGCCGCCCCTATCAAATTCAGCGTCTTTATCTACAAAGTCTTTTTTATCTCTTCTGTTTTCATATTTTGAGCCTTCAGGGCTTTCTTTTCTATATCTACTATCTTTTTCTTCTGGCCTGTTTGCTCTATCTGTAATAATTTCTGTTTCTTGCATATATTTCTCCTAGATATAATATAATTAAATAAACGATTTAAAAAGGAATATCATCCAGTTCTTCTTCGTTTGAAGATTGAAAAGGATTTTCTTCTTCTAATTCTTTAATATTTGATGCGGGCTCTGAAGATGGTTCGCTTCCTTTAGATTCTGATGATTTTGCGTCTAAAAATTGAAAATTTTCAATTAGAACTTCAACCCTGCTTTGTTTCTTGCCTTCAGAATTTTCCCATGTATTCTGCCTTAAAGAACCGTCAACTGCTATTCTTTTGCCTTTTTGAGTATATTTGCTTATAATTTCTGCTAATTTACCCCATGCCACACAGTCAAAAAATCCGACTTCTTCTTTTAAGTCGCCTTCTTTTTTATAATATGCTCGATTAGAAGCAAGGGTAAGTCTACAAAAATAATTGCCCGTACTTGCTGAACGCAATTCAGGATCTCGGGTAAGCCGGCCTACCAATACTACCCTATTTAAATCATTTGCCATATTTAATTTAATCTTTTTATCATTGATTTAAGAACCGACTGGTCTACTCTTAAATCAGAATTTATTTGTTCTATCGTTTCTGGTAAAGCTTTAAATTTTAGATAGTGAAAATTGCCTTCTACCTCTTTTTGGGTTAGATGAAACAATTTTTTCTTACCCCAGTCTTTTTCTTCTGTAACTTCTGCTTTTCTTTTGGTTAAGTTGTTTTTGATTTCAGTAGTACTTTTTAACAATGTCTCGGCTGTGCCTGTTTTTATTGTTAATACAAGTTCATACTCGTTATAGTTTGTCTTCTGCATTTTTACTCCTATGGTTATTAAGAGCAGATATTTTCACTCTGCCCAGAAGTATGGAAACATTATATAAATTAAACAATACGGCAAGTCTTTTACTGTTTAATCTCAACTTTTAAGAAATAAAATATAATATTATTACTTTTCACCATAAATACCCATTAATAAAAAATGGGCAGTACTCGGGTTTGTTGCTAGCGGTGTGTTACTAACATCGCAAACACGCATTAACGTTTGAACATCCGGTTCATGAGGATGCTTGCCGAGAGGATCTCTAAAAAAAATTACCGCTTTTATTTTTTTTTCAGCAACCATTCCCGCTATTTGAGCATCACCGCCCAAAGGACCAGAGAGCTTTCTTTTTACGGTTAAACCGCTTTCTAAAGCGTATTTACCTGTTGTTCCGGTAGCTATAATTTCAACATTTGTTAAATAATTCATATGATCTTTTAAAAACCCTATCATTTCGGGCTTTTTGCCGTCATGAGCAATAATCGCTATTTTATCTTTCATAAAGAATTCTTAATTATTTAGTTTTGATTCATTGTAAAGATAAATTTTGAATTTAACATGTTATAATAGAACCTCACGGTAACAATTAAAATGGTGTTATAAAATATAGAAATTATTTTTTCTTATCTTTTTTCTTTAACTTATCTTTAATTTTACCCCTGCGTATAAAATCTTCTTTTCTAATATCAGGCGTGGTTTCATGCGCTATATACTGTCTGTCATTCACAGAAGCGTTTGAGGTCCACGCTGTCCATGATTCATGAAAAATAAGATCAATAGCCGACCAGTCGTCATGATCGGTATGTATACCATTTGCATTATTATCATCCTGCGGATTTATGTTATACATTAAAGAAGTTTGAACCATACCATCGCAGTTAAAATCAACCCAAATACCGCTACCGGTTAACCCGTTAAGTTCATTTAAACTATTTTCATTTAAAGACGGATTCAATCCGTCTGAAAAATCTAAAATGTAAGTATTTGAATAAATACTATTGGTTAAATCAAACGATGTGATATATCCGCAGTTATAATTTCCATAATAATAATTTCGTTCTAAATAATACCTATCGGCCTCGACAGCGGTGCCTGAGTTTGGCAGACCATACAAGTATAAATAATTCATTCGGCTTATATAATTGGGTTTATAATTGGTATCAACATTACCCCCATGACGAAGTCCCAGATTATGGCCCAGTTCATGAAATAAAACTCCAGCCTGCCCATTTATCTGCCAGTTTAGTTCTTCTGTTGTCGCATAATTTACGTTATAACTTTCATATGTTATAATTAAATCGTTGCCTAATAATTCTCCCAAACCGCCAAAAGGATAACCCGGGGGCGATTTATCACCAAAAATTACATAGTGAAAAATATTCATCCTGGCAAGATTCATATTATTAAATTTATAATCATAGCTGTTTGCTGTAGAGGCGTCGTAGTATCCCATATATAAAAATTCAGAATATGAAAGTTCATTACCGCCGCCCAAATCATACATATTAGCATTTATGCCAGGGTTATTATCATATAAATCGCCAATATCAAAATGGACGGCAATACCCCTGCCCGCGAAAACATTTTTTATATTATCCAGTGATTCTTTTCTGGGCCAATACATTAAATTTGTATCTGATGAACCCATATAATCAATTTCAATAAAAATATCTTTTTGGTTTTGTCTGGCCCCCCAGTCATAAAGCGGCAGGCCGGCATAGGTTGTACCAGGCAACTCACTGCAGTCGGGAATTCCATCTTGATCGGCATCTACCGTACAAGTAACATCATTAGGCCCATTGGGAGTAGAAAAATTGGTAAGGTTCCAATCGGCACTTGTGTTTGTATCGGTAAAATCGGCGGCTCTTGCCAGAGCTCCCTGATACACATAAGCATTCATATTGGGCGCTGTTGCCCCTGACCATTCACCCGTGGTAACCGGATTTTGAGTAGAAGACCCCCATTTAACAAAATCTGCCGTAGCGCCATCTTTTAAAAGTTCTATAAAATCCATTTCGTTCCACCAGTTGGGAACAATATTATTTTCATAAAGAAAAATTACCTGATTTGAATTTGAAAAATCATTGTATATCACATGATATGGGTCAGCTAAAATTCTAATATAAGATCCCGGGGCCACTGTCACATTGGGCAGCGCATATACTTTATTAAAAAAAACACTGGTACTTAAGTTAACCGAAGGCGCGTTTAAACTATACAAACCTAAATTAGCGTAATCACTGCCTTTGTTGTATAGTTCTACCCAGCATTCTACATCAATATAAGGACAGCTTGAAACTTCTGTAATAATTAATTCTCCCGAAGTGGATGGGTAATCTACAGTTAGGGATATCGGATCGCTAATTAAAACTTCTGAGCTTACTGTATAGCTTGCCCAAACAGAAACTATTCCCGAATTTTTACCAAAAAACAATCCATTATTTGAAAAGAATTCTCCAATCAATGTATCACTTACGTACCAAGTGACATTTTCTGAAACATCCGTTACCATACCGCTCGCGTCTGTATAAAAGGCAGTAAACTGTTCGGTTAAATTAACAATTACTGCAGAACTGTTTGAAGCAATATCTAAAGACGCGGCTATACCACAATCAGAAGAACATAGATCCGCATTAGCATTGTCGCATACTTCACCATTTTCTGAGTCTACAATGCCGTCGCCACAGGTTTCACTTTGACAGTCTGATGAACAGCCATCCCCTGATGTTATATTATCGTCGTCACAAACTTCACCATTTTCTATATCAATAATACCATTACCGCAGGTTTCACTTTGGCAGTCAGCCGAACAGCCGTCATTAGATATAAGATTGCCGTCATCGCATTCTTCACCTTCATTAAAATCAATAACATTGTTACCGCATTTTTCTATTATTAATAAAGGTTCTATTTTTTCTTCTTTGCAATAAAAATTCAATAACAATAGGAAAAAAAATATTGGTAATAATAAAATATTTTTTATCATTTTCACTTTGTGACAGTCCAAGAGAATTTTATCCCAGAATATAATACAAACTAATACTGTAAAGAATATAAAACGATTTTTTATAGAAAAATAAATATTCTCATAAAATTTTTACTTCTTCGCATGAATCAGATTTAAAAATTCCATTCGGGTTGACTGCGATTTTTGAAAAACTCCCCTTACACTGCTTGTTGTTAAAGAAGAAGACTGCTTTTCTACGCCGCGCATCATCATACACATATGTTCGGCTTCAATAACAACGGCAACACCAAGAGGGTTAAGGGTTTGCTGCAGCGCATGAGCAATTTCTTCTGTTAATCTTTCCTGCACTTGCAGGCGTCTCGCGAACATATCTACAATACGCGGTATTTTGCTTATACCTATAATTTTACCGTCAGGAATATAACCCACATGGGCATGTCCGTAAAAAGGAAGCATATGGTGTTCACAAAGACTAAATAATTCAATATTATTAACTATAATCATGCCGCGGTTGCTTTCATGATATACGGCGCCGTTTATAATTTCTTCAACATTTTGTCGGTATCCAGAAGTAATAAATTCAAACGCTTTTGCCACTCTTTCGGGAGTTTTAATAAGTCCTTCGCGGTTTACATCTTCACCAATAGCATCTATTAATTTCATGGCAGCTTTTTGGGCTTTGTTTTTATTAAATTTTTTAGAATTCATTAAATAAGTATATACGATTTTTTTATTATTGACCTTTAATTTATTTTGCAGATTCTAAAATGAGTGTTTTTTTATACTGTTCAATTATGTTTTTTTCAAGATAGGGCATAGAATGGTTTTTACCTGACAAGAAATAATCTATCATATCATCATAATTTTCACTCATAAAATTACCCGACTGTCCGGTATAGGTGACAAGAGACGCCGGATCTTCTTTATTAAAATCTACAATAAACCTCATGGCCGGTATATGAAAAACCGAGAAATCTTCACCTGAAAAAAAACCGGCAACATTCAAGGTATGAAAATCTCCCGGTGCAGGATAAGGCCCTCTATTAAAAAAATATCCTAATGCAGGAACCTCTTCTGTAAAAGCATGTTTTAAGGTATACTGGTGTAAATTTCCCCACTGCCATTTTTCAACATTTTTGCCTAAATTATCTTCACAGTATTCATACGCTTTATAAAGAGAAAGGGCTAAAACATGAGATTTTGTTTCAATTTCAGATGTATTTATATTATCAAAAAATACACTTTCGGTTTGATTAATAATATGATCTTGCACCGTTGAATATGATCTTGAATTAGAATTTAAAAAAGCCTTCCATAAATTTTTATCATTTAATTCATCAAAGAAGGTCTCGCGCGTAAAAGTATGATAGAAACATCCCATAAAAGCTGCTCCGCTTGAATTAGCTTTCATTTGATTATCAAAATTTTTTAATATCTCTACAGATTTATTAAATTTTTCATTTTGCAGCGGGCCAAACTTTGCCGCTTTATTTTTTATTTCTTCTGTTAATGAAGAATTTAATATCACCTCTTTTGTTTCCCGCGCGTAAATTGAATAGACATCCATCTGCATTTCTGTAATTTTCTTAGAGTCAAAACTATTTTCGTTTTCAATTAAATATTCTAATCTTTCGGCTCTGTCTTTTGAGTACCATGAATTTGTAAGAATAAAATCTTCTGTATTTTGGATTTTTTTATGATTGGCTGAAGCGATATAATTTTCATTGGGATTGATACTATATGGATTTTTTTCATAGGAATGGTATCCCTGCCATTCATATTCGCCATTATAACCAGCTGACGGCAAAAGCCCCTTTCCTTTTTTTCTTTTAGGATATTTACCGGTAACCTGCCATGCAATATTCTGCTTATCTGCTAAGAGCATGTTAAAATACATCCCATCAATATATGAAATCGCTTTTCGGGCTTCTTCTATAGATTTTGATTTCGCTAAAAGATAAATACCCACTGCGCTATTATCGCCGTCTGCTGACGCCCACCTATGGCTTAATCCTGTTTCATAATTTAAATTAAAAGGCTGCAAGGGATTAGTTTTCTTAGGCGAAAATATTTTATTTATTAACGGACCATGACGCGTAAATTCAACAGTAAAAACCATCGGCTTTTCATTTTTAATATGAATGGTTTCTTTCATTTCAAAAACAGGGAACCAGCTATCTTTATATAAATAGTTTTTTTTACCGTTTTCATATTTAAGTTTCTCAACAAATACATCCTGCGTATCTGCCATAACCATTGTGGCGCCCCATGCAATATGGCCGTTGTATCCTAAACCTATAAAAGGAATTCCGGGGAACATTACACCCGCCGCGCCATATGTGGGAGATTTCAAATTCATTATTATCCATATAGAAGGCATTGCCATAAATAAATGAGTATCGTTCGCTAAAATTGGCGCCCCGCCATAAGTTTTTTTACCGTTTAAAATCCATCCGTTTGACGCGGGCATACCGGCAATTTTTAAGACATCAAAATGCGAACCCATTTTCTCAAATTCATAAAAATTAAAAGAAATTAAATCTGAATTTGATATTTTACGAGCTTCATCATATGGTATAGCTTCATCATGATAAATAGGGAAAAGAAGCGCCGACTTTTCTAATCCCAGTTTTTGCGCTATGTTTATAAAACTTAGCTCTTCTATCATATTAAAAGATAAAGTATAACTTAAAAAAGTTGATATATAAATAGAATCAACGGCGCGCCAGCTTTCAGGCTTGTGTCTGGTTAAAATAAACTCTACCGGAAGCTCTTTATTTTCATTTAAATAGGCATTTACGCCTCTGGCATAATCTTCTAAAATTTTCTTAATATTTTCTGGTAAGTTTGCGAACGATTTTTCTGCATATCTTTTTATGCCAATAGTACGCGTAAAAAGATCAATGGTAAGAGCTTCTTTGCCTACAATTTCTGACATTCTACCCTGTGCCAACATGGTTAATGAAACCATCTGCCATAACCTTTCTGAGGCCATTGTATAACCGGCCGCGAAAAACAAATCAGATTCTGATTGAGCGTTTATAACCGGAATGCCGAGTTCATCTCTTCTTACGATCACCTTTTCTTTTAAACCTTTAAGTTTTATTACACCTTCTGTTTTAGGAAGGCTGTTAGATAAAACATAAAAAAAATAAGAATATATTGAAACAAATAAAAATAGTATACTTATTGCTGCGGCTATTTTTTTATTTCTTAAAAACCCTTTAAGAAACCGTAATTCTCCTTTTTTAGACTGGCTGTCTATCTCTTGAAAAGCTTTAAACAATGCTTCTGTTTCTTCAATACTTATAGGAACTATATTTTTATCTTTACCGCTTGATTTTGTAATTCCTTTCTTTTTAGATAAAGATTTCGATTTCTTCTCTTTCTTTTTATCTGCCAATGACATCCCCCTCTTTTATTCGATAACCGTTTACAAAATCATCTGCCTTCATCTTTTTTTTACCTTCTGGCTGTATAAAACCAACAGGTAGCGAAACTTTATCGCCGCATACTATCCAGAATTTGTCTTTTTCAATACTTATTATTTGACCGTTTGGCGCTTTTTCATTTATTTTATAATTTTGTACAGGAATTGACAAATCAAAATCAATTTTTATTTTTTTAAAATTAAAAAAACTAAAAACTCCCGGGTTTTCAAAAAACGCGCGGTATAAATTTCTAATTTTTATATGGTCATCATCCCAATTGATTTTAGCGTCTTCGGTTTTTATTTTTCCGCAAAATGTGGCTTTATTTTCATCCTGCTTAAAAGATAAAAGCTCTTTGCAGGCGTACTTTTCAATTACATCAGGGCCAAAATTTAATAATTCAGAAATCATTTTTTCAGCCAGACTCTTTTTTGTGTCATCTTCATATATAGATATTTCTTTTTGAAAAAAAACATCTCCCGCGTCCATTTTTTCAACAATGGCTTGAATGGACCAGCCGGTTTTTTTATGCCCCTCTAGTAAAGCATACTCAATAGGCGCAGCCCCCCTTAATAAAGGCAAAAGAGACGCGTGAAAATTAATTGTTTTTAAAATAGGCGCGTTAAAAATATCAGCGGGAATTAACCTGCCATAAGCAAACACAACATGAAACAAAATATTATACCGGCTAAATTCGTCACAAAGTGTTTTTAATTCTTTCTTTAATGAGGCGGGTTCAAAAACAGGAATATTATTTTCAAGCGCGATTTTTTTAACAGGAGAAGGCAAAACTTCTCTACCTCTTTTTGAACGAGGCTTATCGGGCTGGGTAACAACAAAAGAAATATCAAAACGATTGTCTAAAATTAGTTTTTCAAGAAGAAAAGCCGAAATCGCCGGGCTGCCCCAGTATGAAATACGAATTTTATCAGGATTCATCTACCTGAATAAGGGCTTCTTCAAGCTCATCGGCTTTAGCGGCAACATAAAGCAAAGATTTTATAAAACGCTTTGGATCCATATCTTCAAGAAACATGGTCTGGTGAATTACCATCGAATCATCTAATAAAGCTATTGCCCCATAGTCTAAATTTACATTTATTTTTAAAGCATCTTTATATAAAGATAAATCATCTTCTTTTATTTTACAAATAACTGAATAATAATGTACCAGTGGATCATTAGCGTCGTCTTTACCTAAAGATACTAAAACACGCTGTTTTCTGCCACCCTCAAATTCAATATTAGCGTAATACTTGCCGTCTTCTTCTTTAATAAAAGGTATTTTTGTTTCAGTAGTTATAGCTGCAATAAATCCGTCAAAAATTTCGAGCATATAATTTATTATCTCTTAGCATATAAGCGGTCAACTCTTTTTTTAACTATACCGTTGTAAGCAAAAGACATTTTAAATATTCTGTTTCTGGCATTGAAAGAAGAGAAGGATGGTCTTTTGCCTGCGATCTTAACTCGACAATTTTAAAATTCATATTGGTATCTTTCGCGGCCGCGCGTATAATTTCAATAAACACCTCTTTCTTTATATGATGAGAACATGAACAAACAGCCATAAATCCCCCCGGTTTAAGAAGACGCATTGCCCGGCTGTTTAAATTTCTATAGGCCCAAATTGCCTGTTTTAAATTAGATTTGTTTTTCGCAAAAGCCGGAGGATCTACAACTATAATTTCATATGAAAATTCAGAGGCATTTTTAATAAAGTCAAACACATCTGATTTTACAAATTCACACTTTTCAAGGACCCCATTTAATTTAGCGTTTACTTTTGCTTTTTCCAGAGCAGGTTCAGAAGAATCGACAAGCGTAACATTGTTTACTTTTTTAGCCAATGAAACAGCCCACGCGCCGGTATATGAAAAAAGATCTAACGCTTTACCGCCATTGGCTAAAGCGGTAAAAGCTTTTCTATTTTCACGCTGATCAAAAAAATAACCTGTTTTTTGTCCTTCAAGCGGATTAACTTCAAATTTCAAGCCATTTTCGTCTATTACGGGCAATTTATCAAGAGTACCTTTAATTACTTTTTTTTCAAGAGATAGCCCTTCTAATTCTCTAACTGATGCGTCATTTTTAAGAATAATAACCAGAGGTGAAAATATTTCTTCAAGAACATCTAAAATTATATTTTTAAACGTTTCCATTCCCAGCGTTAAAAACTGAATACTTAATACATTTTCAAATTTATCAATTATAAGTCCGGGAAGACTATCGGCCTCAGAATATACCACCCTAAAAGAATTAGCATCAGGCATTACGCGTCGTCGGTAAAAAAAGGCATTTTCAATTCGGGTTTTAAAAAAATTCCTGTCAATAGTCTCACGATTTTTACTTAAAAGACGAATACTGATAAGAGAATTTGGATTTATATATCCGGTTCCACAATAATTATCTTTTTTATCAAAGACTTCAACAATAGAACCCGGCGTAAAATTTTTAGGACTTACCGCCAATTCGTTTGAAAATATCCAAAGATGACCTTCTTGTATTCTTTTTGCGCGGTTTAATATAACCTTATTCATAACAAATTATAAAATAATTTTATTCATCATAAGGACAATCTTTTTATTTAACAAATACCGGTATATAAAATAGCAGATTCCTGAATTTTAAATTCTCCTTTCGTCTTAGGTCCGTTTTTGTAAAACTTTTTACGAAAAAGTTTTACGCTCCACTCTCTATCGCTTGCCGCCCTGTGTAAATTTAGCAAAAAGGAGTAGTGAAAGACGAAAATTCTATAAATCTGTTTTTGCAAAGCTTTCTAAAACATCCTGAAATTAATAAAATTTATCAATCGCAGGAAAAAGTTCTTACGGGTATGTCTTTTTCTTCTTTGGCTTCTGTTTTATATGCCTATTCAAAAAAATTAACTTTCAATAAAAACTATTTAATTATTTTGCCCCGACAAAGACAGGCCAAAGAACTTTTTGAAACTCTGCGATTTATAGAAGATAAAATTAATATTTCAGATAAAAAATCGAAAAGCGAGCTTGTTTTATACTTTCCCGACTGGGGTATGCTGCCTTTTTTACACGCAAAGCCCGACTCTGAAAATGAAGGTGTAAGAACAAAGGCTTTAAGCCGCCTTATTCAAAAAGAAAAACCGGTAATACTAGTAACATCTATAGATGTTTTAGCGAGAAAAATTCCCGCTAAAGAATACTTTCATGAAAGTGAATTTCTTTTAAAGAAAAATCAAAGAATTAATATAAATGACTTATTAAACTATCTGCAGACAAACGGATATGAAAGAGTCGACATGGCAGAAAAAACCGGACACTTTAGCGTTAAGGGCGGTATTGTAGATATTTTCTGCCCCGCTTATTTTAATCCGGTGCGTGTTGATTTTTTTGGGGATGAAATTGACAGTATACGTTTTTTTGATCCATTAAGCCAAAAATCATATGAAACTATTTCAGCTATTTCTATTTTTGCCAGACGCGATTTAATTTATTCAAATGAAGATATAGAAAAAACTTCTGAAGAAATTCAAAAAAAATCGAGAGATAAAATACATCCACCCTTTACGCATACAAGAGAACCCCTAGATTTAAGCGGCTTATGGGATTTTTATCCTTTATTTTGTGAAACGAGTTCATTAATTCAATTTTTTAATGAAGAGCCCGAAATAATTTTGTGGGATATGCCGGCCGCTTTTGAAAGGTTGTCTAACTTTTTAGAAGAGCTTAAATTTTTAAGAGATAAGAACAATGAAAAATATCACCTCAATATAAATGAACTGTTTTTTTCAGAAAGTGAAATTAAAGAATTAATTAAAAATGCAACCATCTTTTCATCGGTTCCGCAGTCTCTTCATGATTTTTCTTTGCATCTTCAAAATCCGCCCGTTTTTAAAGGAAAAATATCTTCTATGGTTGAAACTTTAAATCAGGAAGAATACGCGGCAAAACAAATTTTTATATCAAGCCGTTTTGAGGGGCAAAAAGAAAGGCTGGAACATGTTTTAAGCGGGTATAAAGATAAAAAGTTTTCGTGTACCTTTTTAATATCGCCCTTTCAGGAGGGCTTTTTATGGAGCGACGGTCTTCTATTAACCGACAAAGAAATTTTTGGCAAATCGGTTAGAGCGTTTAGAGCTTCAAAAAGCGCCACGCAAATTATTGAAAGTTTTGTTGATCTAAAAGAAGGAGATTATGTTGTTCACGTAAACTACGGCATTGGGCGGTTTGTAAGATTAAAAAGAATGACCGCCGCCGGCAATGAGCGTGACTTTTTAGAATTAGAATACGCTTCAAACGATAAACTCTATGTGCCGCTGGAGCATTTAAACCAAATACACCGTTACATCGGTTCTACTGAAAACCCGTCTTTAGATTATTTAGGTAAAAAATCTTCATGGGAAAAGACCAAAACAAGAGTTCAAGAATCCATTGAAAAATTAGCGGTCGAGCTTCTTGAAATTTACGCGAAAAGAGAAAAAGCAAGGGGAATTGTTTTTCCCAAAGACAGCCGTTTTCAAGAAGAATTTGAAGCGGGATTTCCCTATGAAGAAACAGACGATCAAATCAGCTCTATTAACGAAGTTAAAAAAGATATGGAATCTGAAAAACCCATGGATAGACTTATCTGCGGTGATGTAGGTTTCGGTAAAACAGAAGTAGCCATAAGGGCGGCATTTAAAGCGGTAATAGCGGGCAAGCAGGCTGCTGTTTTATGCCCTACCACGATACTAGCGTTTCAACATTATAATACATTTAAAGACCGTTTTCTTGGCTATCCCGTTGAAATTGATTTTTTAAGCCGTTTTAAAACAGCCGGCCAGGTTAAAGATATAAAAGAAAAATTAAAAACAGGAAAGCTCGATATAGTAATAGGTACCCACGCGCTTTTAAGTAAAACCATATCTTTTAAAAATTTGGGACTTCTTGTTATAGATGAAGAACAAAGATTTGGAGTAAAACACAAAGAAAATATAAAAAAAATAAAATCAAATATTGACTGCATTACTCTTACTGCTACGCCTATACCACGAACACTTCAAATGTCTTTAATGGGAATACGAGACTTAAGTCTTATTGAAACGCCTCCTCGAAACAGACAAAAAATTGAAACGTACGTTCTTGAAGAAAATGAAGAAATACTAAAACACGCAGTTTTTGAAGAGTTAAAAAGAAACGGTCAGGTTTTTGTTCTTCATAACAAAGTGAAAACAATAGACGCTCAGGTTCATCGCTTAAAAAATCTCTTTCCTAAGGTTAAGGCTGCCGCTCTTCACGGTCAAATGCCCGAAGATCAAATAGAAAATGTCATGCTTGATTTTTACAAGGGATATTATGATATTTTAGTAAGTACCACAATTATAGAATCGGGGATTGATATTCCTAATGTTAACACGCTCATTGTCTTAAATTCACAAAATTTTGGGCTTAGCCAAATGTACCAGCTAAAGGGACGTATAGGAAGATCAGACAGGCAGGCCTACGCTTATTTTTTTTATCCCGCTAAAAGTTCTATTTCTGAAACCGCGCAAAAAAGATTAAATACAATTCAAGAATATGATGAATTAGGGGCCGGGTTTAAAATAGCCATGAAAGACCTTGAGATAAGAGGCGCGGGCAATATTTTAGGCAAGGAGCAAAGCGGAGATATAATGGAAGTGGGTTTTGAGCTTTACTTAAGCATGCTTCAAGACAAAATAGCAGAAATGAAGCATGAAGAAAAAGAACACTTTCAATCTATGGTATCTATACCGCAGGATTTTTTCTTTCCCGATTCTTATATTTCAGATACCGCTCAAAAAATGGAATTTTATAAAAAATTCTTTTCTTCTCAAACTATTGAAGAACTTGAAAAAGTACAAGAAGAAATGACAGACCGCTTTGGAATATCTCCTGAAAACGTACAGGCAATGCTATCGCAAGCCGCGGTTCAAATTTTAAGCTCACAGCTTCGGCTTGATAAGATAGAGTGGAACAAAGAAAAATTTATATTAACCGCTTCGCCGGTTACGGCTGTTTCTATGGATAAACTAATTAAATTAATGAAAAATGATACTCGTTTTAAGGCCCACCCTGCCGATCCTAGAAAAATTGAATTTATACCCTCTCAAAAAGAAACCGGCAAAGCGCTTTTAGAGTGCAGAAGAATTTTAGAATATCTGGTGTAGTTTTGCCAGGGAAGTGTAAAAAGATTCTTAGACAGGATTTATTAAATCACGGCTCACAATTTAACAGTTTAATATTTTTTCTTAATCCTTCTTCGTCTTCTTCCTGAAGGGCTTTTTCACATTCTACTTCCCTTCTGTTTTCCGCTTCCTGATATCTTTCAAATTCTTCGGAATAGTCAATTTCTTCTTTTTTATCTGTTAGGCATGTTACTCTTAAAAAAGAGACTGTTAAAATCATGATAAAAAATAACTTTAATTTCATTTATTGAATCAAGGTATTTTTGATTTTACTTTATCAATTAAAAAAGGGGCACAGAGTGCACAGAGATTATGACTTAAGCAACAGAACAAATAATTTGCATTATTATAGAAGTAAATAAGATCTTAAAGAATCGATTATTAGAAAATATCTCTATTGAGATATGTAGATTAATTACAATTATAGTGAAAAAATAATCGATAGAATCAATATAGCTTCAGCGATTCGTACACTTTTACTCTAAGTTCTAATTTATTATAGTCCACTTTTTTTTCATATTTTCCAAAAAAGTTTCTTTTACCGCATTCTAATTTTCAAGATCGCTTTAATGCGTCTTTATCGTACTTTATCGCAGTTAAA
>JAOUOS010000001.1 GCA_029880285.1 Spirochaetia bacterium
ACAAAAGAATTCATTCTTTAAACGGCATAAGATTGGCCGAAGCGTACGTGCCGCCAAAAAGCTTCCCGACCGGTACCGATGATCTTGGCGGCACAGCAACGGTTTCTGTGGGTTATTTAATGGCCGAGACAGAAGTAACTTATGGGCTTTGGTATGAGGTTTATACTTGGGCTGTAGCAAATGGTTATACTTTTGCCAATGTTGGTAGAGAAGGTAATGATGGTACTCTTGGTACATACCCGACGCCTGTAGCGCCTGTAACTTTTACTGAGCCGGTAACGACAATTAATTGGCGTGATGCAATGGTATTTTCAAACGCGCTTACCGAATATTATAACGCGCAAAATAGTACCTCATTAGATTGTGTTTATACGACAGACGCGGCTTATACAACGTGCATAAGAACGAGTACAAATAGTACAGCAGTAACTTACGGTACATTGGGCAGTGAAGATGACCCTTATGTAAACCCGAACGCGAAAGGTTTCAGATTACCTACGAGCGACGAGTGGGAACTCGCGGCCAGATATATTGATGACGCTAACACTAATGGGACGCTTGATTCGGGCGAATATTACCCGGGAAGTTACGCAAGCGGCGCGACAGCAGATTATAATAACGCGACTGCCACGGGTCTTGTAGCGTGGTATTATGCAAACAGCGGCAGCGTTACTCATAATGTGGCCGACAAAACAGCCAACGCACTTGGCTTATATGACATGAGCGGTAATGTATGGGAGTGGGCTTTTGACTGGTATACACCCGGGTCTAACCGTGTGGTTCGTGGCGGCAGCTATAACTTTACGGCAGTCGTCATGCAGGTTGGCTACGTGAACTTCGACTACCCGTATTACGAGGGCGTCGGCTTTGGCTTCCGTCTTTCGAGGACCCCGTAACCTTTTAGGTTTTTACATTCTTACCTTTTTATATTACCTGCGGGGCTGCCGATAGGCAAAGCCCGCAGGTCTTGTTGGCGGGGTTATCGGGGTGCAACCCCGATCGATTTTTTTTTCTAAAATAGTATGCCTTATGAAATAATTACACTTGAGTTTAATCATAAGAAAAAAAGTTTTAATATTGAGGCTTTGAATGAATTTTGTATCAATAAAAAGGTGAACCAGACAAAAGTTGAATTTTTTAGTAACCACAAATAAACTATAGGAGAATTGTAGACCTTCTTGTTCAGGTAAAAAATATAATTTATGGACAGCAACGCGGCTGTCATTTCAGATAACTTATATTATATGATTAATAACTTTAGGTGGTACGAATGCAAAATCCTGAAAATCATGTTAATCCTGTCTGCTCTTTTCTATAAGTATTTTTTGTCAGAATATTTTTCTCTACAAAAAAATAGATTCAAATAAAATAACAAAAAATTAAGTTACAATACGTCTATTGTTATTATTTTCGTTATAAAAATGATAATAAAGCCAATTAATAAAGTAAATCAAACTAACACAAATAACAGTCAAATATCTATTAAAGATATGTTTAATAAAGATTTTGAAAAAATAAAGTCTTATCCCGGTTCGAAAAAAATTTATATAGAAGGTAAACTTCATGATATTAAAGTCGCTATGAGAGAAATAAGCTTAAATGATGAAAAAGAAAAGTTTATAGTATATGATACCAGCGGACCATTTACCGATAGTGATTATGAAGTTGATATTACAAAAGGATTACCCAAGATAAGACTATCATGGGTTCAAAATAAAAAAGAGGCAGAAAAAATTGAAATAAAAGAAAATTTAGAGAAAGAATTTTCTTTTAATAAAACAAATACTTTGTACTACCGAGCGAAAAAAAATGAATGCGTGACACAAATGTATTACGCTAAAAAAGGAATCATTACAGAAGAAATGGAATACGCGGCAATACGCGAGAATCAGGGTTTAGAGGAATATTTTAAAAAAAATGAGTACAAATCTAAAAATGCTAAATTACCTGTTTTTCCTGTTTCCCCTGAGTTTGTAAGAGATGAAATCGCGGCGGGAAGGGCAGTTATTCCGGCAAATATAAACCATCCCGAAGCGGAACCCATGATAATAGGTAGAAATTTTTTGGTAAAAATAAATTCTAACATAGGAAATTCAGCAATTTCATCAGGAATTGCCGAAGAAGTTTTAAAATCTGTTTGGTCATGCTACTGGGGTGCTGATACGGTAATGGATCTATCTACGGGTAAAAATATTCATAATATAAGAGAGTGGATTTTAAGAAATAGTCCTGTTCCTATTGGCACGGTGCCATTATACCAGGCTCTTGAAAAAGTAGATGGGATTGCTGAAGAGCTTTCATGGGAAATTTATCGTGATACTTTAATAGAGCAGTGTGTGCAAGGGGTCGACTATTTTACCATTCACGCAGGACTTTTACGTTCGCATGTGCCTTTAACAGTAAATCGTCTTACAGGAATTGTATCTAGAGGCGGAGCTATTATGGCTAAGTGGTCTTTAGCACATAAAAAAGAAAATTTTTTATATGAAAATTTTAATGAAATTTGTGAAATATTAAAATCATTTGACGCGGCTGTTTCTTTAGGCGATGGGCTGCGTCCCGGCAGTATAGAAGATGCTAATGATAGCGCACAGTTTGCTGAACTAGAAACATTAGGTGAACTCACAAAAAAAGCGTGGGAGCACAATGTTCAGGTAATTATTGAAGGTCCGGGGCATGTTCCCATGAATTTAATTGAAGAAAATATGACAAGACAATTGAAATCTTGCCACGAAGCACCTTTTTATACCTTAGGTCCAATTACCACAGATATCGCGCCCGGATACGATCATATAACTTCAGCCATAGGAGGCGCCATGATAGCGCAAGCAGGAGCTTCTATGCTCTGCTATGTAACCCCTAAAGAGCATTTGGGTCTGCCTAATAAAGAAGATGTTAGAGAGGGAGTTTTGGCTTATAAATTAGCGGCTCACGCCGCAGATTTGGCAAAAGGTCATCCCGGAGCAAGGCTTAGAGATAAAGCAATGAGTAAAGCCAGATTTAGCTTTAGATGGGAAGACCAGTTTAATTTATCTTTAGATCCCGATAAAGCAAAAAAATTTCATGATGAAACACTGCCATCAGATGCCTCTAAAAAATCTCTTTTTTGTTCTATGTGTGGACCAAAATTTTGCGCGATGAAAATTTCAACAGACGTTAATGAATGTTTTAATGAAGAAAACGATAATAAAAAATAATATTAAAATAAAATAAAAATATTTTGCTTTTTTTGATTAAAAATAAAGCCGAAAAACAAAGTATGAAAAAACTTTTCATTATTTTATCAATAACATTAATAACAAATATTTGGGCAGGTCCCGAAACATTTGATCATTTAAGTCAGTATAAACAAAGTCAGGTCAAAGAAAAAGGCCCTTCAGAAGAAATAGTTTATTCCGGGGATAACAATAAAGAGGCACATGCGGTTTATAGTTATAATGATAAAAACCAGTTGATAAAAGCATCTTACTTTTTAAACGATAAATTTGACGGATATACTGAATATATATACTCTAAAGAAAATTTGGTAGAAGAAAAGCTTTTTAATAATAAAAAGAATTTAATTGAAATTATCAAGTACGAATATGATAAGAAAAATAGAATAAAATCTTATAAAGTAAGTCAAGAGTTGAATAAAAATACAAATGTAATAGAATGGACTTTTCAATATAATAATGATAAACTTATTTCAGGTTCCAGAAGCATAGATAAAGAGATTACAGAAACTTTCGTTAATCAAAACGAAAAAGATTCAACGAATATTATTCAGGATATTTTCACTGCTGAAGGCGAAAAAATGGCTTTTTTTAGATATGTATATCAAGACAATATACTTGTTAAAAAAATAAGAAATGAAAATACCGGAATTAAAAGAGTAGATTATGAATATGATGATAAAAATCGAATTATTAAAATATTCTTTTATGAAGTAAAAAGTGAAAAAGAAAGACTAATTAAAACTCATGTTTTAAGATACACATCAGCTATTAAAACATCTTTAAATAAAGGATAATAATTTCTTTTGAAATATTTTTTCTTTTTCAATAATAGTAAACTCAATTTTTAAATAATAAAAATTATTAAAATCATTAAAAAGATCGGCAAATGTTTGCAGCCGAATCCAATCCTTTTCAGTTGTTATAATAAAATCGTTTTTATTTGTTTTTTTAATAATTGATTGTATATTTTTCACAGTATATTTATGATGGTCTTTAAATTTTAATGTTTTCACTTCTTTAACACCTAGGTTTAAAAGCATTTTCTTATAAGCTTTTGGGTTGCCAATGGACGATAGCGCCCATATCTTTTTATTACGAAGATTTCTTAAATTAATTTCTTTATCTTTTTGAAAATTAATTCCATATGATTTCGGAAGTTTAATCAATGATACTGGCTTATGAATGCTTTTAAATATATTTTGATGTTTAGAGAGTTTTTCTATTGTATTAATTAAAGAATTTAGTTGTGTTTTTGTAATAAGATCACATTTACTTAATATTATAAGATGGCTTCTTTCTAAAGCTGACACCGGTTCCCGTAATGAGCCTACAGGCAATAAATGGCCTATACCAAAAGGATTTGACGCGTCAATTATTACAATGTCTAAGTTTCTTTTTAAAGCGTAATGTTGAAAGCCGTCATCTAAAAGAAACAAGTTTAAATTATATTTTTTTTTTAATAAAAGGGCAGATTTATATCTGTTTTTACCTATTGCCACAGGAATATTTTTAACATTTGCCGCTAATAAATAGGGTTCATCTCCGCTGTCTAATTCAGACAT
Source organism: Spirochaetia bacterium (assembly GCA_029880285.1). GTDB lineage: Bacteria > Spirochaetota > Leptospiria > Turneriellales > JAOUOS01 > JAOUOS01. The sequence goes on from JAOUOS010000001.1 coordinate 4,781, forward strand.
TTTAATTTTATGACCATCAGATAAAATTCCTCCGGTTTTTTCTTTTCTACCTCCATATCCTCTTGATAAAATACCTATTTTTTTATTTTTTAGAATTCTAGACACGTAAATTACAGCGGGAGTTTTTCCGGTACCGCCGGTAGTTATATTGCCTATTGATATTACTTTAGAATCAGGAATTACTTTAGATTTTGTAAATCTTTTGTTTAAATAGTTTAAAAATAAATATATAATTTCAATAGGATTAATAAGGCTTAAAATATTCTTCATTTAAAATCCGTTTTTTGAAATGAATTGAAATAAATAATCTCCGCTTAAGTTGATTAGGCACGCGTTTTTTGTTTCATTTGTGCACTTAAAGGAATGAAAAATTTTATAGCAGGGTCTGCATTCGATATTTATAAAAATTGACTTTGAAGAAGATGAAAAAGGTTGGTTTATTTTTTCGTTAAATGGGCCATATATATTGAAAATAGTGGTTTTGGCTGCGGCGGCCACATGACCTAAAGGGGAATTTAAGTTTAAAAAGAATTTAGATTTTTCAAGCAGAAAATAAATAGTGTCATAGGATATACCAGAAATTTTATGAACTTTTCTTGAAAATTCTAAAGGTATTTTTGAAATTACGCTATTTAAATATTCTTTATTATTTTTGCTCTCAATTAATAAAACATGCATTAGTCGGTTTTTTTCAAGAAATAGTTTTATAAAATCTGACAAATTAGAAGCGGGCCATTCATTAAAATTAATAATACTGGATAAGTTTATATGGCACACGACAAACCGTATCACATGCAGGCTATTTAATAATTTTCTGGCTTCAGTACGTTTATTTTCATCAAAGAGAAAAAAAGGCTGAGGCAAATCGTTAATTTTTTTTAAAATACATTCTTCAAAAAGTGATTTAACCTGATATGTTAAATGGGCGTTATATTCATTAAATCGAATTGAGAAATTTAAGAAATAATTTTTTTTTAAATATTCAATTCCTACTCTGTTTCTTACTCTTAAGAACCAAAGTAAAAAAGCAATATCAAAAAAAGGGTATGGAAACAATAAAATTACCGTATTGTATTTATTTTTTCTAAAAAAAATAAATTTATCTATAAATTTATCAGATATTGTGTGAATTTTATGAATACTTTCATGTTTTTGAACCGGCAAAGATGCTGGTTCATTATTTATCGAACAGGCAAAATCAACCTTTTGGTTAAAGTGATTATACCACAAATTTAAAAAGGGCGAAATTAGTATGGTTTCAGCCGCCGTAAAGGGTTGGTAGATAAGGGTTTTTCCCGGAGCTAAAATAGATTTTCTTCTTTTTTTACCAAAATTTTGAAAAAACTTTAATGGAAGAGCGAAAATATAAAAGAAACTGTCTTTGATAATTATTTTACAAAAAAACAAATGTGAAGGTTTTAGTATTTTTTTAAATACTTCTATAAGGCTGTCAAAAATTGTCTTTTGTCTTATCATTTATATGGTGTAAAATCATAGATAAATACAGGTTGACAACTATTTTTGAATTATATATAGTTTACGCGTTAAATGGCAAAATTTTAATAAAACTGGAACATGAAACAATATAAAACAACTAAATCTAAATTTATATTGGCAGCAAAAGGAGCCGCTATGGGTATTGCCGATATAATCCCGGGTGTTTCAGGCGGCACTATTGCTTTAATAAGCGGTATTTATGAACATTTAATTTCGGCGATTGCTAGAATTGATATAAAACATGTTAAAAATATGATACAATTAATGATATTTTTCTATCATAAAGAAAAAAGGGAAAAAAATATTGAAAATATAAAATCAATTCCCTGGAATTTCTTCCTTTCACTTTTGCCCGGTGTGGCCGTGGGAATTATAGTTATGGCAGGATTTATAAAAATTCTTTTAAAAGATTATACTTTTGAAACATATTCATTTTTTTTCGGATTGATATTTTTTTCTTTGACAATTCCCTATAAAAAAATGCATCATCATTTTAAAGAATTTATTATTTTAGCTATATTCGCGGTATTGATGTACTATTTAACGGATAATATTTCACCTGCAGAAAGTTCACATTCAATAATATACATATTTTTTTGCGGGTCCATAGCCATTTGTGCCATGATTTTACCCGGAATCTCTGGGGCCTATATTTTACTTGTTTTAGGCGAATATGATTATATATTAACAGCCTTAAAAGAAATGGAGGTTTTCATATTACTGCCTTTTATCGCGGGAATCATTGTTGGTATTTTTTCTTTTGTTAGAATTATAAAATATTTTCTCTCAAGGCATCATTCGTTGACTATGGCTTCTTTAACGGGAATTATGGCAGGCAGTCTAAATAAATTGTGGCCTTTCGAATATTTGAGTGCAAACGAAAGTTTTAATGATAATTGGTATATTGCCTTATTCTATATTATTTTAGGAATACTTGTTTTATATGGATTAGAAAAGATATCAATACTTATTCAAGATCCAGAGCCTCCGGTTAAATTAAAACATAAATAAATATAAATTTATAAATTAGTAGAGGATATAATATGGCAGTTAAGTTAATTTTACATGGTAAAGTACAGGGTGTATATTGTAGAAAGTACTGTCAGGAAAACGCTCAGAAGTTAAATATTAAAGGTTCAGCTTCAAATATGCCAGATAACACTGTTAAAGTTATTTTAGATACAAATGATGAAAAAATCATTGATGAATTTATTCGGCATTTAAAAGAAAATCCATTTAAATTTTCTTTTTACGGTAATATCACAAAAATTGATATAAATAAAAATGAAAATTTTATTAAAGGCGATTATAATTTTTAAAATAAAGAATAAAAATAAACTATAAAGTTGACCGATTCTGTTCTTAAGAGTTTTTTTTATTTACGTGTTCAAAAAAGAATAATCTATTGTTTTTATAAATAGATTAAAAAATTTTTATGGCAGAAACAAAAGAATGTATTGAAACCAGAGTAAGCGTTAGAAGTTTTAAATCTGATGATGTTTCTGATGATATAATAATTTCAGCCATAAAAACAGCGCAAAGAACTCCTTCGTATAAAAACAGTCAGCCATGGCAGGTAGCAATTGTTAAGGGCGATAAACTAAAAGAGCTTTCGGCACTTTATATACATTTACTTGAAGAAAATATTCCTTTAAATCCAGATATACCAAAACCTGTTTCATGGCCAGATGAAATTAACATTAGAATGAATGAAACACAAAATGATAAAAGTAAAGAATTTAATATCAACTTATCAAATCCTGAAATTGCCTTAAAATCAAAAAAAGCTAATTATCGTTTTTTTGGGGCTCCTTGTGTAATATATTTATATCAAGATAAAATGTTAAATGAATGGTCCATTTTTGATATGGGAGCTTTCGCTCAAACTTTAATGCTTGCCCTATGGAATAAAAAGATAGGCAGTGTACCTCAGGCTTACTTAACCGATTACTCAACACAAATTAAAGAATTTTTAGGAATTTCTCAAAACAAAAGATTATGCCTCGGAATTTCACTTGGTTATCCTAATTATGAAAGTATAATGGCTGTTTTCCGTACAAAGAGAGAAAATGTCGATAGTATTATAAAATGGATTAGATAATATGCCTTTGATCAAAGAATATGAACAGTTTTTAAATGAAGCCGGCAGAGAAGAACTTGCCGATGAACTTAGAAAATATATAGGTCTTTTACAAATTAATGAAATAATAAGTTCATCATTTGAAATTGAAAAAGTTTTAAAAGATGTATTAACGCAGGCATGCAATCTTACCAATGCCGAAATTGGGTCTATTTTTTTAATTAACAAAAAAGAAAATGTTCTTGAATTTAAAGCAACGACAGATCCTAATTATGAGATGCTTGAAAAGATTAAAGTACCATTAGGGCAGGGCATAAGCGGTTACGTGGCACAAACCGGTGAAATTGTAAATACTTCAAATGTTCAAAATGATAAACGATTTTACAGTGATGTAGACAGAGTAACAGGAGGCAAAACAGAATCATATTTATGCGTTCCTTTAAAAGTACGAAATGAAATTATAGGTACGGCTCAGTTATTGAACAAAAAAAACAACGGAATCTTTACTGAAGATGATATTAGAATCTCCCGCGCTTTTAGTTCACAAGCAGCCATTGCTATTGAAAGAGCTCTTCTGCATAATGAAGCTCTTTTGAGTGAAAGAATTGAGAGAGAATTAAAAGTAGCGGCAGGTATTCAAAAAGAGCTCTTGCCGCAAAAAGATCCAGAAATTGAAGGTTATTCTATTTCTGGCACATCAATACCAGCAAGAAGCGTTGGCGGTGATTATTTTAATTATTTTATTCAAAAAGAAAATGGAAAAATAAAATTTGTAGATATTATAATAGCTGATGTTTCTGGGAAAGGCGTTCCCGCTTCTTTGATTGTTTCAAACTTTCATTCGGGTTTACAGCTGCTTTTACCTTTATATGAAAAAATTAATGATTTTACGTATCATTTAAATAATTTTATGAAAGAAAATTTAACAATGGGTAATTTTATTACTTTTTTTATTATGCGTCTTTTTCCCGAAGAGGGTAAAATTCAATATGCTAACTGTGGTCATAATCCTCCATATTATTTGAAAGTAAATGAATTAAAAAATGAAATTATCCAGCTTAAATCTTCGGGACCAATTATCGGACTTCTCGATAATGTAGATTATAAAATTCATGAAATGAAAATTGAAAAAGGAGATTTATTAATACCTTTTTCAGATGGTGTTGATGAGGCTCAAAATAAAAAATTTGATTTTTTTGGTGAAGAGCGTACCATTGAAGCCATTACAAAAAGCTTTGAAAAAGCGAAAAAAGAAGATCATTTGAAAAATGATATTAGTAAATTTATGGTCAAAGAAATATTAAAAATAGTAGATAATTTTAGAGACGGTGCAGAGTTAAATGACGATACAACATTAGAGGTTATTTACAGGCTTCCGTAATTTCTTTATATTTTTCAAAAAAGAAATCTAATCCTTTCAAAGTATTATTATTTATTGTATATTGAATAATGTTCTTTAAATATTTTTCTGTAAATTCTTTAGAAAAAGAAAATTTTTTAACTGCTTTTTCAATTAGTAGTTTCCATTCTTTAAGTGATGTTTCATAGGCTAAATTAAATATATTTTTATCTATGTTAGAGTTTTTTGGATAAACCCAAAGGGCATACACAAATGGAAGATTGAAAGTATCAAAATACCATTTTCCTAAATCAATAGATGTGGTATCACGATTCAATAAAGCTGAATCTCCAATTAGCAACAGACATTCGTTCGTTTTTAAACCGTGAATTTTTTCTTTATAGGGCGGATTTATTTCAACTAAATTTGGATTTTTTCTTAAAAAATGATAATTTAATAAAATTCTAACCATTTCTACTGAGCTGCGGCTAGCGTAATCATAATACAAAGTATCAATCGGCTTTAAAAATTCATTATTTTTTTTTGTTATTTTGTTTTCATCGCTTATAAAAAGCCTAATAGATTCAACCGCGCCGCTTGAGCTAATGCATAAATTGGGATGGTATTGCCAGATATCTCTATTTCTAAAATATTCTATAGAAGATACCAAAGCCGCGTCTAATTTATTTTCTTTAAGTAAAATGGATAATTTTGAGGGAACATCTCTGTAAAGAAATATATCATTCTCGTTCTTTTCTAAACCATAAATTAATGGATAAGCGTTTAAAAAATTAACTACACCGATTTTCATTTTATATATTTTTCGTTTTTTAAATTATTTCTAATTTGATATAAAATAGCCGCAACAAATATTGCAGATGTAAAAATATTTTTTTCCCATTCATGAATATTTTTCGAAACGAAAAGTTTTTCTTTAAATTGATGAGATGAAACTGAAAGTCCAAAAATTACAGATTGTATAAAATTCCAAAAGAAATGAAAAATTACAGAGAGCTTAAAATTTTCGAAAGCAAGTAATCCTAAAAAAATTCCGCCTAAAAATATATTTAGCAGATGCGTGAAATTTAAATTTGGATTGTTAATATGTACAATTGAAAATATTAAAGCTTGAAAAAAAATAAAAAATAAAAAGTTTATTTTGCTTTTATATAAACTGCGGGCAGTTATATAAAAATAAAATCCGCGGAAAATAAATTCTTCCCAAAAAGCGGATGCCATAAAAAAAATAAATGCTAATAAAAAAGATTGAATTAAAATATTATTGAACTTTATATCTGCATAGAGAATTGTATATAGAATATGAACGACTATAATAGATAGACATAGATTTATATTGTTTTTAGAAAAAAAATTAAAACGCATGTTTTTCATGTAAATATTTAACTTTCTTTTATTAATTTTATTAAAAAAAGTTAAAGTAAAATTAATAATTAACGCAGCAAAAATTAAAAATATAAAAAATAGAATAATATTAAAATCAATTATTATTTCTTTATAACCATTGTTTATAGAAAATAAATTAAAATAGGATAAAAAGAAAGAAATTAGCAAAGAAAAAAATAATTGCAGTATGTAAACAAGCATAAAAACAGGTATTATAATATTTTTCATATATGAAAAATAAAGATATCACGCCAACTAATAAAGAATAAAAAGATCATGAAAGTAAGAATGTACGGAACAAGAGGCATTTTTCCCGCCGCGGGTAAAGAAACAATTAGATATGGCGGTAACACATCGTGTGTTCAGCTAATTGTACCAAACAATAATGATATTTTCATTTTAGACGCGGGTACAGGATTAAAAACTTTGGGTGAAAAATTAGTAGTTAATGAAAACCAAAATATTCATATTTTTTTATCTCATCTTCACTGGGATCATATCATGGGAGTTCCTTTCTTTCTGCCTTTATATAGAGAATCAGAAACTGTGAAAATATATTCTCCGCCGCAAATTAAAAAACCTTTATCAGAAGAAATTCATGAATACATAAAAAGTGTTGAATTTCCTATTCCGCTTGGTTCTAAGATTAGGGCAAATTTATCATTTCATGAAATAAAAGAAAAAAATTTTGAAATAAACAATCTAAAAATTAAGACAATGAAAATGAATCATACTTTAAATTGCTATGGATATAGGTTTGAATCAGATGGGAAAATAATTTGTTACACAACCGATCATGAAAATTATTATGCAAATGATATTGAAAACGAAGTTGAAGTTAAAGAAGCTAATAATCTAAACCTAAAGCATAATCAATTTATTTATAAATCTGATATTTTAATTACCGATGCCCAGTATCTTCCTGAAGAAAATAAAAAATATAAAGGGTGGGGACATAGCTCTTTTGTAGACGCTTTAAACCGGGCGATAAATGCTAAGGTAAAAAGTTTGATTTTTTTTCACCATGATCCTAACAGAACAGACGATCAGCTAGATAAAATTTCAAATCATTATAGAAAAATTCTTGAAGAAAAAAATATTCCAATTAGACTTTATACAGCAAAAGAAGGCTGGGAATATGTATGCGAAATATAAATGATAATAAAAATACAAAAGAATTAATTACTCTTGCTTTATACAAGCCGCAAATACCGCCCAATACAGGAAATATCTCAAGATTATGCGTGGGTGTAAATGTTCCCCTTTTAATTGTAGGCAAACCCGCGTTTTCTCTTGATGAAGCATCACTAAAAAGAGCGGGGTTGGATCACTGGCCTTTATTAAAATTTAATTATTATGATAAATATAAAAATTTTATAAAAGACTATGAAAAAAATAGACTGGTAATGATTACTAAAGAAGGAAAGGAAATCTTATGGGATTTTGAGTTTAATAAAGGGGATGTACTTATTTTGGGTAACGAAACTAAAGGTCTGCCTCCTAAGATGATAAAATTAGCTCATAAAACCGTAAAAATACCCATGACTAAAAACATAAGGTCTTTAAATTTATCTAATGCCGCAGCTGTGTGCGTTTATGAAAGTTTAAGACAGTTTTCAAAAAGCGATCCTACGGTTGGTCTATTAGAAGAAATGCAAAATAACCAACATCAGAGAACTTATTATAAGAAATCAGCTAATTTCACGCAAAGCGAATAACAGTTTTTCAATATCTTGTTTTTTAGTATTATATCCCAATGAAATTCTTAAACTTCCGTTTTTAAATTTTTCGGGAAGATTTTCAAATACTAAAGGTGAGCAGTGAAAGCCTGATCTTGTTATAATTTTGTATTGTTCCCATAAGATAAACGATAGTTCTTCACAATTTAAGAAATCATGTACAATACTGAAGACAAGACAGTGTTTACCATCTTCAGGTTTTGGTCCATAAACATGCCAGTTATTTATATTAGTTAACATATTATAAAAAAATATTCCGTATTTTAATTTTTTTTTGTATGTATTTGTAAAATAATCCTGCCCTTGTTCTAAAGATGAATTTAGTCCGCAAATTGTTGTCATTGAATAAGTTCCCGCTTCAAGTTTATATGGATAACTTTCGGGCATATTTTTATTCATACTGTCAAAACCTGTTCCTCCGAATAATAGGGGGTTTATTTTCATATTTTTGTAGAATATTAAAAATCCGGCGCTTTCAGGACCAAGTAAATATTTATGGGAACTACTGAATAAAGCGGTTCTTTGAGCCGCGAAATCGGGTATTTTTATAAAAGGAAAATTACCAATATATTGCGAGGCATCTAAAAATAAAAATAAAGATTTATTTTCTTTCATTAAATTAAAAATAAAGTGCAGTTCATCGTGGCTTAATACTTCACCCGTAACATTAGAGGCCATATTTACGCATAAAAGAGTCTTTTTTGTTTCTTTTTCAATTATATTTTTCCATGCAGATAAAAAATTGGTATTTCTATTTAAAATATAGAGTTTATTTTTCTTTTCTTTGCTGATTTTATATGCTGGTCGAAGTATTGCGTTATGAGAATAACTGTCTATCAATAAGGTTTGAAAATCTTCTTCAATACCAAACAAAAACAAATTAGCGGCTTCAGTAGCGTTTTTTGTAAAGATAGAAGAGAAGTTTTCGCTTAAATTGAGAAATTTTAACAGATTATTTCTGTACAATTCAAGATTTTCAGAAGAATTTTGATTTCTAAGCGGATTTAATGATATTTCTTTTAACTGCTTGACAATGGCATTTTGAACAAAAAATGGTTTTGGTTTAGATGAAGAGGCATGGTCTAAGTAAATCATTAAATTAGGAATTTATTTTTAAATTGCTGTGTCAATCAATTGAATAATTATGAAAAAAAACAATAATAAAATCCACGTACTTCAATACGATTTATCAATGTGGGAAAACTATTTTATTCAAAAAAGCTTTCCTAAATATAGAGCGGGGCAGTTATTTAAATGGCTTCATCAAAAAAATAATTATTCGTTAGATTTAATGAGTGATATTTCTATAGAAATAAAAAATTGCCTAATAAAAGATTTTGATTTTTCAATTATAAAACCTTCCAATATGAAAAAAAGCCACCTGGATGAGACTATGAAAGTTTTATGGACATTTTCAAAAAATAAAAAAGCGGAATCGGTATGGCTTGAATTTGAAAATCGGAATTCAATTTGCGTATCTAGCCAGTCGGGTTGTTCTTTAAATTGTTCTTTTTGCGCGACGGGCCAGATGAAATTTACGGGTAATTTAACTACGGCAGAGATTCTAACGCAGTTTTATGAGACAGAAAAATTGAGCGGTAAAAAAGCTAATACGGTTGTTTTTATGGGTATGGGAGAGCCTTTCTATAATTATGAAGAAGTAGTTCGAGCGGCTCATATATTAAATCATGTTCAGGGACGTCATTTAAGTTCCAGAAAAATAACAATAAGTACATCTGGAGTTTTGCCTTTTTTAAAAAAATATTTGGATGATAAAGAACCGTTTGGTTTGGCGCTTTCTGTTCATTTTTTAGATTCGAAAAAACGTGAAAAATATATGTCTGTTGAAAAAAATTATCCATTGGAAGATATAATTAAACTTATTTATCAAAATCTTGAGATTATAAAAAATAACCGTTTAACAATAGAATATACTATGATATCCGGCGAAAATATGGCAGAAAGAGATGCTCAAATGTTAGCATCTTTGGCCAAAAAAATAAAAGCGAAAGTAAATTTAATTCCTTTAAATACCTCTTTTAATAATTTAAAGCCTCCAACTGAAGAAGAAGTTCAACTATTTTGGGATAATCTGTATAAAAATCATGTAGCTGCTCTAAATAGAGGTTCTGTAGGCAACGATATCTCTGCCGCATGCGGGATGTTAGCGGGTAAATAATTTTTTTAATGGTTTAAAAAATAAATGATTAACTGAATTGTCTTTATTTCTTGGTCAAAAAATGCGTACAAATCGAAAAAGAATTAAAATATATATATTTTTTTTATTTATATTTTTAATTCAAACTAATTTTCTTATAGCTCAGCAAAAAAAAAACAAATCTACTGTAGAAATAATAAGAGCCTCTGAAGCCGAATATATAAATTATAAAGAAACTTCTGAAGGCATTATGATCTTAGAGGGTGGTATTATTCTTAAGATAGGCGATTTAATCTTACATGCAGAAATTGTAAAAATAAACCCTAAAACCGGTGAAGTTTTTGGAGAAAAAAATATTTCACTTCAAGATAAAACCCAGACCATCAAAGGTGATAAATTTATCTATGATAATCAAACCGGTCAGGGGGTTGTTTATAAAGCAGACGCCTATTTTGAACCTATATATTATATAGGAGAAACAATCCAGAGGGTTTCTGATGAAACATTTATAGCAAATATGGCCTATTTAACTACTTGTGATGCAGACATGCCTCATTTTCATTTTAAGGCGAAAAAAATATGGATGTACGAAGATAATCAAATAGCTGCTCTTCATTTAGTTTACTACGCGGGAAGTACTCCTATTTTTTACTGGCCTTTTTTATTTCAAACTGATGTTGGAACGGGAATTTTAACACAATATGGAATAAATAAAACCCATGGACATTTTTTACAAAACACTTTTTATATTGGCATGCCCAACTTAATAATTGCGCCCAATACGGTAAAATTTATGTATGACTGGTATCAAAAAACCGGTGTTTACACGGGAGCTTTTTTAAAAAAAGATAGAACAAGCCTAAATTATGATATTGAAATAGGTTTAGCTGACTATAAAAATAAAAGATTCGCGAGAAAATATGATGAATTAACCAAACCATACGTAACTAATCAGGTTTTATTAGAAGATGGCACATACGGAGAAAAAACTGACGACTGGTGGAAGTTAAGAGGCAGTATAAAGTACGATAGAAAAAAATCTTCAAAGGAAGATTCAACTTCAATATTAATGGTAAATTATGAAGATTATAATCACCAAGACTTTGAACAGGAATTTGGGGTACGTTTTGAACCTCAAAGAACCCTTGAGATGTTTAAATTAGACACCGAAGAAGAGTTTACAGGAAATAGAAAAAAACCAACTTTAAGCTGGCAAATTCAATATTCAGAAGATTGGAACGACAATCATTTTTCATTAAAAATATTACGTCAAAAAAGATGGTATGAACAATCTGAGATTCTTGAATCAAAGTATAAACCAATTTATTTTATGGCTCCATCTATTTCATTTAAAAGAAATTCATTGCTTATTAATCCATCAGGAAGTTTTTTTGGCGGTTTGTGGAATGTAATTGTATTTCAAGGTGATGTGATAAATACTTATAACGATGGTAAAGATTTTCAAACCTATTTTAACGCAAAAGCGGATGATTATTTTAGTTTTATTTTTACTCCAATAAGATATATTAGTATTATACCGGGAATTGGTGCGGGCGCTATCACTAGGTTTTATAAGGAACCCCCCGAAGCTTTCGCTACATCTTCAGATAGCTTAACTGAAGACGCAGAGAGACATACATATCAGTATTTATATACTCTGGATACTTTAAGAATAGGTCCGTCTTTTTTATATGCTCAGGGTGATTATATGTATAAGAAAAGGTATAATCAAAAATATTCTGATCCAACATTTGAAGATCAAGAGGAACATAATATTAAAATGAGCGCGGTATCAGACTTTTATCCGCTATCACGTATCTCTGTTTTTACGAGCAGAGATTTAAGAAAATGGCCCTATGAAATCAAAGAAAACTATTTATGGTCGCCCTTAACTGTAAGGTCAGAACTAAATTTTGATATTATAAATGGATTCTCTCCGGGCTACTATCAATTAATAAAAAACAAAAAATATCATTTTTTTGAAATAGGCGTCAGCGATGAATATAAATATTTAATTAGATATGAAAAATCGGGTACAAATGATTTAGATATTTATTTAAAATTAGGAGGATATAAACCATTATTTTTGGGAGAATTAAAGTTATTAAAAGCCGGGGTAACATGGCGGCGTAATTACATAAATATAATGCAAGATTCAATTTTGTTTAAATGGGAATTTGATTTAGACCTTCATAAATATGTTAATTTGAAGCTGGGTTCCACGTCAAAAGCAGATCAGATAGAAAGATACGAAGAATCACATCCTAATTATGTATCGTTTAGCAACGACCTTTTAAACTCTGTCAATATTTTAAATAATGAAAAAAGAAACAATACCGTTTTTAATTTAGATACATTATACGCCATTTTAGAACATGATTTACACAGATGGGTATTGAGGTTTTCTTATTTTAACCAAAAAAAATCTGTATTTTTTGGCCCGCAGTTAAGAAATCAGGCCGTATTTTATGAACAGACAGTTTTTGTTTCTATGCTTTTAAAAGACTTTCCCGGGTTTGGTATTCCAGAATCAGAAGTTGGACGCGTAAAACCGCAAAGCGATTATTATTAATTGTTAATTTCAAGTGAAAAATCTATGGGATTAATTTTTTGTGTTAAACTTCCCATGCTTACAAAATCAACCCCGGTTTTAAAAATTGTATTAATATTATTTTCATTAAAACCACCTGATGCCTCACATAATATATTTTTAGTATTTTGTTTATTATATTTTTTAACAATTTGAACGGATTTTTTAATTTGATTTTTGTTCATATTATCCAATAAGATAATATCAACATTTGAATTTAAGGCTTCTTTTAATTGTGTTTCGTTTTCAACTTCAACTTCACATTTTAAACGCGGATGCAATTGTTTAAAATTGATAACTGCCTGTGTGATGCTTTTGGCTTTTGCTATATGGTTATCTTTAATTAAACCCATATCAGAAAGATTTAAACGATGATTACATCCGCCGCCTATAAAAACCGCATATTTAGATAATTTTCTATAACCGGGTATAGTTTTTCTTGTATCTACCGCAGTTATTTTGTGTTTAGAAAGTTTTGAAGTAATATTGTAAGTAGAAGTAGAAATTCCGCATAAAAATGCAAGAAAATTTAACGCGGTTCTTTCAGCTTTTAATATAGATTGAATGCTACCGTTTATTTCAAGAACACATTCTCCTTTTTTAAATATAGAGCCGTCATCTTTTTTTATTTGTATTTTTAATTTGCGATCTAAAATTAAAAAAGTTTTTTCGGCAATTTTAATTCCTGCTAAAATTCCTTCTTGCTTCGCTATTATTTTCGCGTTTACAATATCTTTAGTTTTAAAAATGGATAGTGTGGTCACATCGTTTTCTACATCATCTTCAATAAGGGCGGCCTTTATTAAATTATTATAATCGATTTCGCTTATTTTGCTTACAGGTTTTGTGTATGATTTGAATTTTCGATTCACAATAGAAATATAAAATAACTATTTTAAAAGAAATTCAGATTTTGTATTTAGATTTTCAAAATCCATTTTACTAATATCCCATAGATGCCGAGGTTCCAATTTTTGCAGGGCAGATCTTAATGAAGTTCTTAAAACCGGATTTATTTTTGATTCTTCTTTAATTAAATTTTTTATTCTTTGTCTTTGAAGATTATCCTGATTATTGCATAAATTACAGGGCATAATGGGCAAATTTAAATATTCGGCCATACGTGTGATGTCTTCTTCAGCAAGAAGTATTAGTGGTCTTATAACAATATGTTTGTTATCATCACTTTTTAATTTAGGTGATATGGCGGCCATTCTGCCTGAATAAAATAAATTTAAGAATAAAGTTTCTATAGCGTCATCAGAATGGTGGCCTAAAGCGATTTTTGTAGCATTTAATCTTTCTGCTTCGGAATATAAAATGCCTCTTCGAAGGCGTGAGCACAAAGAGCAGTATGTTTTACCTTCTTCTATTTTGTCAGTAACTACGGAATATGTATCAGAGTATTCAATATAATATTCAATATCCATTTTTTTATAAAATGTTTCTAGAGATTTTGAATCATAGTTCGGCTGCCCCTGATCTAAAGTATAGGCAAAGATTTCAAAATTAACAGGGGCTTTTTTTTGAAATATCTTTAATATATGAAGCATAAAAAGAGAATCTTTACCGCCTGAAACCGCAAGCATAATTCTATCGCCTTCTTCTATCATTTGATAGGTAGCAATAGCCTTACCAACCAGTCTTAAAATTTTTTTAGAAAGTTTATTTAAGGGAATTTGATCTGCCAGACTTAATTCAATATTATTCATTATTAGATTAAACCAATTAATAAATTACAGTGTAAAGCTTTTAAAAATATTTCAAAGAGACACAAGGGATGAAAAAAATTAACACTTGTCAAGATTATGACATTTTAATTATTGGTATGAATGTATTCTAAATTAAAATTCGATATTTGATATAAAATATATATGAGAAAAGATGTATTAAAAATAGAAGATCAAGCAAATCAAAACGCAGAGAATACATTAGATGAACTTGTAAGAGCAAGTTCATTATTATCCAGAGAAATTAATTTTAAACAAATTATTACGGTATTAGTTGATCAATCTTTAGATATTACCCATTCAGATTTAGCATGTTTATATTTATTTACAGAAACCAGTGGAAAAAAATCGAAACTAAAACCTGTCTATAAAAGGGGTAGCTATACAATAACTAATGATATAAATGAAGATAGTGATTTTTTAGAATTTATTGAAGAATGTAATGAAGCCATTGCCATAACAGAAAGAAAAAAAAGTCCATTTGCTAAAATTTTATTACATGAAAAAATGCAAAGCGGCATAGCTTTACCGGTTAATACAAGAAATGAAAGACTTGGTATTTTATTTATTAATTCAAATAAAGCTTTATTTTACAATAGAGAAAAATTTCATTTTTTAGATTCTTTTGTAGAAGTTGCGGGCAACTTATTTCATAATTCTACAATGGTAGAAGAATTAAGAAATCATTTAAGTAAAATTGAAAAATTAGAGAGATACCAGGAAAATATTTTTACTTCAATGAACAACCTTTTGATAACAACAGATTCAAAAGGTTGTATAAGCTATTATAATCAAACAGCCAAAAAAGAAATGGGATTTGATGAATTAATACTTGGTCAGAATTTACAGAATATATTTAAAAGTAAACTTGATAAAAAAATTATAACTGCAATAGAAGATGCAAATAAATCTGGCAGGGAACTATTAGGTTTAGAAGGTATTCTAAAAAAAGAAAAAAAGGAAATAGATTTTTCATTGAATATTTCTCCTCTTAAAAGTAAAAGAGGCAAAAATGATGGCATAGTATTGCTTTTTACAGATCAAAGCAAAGAAAGAGAGTTAAAAAAACAGATAAAAATAGTTTCTGAAGAAAGACGCGCAATTAAAGATATGTTTTCGCGATATTTGTCTAATGAAGTTGTTACGGCATTAATGGAATCTCCTGAGCTTGTTAAGCTAGGGGGCGCAAAAAAGACAGCTACTATATTTTTTGCTGATATTAGGGGATACACTTCATTTTCAGAAACAAAATCACCGGAACATATTATAGAAATATTAAATGAATATTTTAGTGAAGCCGTAGAAATAATCATAAAAAATAAAGGTTTTATAGATAAATTCATAGGAGATTGTATCATGGCAGCATGGGGCGTTCCCATGGTTTCAGAAAAAGAAGATGCCATAAGCGCGGTAACCAGTGCGGTAGAAATACAAAATTTATTGAAATCCCGAAATAGACATTTTTTTAAAGGTGACGCTTCTCACTTAAAAGTTGGTATTGGAATGCATACGGGACCTCTGGTTGCCGGTAATCTTGGCAGTCAAAGAAGAATGGATTACTCGGTAATAGGTGACACCGTAAATATCGCGGCTAGACTAGAAGGCGTTTCAAAGGCGGGAGAAATTATAATTACTGAAGATACAAGAAAGTTTTTAGATAACATCTTTAAGCTTGAGAAAAGAGAAGCAGTAAAAGTAAAAGGGAAAGAAAAACCGCTTCAAATATATAATGTATTGGGGAAAAGGTAAGTTTTATAAAAGGGGGAATAAGATGAATTCAATAAAAAGTATTATGGGTGAAAGCGCAAATTCAATAGAATTTTTAATAATAATTGGGATATTGGCAGTATTGGGATATTTTTTGAAATTAATAATATCTATGTGGTTAATAAAAAGAAAAATTAAAAAAATAATGCAAATGCCTGTTAATAAAAGAAATGCTCTACTTAAAAAAGAATTCTCAGATAAAAAACTTCTTAAATATTCAAAAGTAATTGAAAATATCGGCGAAAAGTATGGTAAAGAAATATTCGCTATAACGGGTATTGATGAAATGTGGATTAAGCGTTTTTTACAAAAACTTAGAGAAGGCGATTTTCAAAGAGTTTTAAGCCTGCCAAATGATAAAGGGCTTTTTACCTGCTTTTTAGCGTCTCTTAAAAATGAAAATCTTGCAAAAAAGTTTTTGGGAAAGTTTAGTGAAGAAAAAGAAGATTTCATACCTCTACGAAGAATTGCATTATCGGGCAGAGGAGAAAATTTTGACGGTAAAAGCTCATTTTTAATGTTCCAGAATAAATTAAATGAAATACGAGAATTAACGGGAGACCCCGAATGGCCGCCGAGATATTTTGCGGTAAAAACGATAATACATGATGATGAGAAAAAATCAGAGAGAGCCCTTTGGTCAATGTTTGATGATCCATACCCTTTAATAAGAAAAACCGTTGTTCATGAATTTGTAAATCCTGATCGAGAAAAATTATACCATAAATTATTAAACACTCTATTAAAGGATCCTGTATATGAAGTTCGAAAAGCCGCAAAAGATAGAATTGATAAAGATTTTTATGATTTTTTTGATTTGAGTTTTCAAAAATTACAGCCCGAAGAAGCAATGCATGTTATTGATCTGCTTAATTATTCAGCAAAAGAATATGAAGCTTCTGTTTTTGAGTTTATAACTAATAATAATTTAGAATTACGATTTGCGTCTGCTGTATATCTTTCTAACTGCGGTACGTTAAACAGACTGTTTCAAGAAGTAGATTTTGCTGATAAAGAAGGTTTTGAGAGAAATTTTAATATACTTAAAAAAGCGTGCGAGGTAAATGTTACAAATTTTCTTTCAGGCATCTATGCATCAGAAAATCCGGCATCGCTTTTTATTTGTTCACGTATATTAAAAGACTCGGGACAAAGAGAATTAATATCAACTGCAGCAGAAAAAATATTCAGTTTATATAAAACAGATAAAAAATATTTAGATATTTATATAGATATTCTTGATACAATTTTTATACGTGGAGGAGAAGACGCATTAAATTTATTAAAAAAAGAAATAGAACAATACAAACATAATGAAAAGATATTAAAAATTCTTCTTGAAAATATACCTGAAAGAGGAGATTATATATTTGTAAATACGCTTTTAGGATTTTTAAAAGATGATGATTTTGCTGGAAAAGATATTTTACGCGAAGCGATTAAAAAAATGCCAGTATCGTTAATTGTTCCTGAACTTCTTAATATCGTAAAATCGGGCAGGGATGTCTATTCACATAAAACTCGAATTGAAGCGATAAAATGTTTAGGTAATATTAAACTTGATTACTGTCTTCAATATCTTATTGAAAATATTCCCATATTACCCATTGATGAAGCCAGAAATTTTACAAAAGTTCTGGCAGAATTCGCGGGCAAAGATTTTGATAAAAAAATTGAAACATACTTAAACCATAATGATTCGCAGATAAGAGCCGCACTAATTGCAAGTCTGCCTGCCGCCAATAAAAAACAATTTTTACCGTTAATAAGAAAAGCTCTAAAAGACTCAGATCCTGATGTTAGAATCGCGAGTCTTTGGGCCTTAATTGATTTTGATGATATGAAATCTGTAAATCAGGCTTTTGATATGTTAAGAGATCCGGTTGAAAAAGTTCGAACGCAGGCTTCAAAGGCTTTAGGGATGCATGGTTCAAAAGCCATAATTAAAAAAATTAAAGAAGTAATAGATGATGAGACAGAAGTTGAAACAATTAAGCTAGAAGCCATCAAAGGTTTGGGATTTTCAAAAGAAATTGAATCTATTGTTATTTTAACAAAAGAAATAATAGACAATGAAAACTTAAAAGAAGAAATTATTAAAGCTCTTAGTAAAAAAATAAGTAAGAAAGAAATTACGGAATTAGTTAAATTATTTAAAGATGGTGAACCGGTTACAAGAGACGCCATTGCAGAAGTATTTAAAAATATGAGTGAAGCGTCTGAAGAAACAATTTCTGAAGTATTAAAAGAAGATATAAAATCTTTAAAGCCATATTTAGCAGATATTCTTGATAGCACAGGATACATAGAAGAAAAGATACGTCTATTAAAACATAGAGACCCCCTAAAAAGAGAAAATGCCGCTAATTTCTTATCACAAGTGGGTACTTTATCTGCATTTAGGGGCTTGGTAATGGTTTCAAAAGATCCAGACGAAATGGTTCGTGCCCAAGTCACTAAAGCTCTTGAAAAATTAAATACAAAAGAAGGAAATAAAATTTTACAAGAGCTTAAAAAAGATCCTAGTAAAAAAATTAGAAAATATACAGAATGGGCCCTAGAAAGAATAAAAGTAAAATCAATTTAATGATGAAAAAGTAAATGGCAAGAGTTTATTCTTTATTCCTGTAAGCGTTTATAAAATAGGCAGAAGAAATAACGATACATAAAATTGCAAAAAAATTGCCAATTTGACTATAGATTGTATTTATATTATTAACTGAAACTTCAGCGACTGCAATACCTATTTCATCATCATAATAATTTATAAAATTTTTAATTCTTCCGTATTGATCAAATATTGCAGACATCGATCCTCTCGCGGCTCTAAGGGTAGAGTATCCATTTTCAATACTTCTTAATCGTGCAAGTTTTGTATGAAAAGGATCAATACCTGCCCAATCACTTGAAGGAGAGGCAATTATAGCAGAATTTGTTTTACCAAAAAAATGAGAGATATCAATATTATCAAAATCATAGCTTATAGCGGCAGAAGCCATACCAAAATCAAACGTGTGAGTTTTAAAATCAGTCTTCTCAAATAATACAGGTTCTTCTAGATGTAGATACTGCTTATGATAAACCCAGTGCGATTTTCCTTCGGCCGTTATCCATTGTAGTTTATTATTATACTTTATGGTTTTATCAGGGTATAATAAAATATATGCCGCAACAATATGTATATTTTTTTCACGCGCTAAATTACAAAGAGTTTCAATAAATTCATTTTCTTTTTTTAAATTGATAATTGCGGCGCCTTCTGGCCAAACAGCAATTTTTGCACCCATATCGGCTGCTTTTGAAGTTTTTTCAAGAAGATCATTTGTATTTTGAGCTGTATTATTTTCATTTATGAAAAAATCAAAAGTATTATACTTGTTTACAATAACAGAACTTTTAATGGTTTTTTCATTATTGTTTATATTAAGACGAATCGTTCCAAATACAAAAATCATAAAGAAAGTAATTAAAATAAAGGCTGTGTGTATTTTGATTGTTTTGTGATGATTTGAATTTTTAGTATCAGCATAATAATAAATTATAGATTCTACAGCTGCGTTAACCCAACCAATCATAAAACTTATCCCAAAGGCTCCCGTGATTGAAGAAATTTGTAGTAGTGTTAAATTTTCAAGTTGAGTATTCGAAAGCATCCCCCAAATACCTAAAGTAGTAACTTTTGCCAAAATAAATTCAGCTGAAACTAACAAAGCAGGAATGATTATAATTCCCGAAGATTCATTTAATTTATTTTTAATATAATTACTAATAACAAAAATTAAAAAATAAGCAATAGACAAATGCAGTCCCAGAGTAAGAGCGATATAGAAATATTTAAAATCAGAAGCAATTTTTGAGATGGAAAAGATAAAAGAAAATAATAGTATCCAAAATAATTTCTTTTTACTAAAACCTAAACGCAAATACCTAATATAGGGTATCAATACAAAGTAAGCTAAATATGAAATATTCCACCTTAAATTTGTAAAAAATAGCAACAGAAAGCCTATTAATAAGAGGAAGTTTTCTGAGTTAATGATTCTTTTTTGATTATTAAAAAACATTTTCAACGATTAAAAATATAATTACTATTATTATTTATAATATAATCTAAAATAAAAACCGAGAGCATATGTAAATTCAATATTTTATTTATGATAGAATTAGATAAATAATATTATTGATCTTCTAAAAAGGTTATTATATATGACATATAAATGACAGAAAGAAATGATAATAAGTCTCTTTTTGAGATTCATACAAGCAAGAAAATAAGCAGTCATTTAATTATATATTTTATAGGCCCTTTAACAACTTTAATATTTATTCTTCTTTCTTATTTTATGTATGATGATTATAATAGAAATAACGAAGAAATAAACAAACAATTACAAAAAAATATAGAAACAACTGAAGGCATAGTAAAAGAAGTAATATCAGATCACTCATCTACCCTTGGTGTTGCCATTGAATCAATAAAACAGCAAAAAGAAATTATATCAGATTTTAATAGTAAAAATCGAGAAAACTTGATTAAAAAAACGTTTCCTTTTTTTTGCAAGTTAAAAGATAATTTCGAGATTACCCACTGGTATTTTATATCAAATGATAGAGTATGCTTTTTAAGAGTTCACCAGCCCGAAAGATACGGTGATAAAATAGAGAGATATACAACCTTAGAGGCAGAGAAAACGAAGAACACTTCTTTTGGAATAGAGTTAGGTCCGCTGGGTACATTTACTTTAAGATATGTAAATCCATTAATAAATAATAAAAATCAAATTGATGGTTTCATAGAAATGGGATTAGAAATAGACCATATGATTGATGTATTAAAAAAACAAACCGGTATGGAGATATATTTTTTTATAAGTAAACAATATCTAAAACAGGAAGACTGGGAGCAGGGTAGAAAAATGCTGAATAGAACAGCGGAATGGGATCTAATAAAAGATTTTGCTTTAACCGCTAAAACATCAGAAACAAAAGACTTTAAAGTACTTGATTTCATTTCTAGGAATATTAATAATTCAGCAAAAATTGAAATTAAAACACTTGCTTATGATGATTATACGAAAAAACTTATTTTACAGCCTTTTTATGATATTTCGGGAAAAAATGTAGGTAAATTAATATCGGTTTTAGATGTTACTGAAAATATTCAAAGTATAAAAAAACATTTATATACTGAATTAATTATGAGTGCTTTCTTAATGATTATTTTAATTTCTTCAGTTTATTATTTATTTAAAAAACTAGAAAAAAAACTTGAATTATCAGAAATTGAATTAAAGCAACTAGCGACGCACGACAGCTTAACAGGTATTTATAACAACAGAGCATTTCATGCTTTTCTAAATGATGAAATTAAAAGAACTGAAAGAACAAAAAAACCAATTTCACTTTGTATGATGGATTTAGACAATTTTAAATTAATTAATGATACATATGGTCATCAGGCGGGCGATACAATATTAAAACAATTTGCTCAGCTAATTGAGGCCGAAATAAGAGGGATAGATAAGCTTTGTCGCTATGGAGGTGAAGAATTTGCCTTGATTCTTCCTGAAATATATATTGATAATGCAAGGCTTGTTGCTGAAAGAATAATAGATGCCGTAGGGAAGATGAAATTTTTAATACAAAATAATACAGAAATAAATGTAACTGTTAGCATAGGAATTGCTGTTTTTCCGGATATAGCAAAATCTGAAGATGACCTTCTTGCAATGGCAGATAAGGCTTTATATCAGGCAAAAGCGGCCGGAAAAAATCGATTAAAAGTTTTCAGTAAAAAATAGACAATTTGTAAAATTATTATTTAATAGTGTCGTAAAATTATTAATTCTGTCGTATATAAAACCTATATTATCAAAGAAAGCATATTCTATTTTGTAAAAAAATTATTGCAAGTATATCCTTTTTTTAATAATATGTTGTTAAAATTAGAAAATTAAAAAAAAAGTATGAATAAACAATAATAAAAAAGGAGAATAATATGTTTAATAAACAAAAAAGTATTAAATTAGCGGCTTATTTGATGTTTCTATTGTTTCCAGTAATGGTAATTGGGCAGCAGGCAGCTCCAAAAACAGAATCTAAAAAAACTCAAGCTAAAGCGGCACCCCAAAAAGAATCAAAGCAGGAAAAAACAGAAGTGAGGCCTGAAGAAAAAAAGGCTGGAACATATTTAGATAAAATTCACGCGAGAAGAAATGTTCTACGTTTGAAAAAAGAAAATTTTGAAAATATTAAAAGAGTGAAGGCTATGGTAGCAAATTTTGGAGATAGTTCTGACCAAAGTAAATTTGATAAAATTCAGAGCGAATACATACAAGGTATGAAATATTTATATGAAAGAAAATCTATTGAAGCAAATAATGTTTTGAAAAAAAATGAAGAAGAATTAATTGGTTTAATGGAGAGCCTAAGCGCTAAATATAAAGAAAAAGCTACGCAAATATTAGCAAGATGTGCCAGTGAATTGGTTGAAGCAGAATTAGGAGAAATGGATAGAAAAGCAGACGAAGTCAGCAAGAATATGGGTAGAATTATAGATACGAGTAAAGGACAACTTCTCATAGCTTATGACCAGTTTGATCTGGGTAATAATTTTGAGACTGATAAAAGATTTGAACACGCGTTAATTCATTTTAGAATTGCCAAAGAACATGGCATTCATATTTTAATTCGGTTAAAGTTAACAGAAAATGAAAAAGAAAGTGTAAGAAATGAATTTAAGGTTGATCTTAGCGATTCAAATAATCAGTCTTTTGGTGGTTAAAAAGTATACATATTTAAATGCATGATGTAAACCAACATCAAAAATATAAAAAATGTCAAAATATAAATAAAGGCCGGTTTTTCTACTGGCCTTTATTATTTATTATAGTTGCTTTTTCTATTTATAGCACCTATGAACCTGAACATTATGTTGTAGTTTTAGATCCGGGGCATGGCGGCAGAGATATTTTGCCGAAAAATATATATGGCGATAAATATGATCCCATTATTGGAGAATATAGAGATCATTTTAGACCGGGAGCACAAAATAAAGGAATAACTGAAAGTGAAGAAGTTTATAAAATAGCAGAGAAAACAGCAAAAATTCTTGAATTAACTTATACCAATGAAGGGAAAAAAAAGTTTGAAATTTTATTAAAAAAATACGCTCCCGATTTAAAGAAAATTAACTGGGAGGCGCATAAACCTATAAAAGTTCATTTGTCTCGAGTAAATAATCATACCGAAGAATATATCAGCAAAAGGGTTGATGTTAATGCGCCGTACAGGTTATATGACTATCCAGATATTTATACAGGTGAAATGAAAAAAGGAACAATAAGCCGTATAAACTCGCTTTCTCCTAATCTCGTGGTTTCGCTTCATTTTACTTCGGGAAGAAAAGAAAAGTATGGAGCCTTAGCTTCTGTCATAACCCCGAACTTTGATGTATATAAACAGGCAATTACTTATGTTAAAACCAAAAATATTTCTAAAAAACAAAAAATAAGAAGAAAGTTTTTTGCTTCAAAATATTTAAATTGGATGGTGACCAATTCGTCAAGAACTCATTTTCAATGGTTTTTATGTGACGCGTGGATTTATTTTACGGGGTATTGGTCCAAAAAAGACGGATTATCCCCTGATACAAAAAAATTTAGAGGATATCGGCATAATATGATTTCATGGCAATATGCAGATAAAGGGAATTGGGTAGATATCGCGAAAAATCATCCGGATAATTCATCATATTCTATAAATTTAGAAAATTTTATACCAGAAGGTCCTTTTTGGGAAAGAGAAATGGATATTCCTGAAAAATGGCGAAGGGAAGACGGAAAAGAGGGTTATGGTGGAGATAACTTATATGCTTCTGAAGAATTATTAAGATATATTAAAAAAAGTTTTATTCTAAATAAAGTATCCTCAAAAAAAACAGCTCCTAGAATTCTAAATCCATACATTTCTACTTGGTCGGTACCAACATATTTAAACGCGATTTCTGCTTATTTAGAGCTCGGATTTCTTGATAATCCATATGATAGAAAGAGAATTTTAAATAACAAAGATGAATATGCAGAAGGTTTAGCAGTAGGAATTTTTTCATTATTTTATTCTTTAGATATTAAAAAAATTGAATCTGAAAAAGATGAACCGAAGGGTGAGCCAATAGATTTTTTTCGATATGAAAATTATAAAGGAAAAAATTATTTTAAAACCGTTCAATCTGGTTTAAATTAATCGTGCTTTACGATACCATGTATTTTTCCATCTTTAAATTCATATATAGTTTTCGCATCAAAGGCTAACTGCATATCATGGGTTACCAAAAATATTGTTTTACCCCGCGAATTTTCTTCTAAAAATAAAGCTTTTAATAATTCAATATTTTCAGGGTCAAGATCACCTGATGGTTCATCTGCAAGAATAATAGATGAATCTTTAATTAGAGCTCTTGCGATAGCTGCTTTTTGCATTTGACCACCCGATAATTTCGTTGGATAAACCGATAATATATTATCAATTTTAAGCATATTAATTAAATAGGTTAATCTATTTTTATATTCTTCGATATTTTTTCTCTTATGAGCGGCATACCAGGCAAAATATAAATTTTCTTCAATAGTAAATCTGTTAATTAGTTCAGAAAATTGAAATATAATACCATAAAACTGGGCCCGAACAAAGGCGCATTTTCTACGTGAAAGTTTATTTAAACGATATTTGTTTAAAAATATATCTCCTTTATCAGGAGAAATAACTCCCGCTATGGCACCAAGAAGTGTACTCTTGCCGCTGCCTGCAGGTCCTATTAGAGCGGTATAATCTCCTTCATTAATATCTAGCGATACACCTCTAAGAGCGTTTATAATATTTTCTTTTTCTTTGTACGAAATATGGATATCAATAATACGTATCATAATTTTTCTTTTATTAAAAGCATAGGATCTTTTTTTGAGTGATAAAAATAAATTATACCTGTAGAGAGGGTATATAAAGAAAGTATACGCCATGAGGCTGCTAAATGAATTTGATAAAGTTTGATATCTTTACTTTCAATATAAAAAAAAACGAATTGAAATATATGAAAAACAATGATACCAATAATAATTCCTATTAAAATGGAAAAAACAAGCTGAATTAAATAATAAGTTAAGTAACTAATTCTTGTAAATCCCATAGTTTCCAGGTTCCCCATATCATATGCATATATTTTGCCAATTATAAATTGAATACCAATAATACCAGAAAATAATCCAACAATGCCTATTAAATAGCCTATTTCTAGCAGAGGATTATTATAAATTTTTGCAGATTGAAAATAAAAATGAAGGCATAATTGAAAGTAAGATAAAGCATATACCAATGAAATAAATATTGTAATTATTTTTGTTCTATTTATAAATATTAGTAATATTCGAATCACATGAAAGTTTTTGAAGTATAGTGTGCCCAGCAAGCACTTTTTAAAAGAGTTATATAGATGAATCAGTTATTTCTTTTAATATTTTTTCAGGATCCCCGTCATTAGATGAAACAAGTTCTCTTAGAAGCGTAAATGAATCTAAATCCATTTCATGAAAAACAATACCAGTTTTTTCACTTTCTTTATCTTTTCTTATTATTTTACCTTTAATTGTTATTGATTCATATTCATTTGATGTTTCAGCCAATAATATTTTTATATCTACTATAGAATCGTTAATAAATTCTTTTTCACTATCAATTAACATTCCCTTCATACTTATATTTTCAACATTTACCTTATATTCTTTATCAAGAATAATAAATGCAGTTATATGAAAAGGTACTCTGGAGTGTTTTCTTTTTTCCATTTTATAATTTCTTTATTTTAATAAGTATATATTTATATAAATAATTCATAATCAGCAAGTTTTTATTTAAAAAAAACTAATTCACAGGGTCTTCAACTTTTTGATTTTGACCTAATATTATTAAAAAAAAAAGAGGATCAAATGACTTTGCAAAAATATATAATATATATTAAAATAATACTTATAATATCAATTAGTGTTTTTTGTCAGCCCAAAGATAGTTCTGATTGGATATGGCAGGTTGAAGGTAAAAAATATACGGTAAATGACTTTGAAGATGCACATGAAGCTTTTGTTTTTCTGATGGCCCAGCAGTTAAACCGTACTCCAGAGCAATTAAAACCTTTTATTGAAGATCCTGAAAAAGCGGGTGATCCCAGATTAGCTAAACTGTTAGAAGCGTTAAAAAAAGAAAACTTTCCGGAATTGTACAAGCGAATATTGTTGTTAAATCATGACGCTGAAAAAAAAGGATTTTTAAAACAAAGAAAAATTGAAAAACGCCTTGAATTTTTACAAAAATATTTTGTTACTTCACTGTATTTAGAAGAAAAAGTAAATCTTGAAGATATAAAAGTTTCAGATCTTGATGCAGCTAATTTTTTAGAGGCATTAAGAAAAAATAATCCGGCTTATGAAAAAATTCCTATAACACCCGAAACACTTGAAGAAGCAAAAAACGCCGTAAGAATGAGAAAATTAGGTGATATGCGTGAAGAATATGTAAGTCAAATTCGCGAATCATATAAAATTGAAAAAAATGATAAATTTGACTTAATAAAATATTTAGATGAAAAAAAATCATCAGAATCTAAAGGTGAGTCTGAAAAAGCAGATAACAAAGATTCTAAAAGCTCAGCAGAAAAATAATTACAAAAATAGTATTTTTTAGATGAGTCCTTTAATTGTTGTACTCATTGTATTTGTAATATACTTTATTGGATATTTTTTTTATGCTGATTTCTTAAGTAAAAAAATATTTCAACTTCGTCCCAATTTTAAAACACCAGCATATACTCAAAGAGATGATATTGATTACTTACCGACACCAGCTTATATTCTCTGGGGTCATCATTACGCGAGTATCGCGGGATTAAGCCCCATACTTGGTCCGGCGGTTGCTGTTATATGGGGATGGCTGCCAGCTCTTATATGGATTGTATTAGGCACCGTTTTAATAGGCGCTGTTCATGATTTTGCCTCAATTGTTCTTTCTGTTAGAGCCAAGGGTTTATCAATTGGTTCAATAACTGAATACTTAATGGGTAAAAGAGCGAAACTACTGTTCTTATTAATAATATTTTTTCTTTTTTCACTGGCTATGGGGGTTTTTGTACTTGTACTTGGATATTTATTTTCGGCAAAAGGTTTTCCTCAGGTATTTGCTCCCTCTACAGTAATAATGATTGCGGCAATTACCATGGGATTTTTAAGATTTAAAAAAAACCTGCCTATGAAATATTTAGGTACGGGAGCTTTTTTATTAATATTACTATCTTTATGGTGGGGACAACATCCTTCTTCATACCAGTTGTTTCATCTGGATGACCCAGAAAAAGCTCCTACCCAAAGCACATGGAAAATTGTAATGCTGATATATGGATTTTTGGCCAGTATATTACCTGTCTGGCTTTTATTACAAAGCCGTGATTTTTTAAACTCTCTTTTATTATATTTATCTATGGGGCTTTTATTTATTGGTTTTTTCTTAACGCCTGTAGAATTTATGGCACCGGCTGTACAGTTTGATGTACCAAACGCACCTCCTGTTTTTCCTTTTTTATTTATTATTATTGCTTGCGGAGCTATTTCTGGCTTTCATTCACTGGTATCTTCGGGAACTACCGCAAAACAAATTGATAAAGAAACAGATGCTGTAATTATAGGATATGGAGGCATGATAGGTGAATCTGTTTTGGGCCTTATAGCTATTATGGCGACAACAACTGCCTTTTCGTCTTCAGAAGAATGGCAGACCGCATATTGTGATTGGAACGCAATGAAAAGTTTGGGAATTCAAATTGGAATTTTTATTACTGGCGGCGCAAAATTTTTATCATCATTGGGAATTTCAGAAGAATATGGCAAGGGCCTTTTAGCTTTTGTAGTTGTCAGTTTTGCATTAACCAGCCTAGATTCCGCAACACGTTTACTTCGATATAACATTGAAGAATTATCAAATTTTATAAAAAAAGAAAATATTAGAATATTTTTCAAACATAGATACATTTCTTCATTTATAGCTGTTTTGGCGATAGGTTTCTTTGCGTTTTATGAAGTAACTGATTCTGGTGGGAATAAACTGCCTGCAGGTAAAGTACTATGGCAATTATTTGGAACGACAAATCAGCTTTTAGGTTCCTTAGCGTTATTACTTGCCTCAATTTATTTATATTCAAGGGGAAAAAATCCATTATATACAATGATACCTATGATTTTTGTTTTAATTGTTACTTTAGTAGGAATGATTCAAAATATTTTAATTTTCGCGAATGAAAGCGGAATAGACTTAATTTTAATAACTGCTTTAATTCTTTTTGTAATAACTGGATGGTTATTGGTTGAAGCTTTTTTAGTAGTTATAAAATACAAACATAAAAAAATAAAATCTCTGGATATATTATAGAAGATTTAAAATTAAAAAAAAGAATTTATAAAGAATTATTATCAATAAATAATTTATATATTTCAGAATCTAGGTTTTTTAAAATACTTTTATATCTTTCTACAGAAGATACAATATTAAACTGAGAAAAATAGTAAATTAGCCAGCATAAAAAGTGCATTATACGCGGTTTAATTTCAGATATTATTGTCGAATTGGCACTTGATTGAAATTGATTATATAATTTTTCAAAATCTTCTTCAATTTTCTTTAATTCTCTATTTGTAATTTCTTTTTTCTTACTAAATAAACCGTGAGCTTCAAGTAAAAGAGCGTAATATCTGTATTTTATATTTTCTGAGTAATTTTGATTTTCAATATTTTCCCAAATATTTTGAAAAATACCGTCAGGCAGATATTTTTTATAGTTTTTAATTATATCAGGATTTATAAACAAAGCTTCTCTTAAATAAATTAAAAAATTTTCTTCTTCTTTATTCTGAAAGCATACAAATGATAATAAAAAATTATATATCGCGTGTTTAGGATTTGCTTTTAACATGAAAAGAAGACTGTCTTTCGCGCTCTGCCAGTTTTTTATTTCAATTAAAGAAATTGCCAGTTGTATAATTTCTTCTTGATTAAGTTGAAAAGTTTTTTGACCAGCAAAAGCCTTCGCGAAGCCATCAGCAATGTGAACATGTATAATATGATAAACTACAGGCAAAATTGAGTTTTCACTATATAGAGAAAAGTCCTTTTCTTTTCGTATTTCATCTACTTCCCTCAAAAAATCTACAAAAAGACGCGCTCTTTCATAGTTATTGGGGGTTAATTTTATTCTTTCTTGACGGTGAAAGAAAAATTTTGAAAAAATGTATGCTTCTTCTGCTTCTTTATATTGACGGCTATTTTTTTTATCGATGGGAAATGACTTTAGATTGACTTCTGCCAGCTGCCAGGCTCTGTTATAATTACCTGCCGCTAAATTACCGGCAATATCTTCTTCATAAGATTCCATTTTTTAAGGAATTCTTCATTTTATTTGGGCAGGGGAGGATTCGAACCTCCGAAGGCGTAGCCAACAGATTTACAGTCTGCCCCCTTTGACCGCTCGGGAACCTGCCCAATAAATTACTATTTAATTTTTTATCGAAACTTTTTATTCTTTATCGATTAGCTGCCCAGGGGAATCGAACCCCCAACCGGCTGATTACAAATCAGCTGCTCTACCAATTGAGCTAAGGCAGCACTTATTAGCTTGTCAGAAATTGAATTATAAACGCTATGTCAACTAAAAGTTACTTGACAGAATCATTAACTCGTTATTTTTTTTATAGAATTATTTTATAACGTATGGAAGAATTGAATTATGCAGATGAAAAACCATTATCAGTTTTTCAAGTTACAAATATAGTTGAAGACAGATTAGTTAATTTTTCTGGACTTAAAAACATTGCAGTTATTGGCGAAATAACGGAATACAATAAAAATATGTCTTCTGGACATATCTATTTTACGCTTTGTGACAAAGACATTGAAAAATCGGGCGTAAAAAAAGCAGTATTACGATGTACTTTTTTTAAGTTCAATAATCGCTTATTAAATTTTCAGCCCGAAACTGGTATGGAAGTTTTAGTAACCGGTAGTATATCAGTTTATTATCAGGGTGGAGTTTATAATTTTAATGTAAGGCAGATACAAAAGGTAGGAGAGGGAGCTCTTTTATTAAGAATTGAAAAATTAAGAAAAAAATTAATAGAAGAAGGGATTATAAATCCAGGCTTAAGAAAAAAACTGCCTTTTCTACCTAAAAGAATTGGTATTGTTACAGGTCTTGGTACAGCTGCTTTAAGAGATATTTTAAAACAAGTAAAAGATAGATATCCTAACGTTGAAGTTTTAATTGCTCCCGCTTTGGTTCAGGGAGAACTCGCCGCAAAGTCAATTGCATCCGCTATTGATGAAATAAGTCTTACTAAATATAAATGTGATCTTATTATTTTGACCAGAGGCGGTGGCAGTATTGAAGATTTAATGCCCTTTAATGAAGAAATTGTAGCATATGCTATTTACAAGTGCCCCGTACCAGTGATTTCGGCTATTGGTCATCAAATAGATCATCCGATTAGTGATGACACAGCAGATATTGCCGCTGCAACGCCAACTGATGGAGCGAAAATTGCATTACCAGTAATTTCAGATATTATAGAGAATTTAAATCATTTTCAAAAAAGACTTCAATCTTTAACTTCATTGATTTTTAATTCATATAAAGAAAAATGGACAAGATTAGCCGAAAAAAGTTTTTTTAAAGATCCCGCGGTATTAATTGAAAATTATTATTTGCTATTAGATGATCTAGAAAATAAACAACGTGAGGGATTTCGACATATTACAGATTTATTTCGACAAAAATTATTAGATGTTATTGATATTCATTATTTATTTGAACGGTTTTTTCAAAATTCAAAACATCTTTATGAAAAAAATTCTGCAAAATTAGACGCATTTTCTCCATTGGGAACCCTAAAAAGGGGATACAGCATTACTTTTCAAAATGGGAAGATATTGAATGAAGCGGAAAAAATAAATTTGAATAAATCTATAGAAATTAAATTTTACAAAGGAAAATTAGAGGCAACACCCGTTAAAATTATTGAATAAAAATAAATAATATATTTTTATTCAGGAAAATCTAATTGTATTTTAAAATTATATGGCTGGCTAATTTTTTCTCCGGGAGCCGGTTCTTGTCTTATCGCGTAACCTTTACCAAAGATTGTATGTTTTCCCTGGAATTGTTCATTTAATATGAATATTATCTCTTTTTTGCTTTTACCTAAAAAATTAGGCATTTTGTTTTGAGAATATTTATTTTTTTTAAAAGAAATATCAGGTAAAAGCTCTGTGTTAAATGTATTACCTTTATGTACCAATGTAATTATTTCTTGAAGAACTTCTTTAAAAATAGGAGCAGCGATTCTTCCGCCTTGATAATATTGCCCCTGTGGTTCATCAAGCCATATAAGTATGCTTACTTCAGGAAAATCTCCGGGGAAAAAACCAAGAAAAGACGACTGATATTTTCCTTTTAGATATCCACGGTTATCAGATTTTATGCTTGTTCCTGTTTTTCCTGAAATAACAAATTCACCCAAAGCAGCTTTTTCGCCTGTTCCTCCTTTTTGCGTAACTGCAGTCATGAATTTTAATACTTCCTTCGCACTCTCTTCAGAAATAATTCTAATTTTTGATGAGTTTTCAAAATATTCTATTTTTTTGCCATCAGGTGAACTTATTTTCTCTATGAGATAAGGTTTTATTAAAAATCCATGATTTCCAATCGCGTTTGCGGCTCTAATCAATTGAATGGGCGTCGCACTAATACCATGTCCTATTGGTATGGTCATTTTTAAAAAAATATCCCATTTGTCCGGATTTGGTAATATACCTTTTGATTCTGCTGGAAGATTAATACCGGTTTTTGATCCAAAGCCAAAACGTATTAAGTTTTCATATAAACGTAAAACCGGCATTTGCCAGGAAGCTTCAATTATACCTGTATTACATGAATTCTTAATAACATCCATAATATTTTGGCGGCCATGTTTTCCTGAACAGTTTATCTTATTTCCTTTTTTCTCAAAATAACCGGGGCAATAGTAAGACTTTGATTTATTTAACAAATTTTCATTAATTAGTGCAGCTAATATAAAAATTTTAAATGTTGAGCCCGGTTCATAAGTTTCTGTAATTGCTAAATTTTTATATTGAGTATTATTGTAAGGATTATTAGGGTTAAAATCTGGAAAAGAAGCCATTGCCAGAATTTTTCCTGAATGTACATGTGAAATTATTCCCAATGCTTTTTTTGATTGCGTTTTTATAAAGGCTTTTTTAAGGCTTTTTTCTAATTGATGTTGAATATAAGCATCAATTGTTAAATAGATATTATTGCCCGCGTGCGTTTCTGTAGTTTTTTTTGTTAATAGTTCCTGAAATTGATATTCGATGCCTTCAAGTCCTTCATGATCTCTGCCAACAAATCCTAATAAAGATGACGCTAATTCCTGGTTAGGATAAAATCTTTGCGGAGTTTTTTCAAAAACAACACCAGGCAATTTAAGTTTTCTGATTTCATCTGCAGTATCGAGAGGTAAATTTAATTTAAGCCACACAAAATTTTCATTTATATTAAGTTTTTCATATATTGATTGTTCAGAAAGGTTTAATATCTTTGATAATAAGAAAACAGTTTGCTCATGATTAATAATTTCTTTAGGCCTTAAGGCTATAGAAAAAGTATCTCTTGAAACAGCAAGTTCATGATTATGTGAGTCGAAAATAGTACCTCTTTTGATTGTATCAGTTTTATCACGTTCATTTACAGGTATAGGAGAATAAAATGATAATTTGTAAGCTCTGAATGTAAATAGTAAGAAAAAAATTATTATTATAAATTGAATAATATAATAACGATTTTTGTTATGTTCCCAGTAATTTTTACGCATATTAAAACTTATAAATAACTCTGCCTATAATTTTTTCTGTTGATAAGAAACCCCATTTTCTTGAATCTTCTGATATAGCAAGATTATCGCCAACAACAAAATACATATTCTGTGGTACAATAATTTTATTTATTGTCTTTTTAAAATTTTGTTCTATAATACTTTCATATTCCAATTTGTCTTTTGGTATACCCATTATCCTTTTTATTAGAAGATTTTTTTTAGAATTATCTGGAGAATAAAATACAATGATATCATTTTTTCTTAGATTACGAATAGGGGTAAAATTATACCTTTGCAAATAATTTTTTGCACTATTAAATAAATTTATAGGTTTTATTATTCCCATTGAAAACTTTTCTACAAGAACAATATCCCCTTGATTTAAAGACGGAACCATAGAATTATGTTCAATTATAAAAAAATCTAGAAAAAAGAATCTTATGAATAAAGATAGAATAAAAGATATTAAAATGCCTAAAACAATAATACCTATAATAGTTAGTAATGATTTTTCTTTTTTTTCATGACACATGAATTAAAATGGAATTAAAAGATGAAAATAAAGTTATTTTATGTCAAATAATATTAATCTCTTTTCAATATAAAATGTAAAACTTATTTTACAAAATGTCTTACGGATAAAGTTTAGTCAGTAATTTACCTGTCTATTATTTTATGAAGTTTCAATAAAATTGTTATCATTAAAAGGAATAAATGATTGTAGAAGAATTAGAAAAACTTGAGCAAGAACAACTTTTAAGAGTTGCAGAAATCTGGGGAGTTTCAAAAGAAGTTGAGAAAAAGCCTTTATTAATAAAATCTATATATAAATTAGCTACTGATGATTATTTTTTAAAAAATGTATTAGAAAAACTGACCCCTGTTCAAGTAGAAATATATTCTATTATTGTAAAAAGTAATGCAATATTAACATTGGGAGAAATATCAAGAAAAATAAAACTACAGCCAATTAATGTAGAAAAAGAATTAGTAATACTACGACATTTAATGCTCGTATATCAAAGAAAAAATAGAGAAAGAATTACGAGTAATCTTGACAAATACTATCCATTTGAAGAAATTAGAGAGATTGTTCAAATAAAAGCAAATGAGAATGGAGAAATATTTAAATATTCTATCAAAAAATATATTGAACATGGTACTAAGAGTGAATTAGATGTAAAATATTTAAACATTTTAGGTGGAGAAAACAAATCATTAAATGAATTGGCAAAAAATGCTATTTCAGAAGAGGTAATTTCTAAAATTATTAATTTATTAAATGATGAAGAAATTTTTATTATTGATGAAGCATTTCAAAATGGCGGTATTTTAGAAATTCATACTGCCCGCATTCTCATGGATGAGAAAAAACTGAATATCGAACAAACAATTAGAAAATTAAATTCCTTAAATATATTAAAAGATATCTATTATATAGATGAAAGATTTGTTAGAGTTTTGGTTCTGCCGGTAGAATTTTTTGAATATTTGAAGATGAAACCTCTTTTCCCAAAAATAGAAGGTGTAAAAGAAATTTTAGAAAAAAAAATATCAAATTATCTTGATTTTGTCTTGAATATAAAAAAACTTATATTATTTATATCAAATAAAGGATTAACCCTCGCACAGTCAGAAAAACTAAAGCAATCAGATATGAAAAAAAGCGAAAGTTCACTTCTTGATATGGATATGGATTTATTTCTTGAAAAAAGTCAAATTCATCAAATTGAACTTATTCTGCCTTTTCTAAAAATATTTGATTTAGTTGATTTAAAAGGTGAAAATATAGTTTTAAAAGAAAATTTTGAAGAATTCTTAAAGAAGAATCCATTTGAATTAATTAAAGAGATAGTTGAAAATACATATTTGGCAGCAGAAAAAAGATTAGTAGGTAATGAAATATTTTTACCGCTTGATATGCCCTATTATAAAAAAAATATTCTTGAATATTGTGTTAAAAAACTAATTGACACTAAAGGATTATATACTAAAGTACTTATAGCTGAATCTATACGTGAATGGATTTTACTTTCCCCCGGATTTAAAATTAAAGATTTTAAAAATATTTATATTGAAAAAAGAAACTATATTGTATCAGCGTTATTTTATATGCATCTTTTTGGATTGCTGGATGTTCAATACCCAAAAAGATTAATACAACTTTCAGAGCTGGGTAGATATTATTTTTTAGATGAGCCAATGAATGAAGAAAACCAGCCGGGAGGTATAATTATAAATCCTGATGCCACATTAATAGCTATACCAGAAAAACTTTCTATTGCCGGTCTGCATTTATTAAAATCATTTGCGGTATTAAAAGATTTTGATCAAGTGTATAACTTTCAGATTTCAAAAGAATCTTTACAGCAAGGTCTTTTGCTTGGTAATGAAATTGAAACTTTTCTAGAGTTTTTAAAAGATATTTCAAAAAAGAAAATTCCTCAAAATGTTATGTTCTTAATAAATAACTGGAGCGAAGATCTTCCTATTGTTATGATTGAAGAAGGTGTTGTACTTCTTGAGACATCAGATGAAAAACTTACTGAGATTTTAATAGGTCAATTAAAAGGCAGAAAAATAGTAATAAAAGAACTTTCAGATAAAGCAATGGTGATTGCTAAAAGCAAAATTAACGAAGTAATGGAAATTGCCGAAAAAAATGAAATGATTGTTAAATTAGTAAGATAAGTATTTAATATTTTTTGCTTTTCAAAAAAATCTCATATAATAAATAAATATGTCAGAAAATATAAAACATCGCATAAGAGAAATACCATATAACTATACATCCTATTCAGATAAAGAAATTGTAATAAAATATCTGGGTGATGAATCATGGAATGTGATAAACCAATTAAGAAAAGTCAGAAAAACTGGTATTTCTGCCAGAATGCTTTTTGAAATACTGGGAGATATATGGATTATTGATAGGAATCCTTTTGTTCAAGATGATCTCTTGAAAAATAAGAAAAGGCTAAACTCTTTGGTAAATGCCTTATACCATCGTTTAGAACAAATTATTAAAAGAAACAATACTGATAAAAACGTTAAATTTCTTGTTGAAAAAATGAGAGAAGCAATAATAAAATTTCAAAAATGGCTACCGGTTCAAAAAAAGCTTAGAGGTGAAATTTTAAGAAAATTTTCAAAAATTACGAGAAAAGACAATATTGATTTTAGCGGGCTCGGACGTGTTACCCATGTTACTGACGCGACAGATTGGAGAATTGAATATCCGCTTGCTATTATTTATCCTGATACTGAAGAAGAAATTAAACCAATGATTGAAATTTGTATTAAGATGGGATTAACAGTAATAACGCGGGGAGGCGGAACCTGTTATACAGGAAGTGGAATACCTCTTTATAGGGATACGATTGTCATAAATCTTGAAAAATTAAAAAAAATAGGAAAAATTGAAGATTTAATAATAGATAATAAAAAAATGAGAGATACTGCATCTATAGAGGTTCAAACCGGAGTTGTTACAAAACAGTTGATTGATAAAGCTGCATCTAACGGATATATTTTTGCTGTTGATCCCACGTCTCAAAATGCTTCAACAATTGGCGGCAATATAGCAATGAATGCCGGAGGTAAAAAAGCCGTTCAATGGGGAACAGCAATTGATAATTTGATAAGCTGGAAAATGGTAGACGCTCAAGCTAACTGGGTAGAAATAAAAAGATTAAATTACAAACCCGGAAAATTACATGAAAATCAATATGTTGAATATGAAATAAACAGATATAAAACAAACAAAAAAAATAAAAGAAAAGAAAATTATTCAGAAATATTAAAAATAAGAGGCAATTCGTTTAGAAAAGAGGGTCTGGGAAAAGATGTTACTGATAAAACATTGATGGGATTACCGGGTGTTCAAAAAGAAGGCTGTGATGGGATAATAACATCTGCCGTATTTGCTTTACATAAAGAACCCAAATACACAAGAACAATATGTCTTGAATTTTTTGGGTCTGATTTAAAAAAAGCTGTTCCTGCAATTATAGAAATTAAAGAAAAGTTTCAAAAAAATAAAAATGTTTTATTAATTGGCTTAGAGCATTTGGATGAAAGATATTTAAAAGCAATTAACTATACAACAAAAACAACAAGGCGAGTTATGCCTAAAATGATGATATTAGCGGATATTACATCAAATGATCAAAAACTTCTTGATAACGAAGCCATTAAAATTGTAAATATTGCTAATAAACGATCAGGTGAAGGATTCATAGCAAAAACTCATGAAGCAAGACAAAGCTTTTGGAAAGAACGCGCGAATACAGCGGCTATTGCCGCTCATACGAATGCTTTTAAGGTAAATGAAGATGTTGTAATACCTCTTGAAAAACTAAATGAATACAATACTGAAATTGAGAGAATGAATATTGTACTTTCAACAAATAATAAAATAAAGACATTAAAAGCACTTATAGAATATTTTAAAAGTAAATTATATGAAGAAGATCTCAAATTAATTTTAGATGAAAGTATAGAAAATGAGAAAATATTCAGCGCGAAACAAAATGAAGCATTAATAATTTTAAATAAAATCGAAAAAGAATGGAAGTATATAATTCAAAACTTAAATAAAGAAATTATTCATATACATAAAAATGTTGATAAAGAAATAAAACAGAAATCATCAAAAAGTGACACACTTTTTGATGTATTGCAAAGAAGAGATTATAGAATATCGTATAAAGAGAAAATTGAGAAACCCCTAAAAGAATTATTTTCCGGAAATTACGCAAAAGTTATTAGAAAAAGAATAGATAATATACATTCATCAATAAGATCAAGCAGACTATTTATTGCGACCCATATGCACGCCGGTGACGGTAACGTGCATACGAATATACCCGTAAACTCAAATGATTATGAGATGTTAAATGAAGCTCATCACATAGTAGAAAAAATTGTAAAATTGGTAAAATCTTTGGGAGGGGTAATATCCGGTGAACATGGAATAGGAATAACTAAATTTCAATTTTTAGAAGAAGATAAAAAAGAATCATTTAAAGAATACAAAAATAGAATAGATCCCAATGGTGTTTTTAATAGAGGGAAATTATTAAAAAATCATCCTTCTGATTTATCATTGGCTTATACTCCTTCTTTAAGACTGCTTGAATTAGAAGCTTTAATATTAGAAGCAAGTGAGCTTGGCAAATTAAATGAAATGGTAAAAAAATGTCTGCGATGCGGCAAGTGCAAGCCATTATGTACTACACATGTACCAGAATCAAATTTATTGTATTCACCCAGAAATAAAATTTTAGGGCTGGGGCTTCTAATAGAAGCGTTTTTGTATGAAGAGCAAACAAGAAGAGGAATATCTATAAATCATTTTGAAGAACTAAACGATATATCAGA
Source organism: Spirochaetia bacterium (assembly GCA_029880285.1). Taxonomy (GTDB): domain Bacteria; phylum Spirochaetota; class Leptospiria; order Turneriellales; family JAOUOS01; genus JAOUOS01. The sequence continues at coordinate 43,428 of JAOUOS010000001.1, forward strand.
TCACTGCTCTTTATGTCATAAATGTTATAGCCCATGTCCAGTTGACATAGATTTTGGCGAAGTTACATTAAAATTAAGAAATATATTAAAAGATAATAAATATGTGAAAAGCGGATTGATACATAAAATAGGGCTTAAATTTTTAGAAATTAAAAATCCAAAAGTTGTAAAATTTGCAAGATCATTTTTAATGAAACCGGGATTTCTAATACAAAGAATGGGGCACACACTTTTCAAAAAATTGGGAGCTGCTGATATTGAAAAAAATATACCATCTACTTCATGTAAATTAACCATAGCAAAACAGTTAGAGCATTCTATGAAAATGCCTTTACCAAGACTTAAATCAAAAGACTTAAGAAGTATGTTAAATATAGTAGATTTACACTATGTTCCCATTATTTTTAATAAAGAAAAATCTGTAAAAAATCAAGAAGCTGTTTTTTATTTTCCCGGATGTGGATGTGAAAGACTTTATGTGAATGCTGCTCTATCAACTATAGCAGTATTATATCATATGGGGATACAGGTTATAATACCCCCTGAATATACCTGCTGTGGATATCCCATGAAAGCTTCAGGTGAAAAAAGCTTAGCCGATAAAATTACTGTAGAAAACAGAGTACTTTTCCATCGGGCAGCTAATACTTTAAATTATTTAGATATTAAAACCGTAATTGTCTCTTGCGGAACCTGTTTAGAACAATTATATGATTATCAATTTGATAAAATTTTTATAGATTCAAAAATTATGGATATACATGAATTTTTGTATGAAAAAAACATTAGTTTGAAATCAAAAAATAAATATATATATCATGAGCCATGTCACACCCCAATAAAAGTTAACAAAACTGAAAATCTGTTGAAAAAAGTCCTGGATAATAAATTTGAAATATCTGAAAGATGTTGCGGTGAAGCAGGTACCATGGCTATTGCGCGTCCTGATATTTCTACTCAAATACGTTATAAAAAATTAAATGAGCTTTATTTAAATAAAAATAAACTGTATGATAAAAAAAAGAAACATGATAATAAAAATATTAAAATGATTACATCTTGCCCGGCTTGTATACAGGGATTATCTAGATACCGAGATTATACTAATTTAAAACCAGTATTTTTAGTTGAAGAAATCGCTGATAATATTTTAGGAAAGAAATGGCAAAAGAAATTTATAAAAGAAATAAAAAAGAAAGGAATTCAAAAAGTACTACTTTAATTTTTTCTTAACTTTTTCTATTATAACTTGAAATAACTGCCACTGGTATAAGTTAATAATTTTTGATAACAAAAAATAAACAATTAACGCGCAAGGTATAGTTATTATTAAACGTATATAATACTTAAATTGATTAGTAAAATTATTCAAGAATAGCAAAAATAAGCACAAAATAAAATTTATAAATACAATTGTTAAAATATTTTTAATTTGTTTTTTATCAAGAACGAAAAGCTTTATTTTTCTAAGTTTTATTGAATAGATTAAAATTCCAAAGTAAGCGGCCAAGGCCGATCCAAAAGCGAGCCCAGCATGCTTTATATACTGCATAAAAAAAATACTGAGAATAACATTAATAAATAAAACAATCCAGGTTATAACGGCAGGCGTTTTCGAATTTTTTTGAGCGTAATAAGAAGAAATAAAAAGCTTTTGCATTCCATAGGCGGGAATACCAACAGCATAATATTGAAGAGCAACCGCGGTAATTTGCGTAGAGGTTTTATCAAATTCACCATATTCAAATATTATACCAACAATGGGTTCAGCGAAAATTATTAAACCCAGGGCCGCTGGAATAAGTAAATATAAATTTAAACCAATAGAGTTAAATAATGATTCATTAAATTCTCTTTTATTATTACTTTCAAAAATGCGGGATAATTGGGGTAAAGAAGCAGTAGAAACTGCTGCCCCAAACACGCCAATGGGTAAATGCAGAAGCCGGTGCGAATATGTTAGCGCAGAAACCGCTCCTGGTACTTCTTCATGAAGATATGTTGCCAGAAAGATATCTATAATTTGACCTATCTCATGAACCGCAGAGCCAAATGCGGCAGGCAGCATCATAAAGAAGAGTCCTTTTATAGCGGGATGCTTTATTTTAAATACATATTTAGGGCGCAATGCCAGCTTTTTAACAACTTTACCTTGAAAAACAAGATGAATAAATCCTCCCAAAAGAGTGATTATTGAAAACACATATACTAAAGTTTCTTGCGAAGAATTTAATTTCGATTGAAATATTAAATATAAACCAAAAAAAATAATAACAATAATGTTTAATAGAGCAGAACCAAAACTAGGCGCCCAGAATTTATTGTGACTGTATTGAATACCCATGTAAATAGATGATAAGCTCATAAATAAAATATATGGGAACAAAATTTGACATAAATTTATTGTAAGAAGGGTACTATTTTCGTTTTTTAAGGGGTCATGAACTAAGTAAGGTATAATATAAGGAATAGTCAAAATTGCCAAAATAGTAAAAAATCCAAGTGATAAGAAAATAAATACATAAATAATACCCGCTAATTCTCGCGCAGTTTCAAGACTTTTCTTTTTTGAGTTTTCATAAATAGGTATAAATGACTGTGCCAAAGCTCCCTCTGCTACCAAATTTCTTAGAGAATTAGGTATTCTAAAAGCTATATCAAATGCCACAGCCAAATATCCGGTTCCAAAAGCATATGCTTTAAGAACATCTCTTACTAAGCCTAAGATTCTTGATATGATAGTAAAAAACGAAAATATAGATGTATTTTTCGCGGTTTCTTGATCATTTTGAGCCGGCATTTTTTATTCGGCAGGATGATATCCTTTTGCTTCTTTTAAAATTATTTTATCTAATTTGCTGTCAGCTGTCATACCAATTCCTTCAAATGTATCACCTTCGGGAAAGGTTATTTTAACATATTTATCAGAAGTTAATAATTTTTTTTTCTCATTCCAAATTAATGATTCAGTTTCAAGTCTTTTCCCCTCACTATTTGTAACCATTACCTTATTTTCAACTTCCATTAAATGGTCATCAGTATATACAATGCCTTTTTCTGCTCTTAAAAATACTGGTTTTTCATTTTCAAAAAATGTTAGAAAAGGATTAAATATGTAAATAATTTTTTTATTTTTAATAATGTATGCTTCTTTCGCGAAAAGTTCCCAATCGGCTTTTTCAAATTTAAAACCTTGAGCAGTAAAATCTCTTATCACTAATTCGGCATTTTGTATTTTATCGCTTGATTCTTTAACCGGTACAAAATTAGATTTTTGATTACATGAATTGAAAAATATTAAAATTATTAATAAAATCCAACGCATTAAGATTTACTTAAAGCCGCTTGGGCAGCTGCGAGCCTCGCTACCGGTACTCTGTATGGACTACATGAAACATAGTTTAACCCTAGTTTGCTACAAAAAGCCACAGAAGAAGGCTCTCCACCATGTTCTCCACAAATTCCCAGTTTTATATCATTTCTAATAGATTTACCTTTTTCAACCGCAATTTCCATTAATTTGCCAATACCATTTTGATCTAAAACGGCGAAAGGATCACTTTCATAAATTCCTTGTGCTATATATTCCGGTAAAAAGCTACCCGCATCATCTCTTGAAAAACCAGCACCCATTTGTGTTAGGTCATTGGTACCAAAACTAAAAAATTCAGCATGTTTCGCTATTTCATCCGCTGTAATTGCTGCTCGGGGAACCTCAATCATTGTACCTAATAGATAATCTATTTTTATATTTTTTTCTTTTTGTACTTCTTCTGCTGTTTTTCTAATTATTTTTTCCTGATTTTCTAATTCTTTATAATTACCAACAAGAGGAACCATAATTTCAGGAAAAACAATCTTTCCTTCTGCTTTAATTTCACAGGCAGCTTCAATAATTGCTCTGGTCTGCATCTCTGTAATTTCAGGATAAGAAATACCCAAACGACATCCTCTATGACCTAACATAGGGTTTAATTCTTTAATATCTTCAATATGTTTTTTAACAATATTTTCTGCCGTATTTAATTCTTTGGCTAATTGAGATATGGCTTCAGGTTCATGAGGTAAAAATTCATGCAAAGGTGGATCCAATAATCGTATTGTGACCGGTAATCCATCCATAGCCCTGAAAATTTCAATGAAATCTTGTCTTTGATAGGGTAGAAGTTTATTTAACGCTTTTTTTCTTTCTTCTGTTGAAGGCGATAATATCATTTCTCTCATAGCAAGTATTCTATTGCTTTCAAAAAACATATGTTCCGTACGGCAAAGCCCTATACCTTGAGCACCGTATTTTCTGGCTACCATAGAGTCATGAGGTGTATCACAATTGGCTCTAACTTTTAATGTAGAAAATGAATCTGCCCATTCAAGAATATTTTTATATTCTTGCGCTAATTTACTCGATTCTAATGTTAATTTTTTATTAACAAATACTTGTTCTATTTCACTGGGAATTGTATTTATATGGGCATTTATAATTTCTCCAGTAAATCCATCTATTGATATCCAGTCATTTTCTTTAAGGGTTAGAGATGTATCTCCGCCGTTTTTGTATTTAATTATGCTATTTTCGTAATCTACTTCTAATCCTGTACAACCGACGATACAGGGTTTATTCATGCCCCGGGCTACTACTGCGGCATGACTTGTCATCCCGCCTCGGGAGGTTAAAATGCCCTGAGCTGAGTGCATTCCTGCTATATCTTCTGGTGATGTTTCATGTCTTACTAAGATGACTTTTTCATTTTGTTTAGCCATTTCTACTGCTTTTTCTGCAGTAAGAACTATTTTACCCGTGGCAGCCCCTGGACCCGCTGCAAGACCTTTGGCAATTAATCCGCCATTGTCTAGAGATTTCTTTTTTTCTTCTTCATTAAAAACCTGCGCTAACAACGAGGGTAAAGAATTTGGATCTATCATCATTACTGCTTTTTTCTTATCAATTAAATTTTCTTCAACCATTTCACAGGCGATTCTAAATGCGGCAAAACTGGTTCTTTTGCCTGACCTTGTCTGTAGCATATAAAGTTTTTTATTTTCAATGGTAAATTCTATATCCTGCATATCTTTGTAATGTTTTTCAAGAGTTTTACCAATACTTAATAGTTCATCATAGGCCTCAGGCATCACAATTTTTAATTCATTTATTGGCAGAGGCGTTCGAATTCCAGCTACTACATCTTCACCCTGAGCATTCATTAAAAACTCACCAAAAAATTTATTTTCGCCTGAAGCAGGGTTTCTTGTAAAACCTACCCCTGTACCGCATTCATCACCCATATTACCAAAAACCATAGATTGAATATTTACTGCTGTCCCTAAAGTATTTGAAATTCCATGTAGAGTTCTATAGGTATTGGCACGGGGATTCATCCACGAAGCAAAAACCGCGTCAATTGCTTTTTGCAGTTGTTGCTTTGGATCCTGAGGGAATTCTTCCCCTTTTTTTTCTTTAAATACACTTTTATATTTTTCTATTATTTTTATTAAATCTGATTCAGTAAGTTCTGTATCATCTTTTACACCAGCTTCTTTTTTTTGATGATTCATTATTTCTTCAAAACTATCATGGTTTAATGAATATACCACATTTGAAAACATCTGAATAAATCTTCGATATGAATCATAAGCAAATCGTTTATTGTTTGTCTGGTTTATCAAGCCAGAAACGGCTTTGTCATTTAATCCTAAATTTAAAACAGTATCCATCATTCCAGGCATAGATGCGGCAGCACCTGAACGAACTGACACTAGAAGCGGATTTTGGTCGTCGCCAAATTTTTTTCCGGTTAGTTTTTCTAATTTTTTTATTTGTTCATTAATTTGTTCTGGCAAATCACTCGGATATGTTTTCTGATTCTCGTAATAATAGGTACAAACTTCTGTAGAGATAGTAAAACCAGGCGGCACCGGAATTCCAAGATTAGTCATCTCGGCAAGATTTGCCCCTTTACCACCTAATAATTTTTTTTGAGACGCGTCTCCTTCTGCTTTACCATCCCCAAAAAAATAAACATATTTCGCTGACATCATTTTCTCCGATTTTATTCTTAATATTGGATATTTTAAAAGATTTTCTTATAACTTCATACTTACAATCAATTTTTAATTTCTTTATTTATATATTTTTGATTGTTTAAAAATTCTTAGGGAAGAAAAAAAATTAATACTCAAATTGAAAAGCACCTTTTCAAAAATAATTTAAAAATAATAAATAAAAAACACTTTACAGTATGAAATATTTTAATAATTACATTCAATTTTGGCTAATTTGATTAAGTATGTAATTAATGTAACAAAATATACAAAAGGAAACTTATAAAAATATGAGCAAATTATCTGTGGTATTCCCGGGGCAGGGATCGCAAAGACCCACCATGGGAATGGATTTTTACAATGAATACCCTATAGCAAAAGAAATATTTGAAAAAGCATCAAAGGCAATTGATTGCGATTTAAAGGAAATTTGTTTTTCAGAAGATGAGCGTCTTAATCTTACAGAATATACACAGCCGGCAATATTAACGGTAGAAATCGCTATGTATGAAGTAATTAAAAAAGAATTTAATTTTGTACCTGTGTATTTTGCAGGCCATAGTTTGGGAGAGTATACGGCTTTAGTCGCTGCTGAAGTTATTCCGTTTGAAAATGCCGTAAAGATTGTTAAAAAAAGAGGCAATTTAATGCAGACTGCCGTACCTGAAGGTAAGGGAACAATGGCAGCACTTATTTGTGAAAATATACCACAAGATAAAGTAAAAGTAGAATGTGAAAAAAATAATATTACTATGGCAAACATAAATTCAAAAAATCAAATAGTAATTAGTGGCAGTACTGAAGAAACTCAAAAAACTGCCAATACATTAAAAAATGAAATTGAAGGATTAGATGTGGTTTTTTTAAATGTTAGCGCACCTTTCCATTCAAGTTTAATGAAAGAAATTGAAAACGATTTCAATGATTGCTTAAAACAGTATGAAGAAAGTTTTAAAAAATATAAAGCTGAAACGGTGATGTCAAATTATACGGGAAAATTTCATACAGCGGAAAATTTACTTGAAAATCTGGTAAAACAAATTTCAGGTTCTGTGAAATGGCTTGATAATATGAGTCAACTTCAAAATGTATCTGATAAAATTTATGAAATAGGTCCTAATAAACCTTTAGGTAAATTTTTTAAAACAATAGGCGCGGATGTTATATCCATAATTAATTTAAGAGGAGCAAAATCAGCGTTTGTTGAATAAAATTTAAAAGAAACGGAGATAACATGAATTTTAAAGATAAAAATTATTGGGCGGTAATATTAGGCGGTTCTAGCGGTTTTGGTTTGGCTTCGGCCAAAAAATTAGCCTCTTTAGGGATGAATATATGCTTAGTTCATCGAGATAGAAGAGGGGCAATGGAAAAAATAAATGCACATTTTGAAGAAATAAAAAAAACAGGTGTATCTTTTTCTGCCTATAATACGAACGCGCTTACTCCTGAAGGACAAAAAGAAGTATTAGACAATTTAACACAAATATTAAACGGCGGTAAAGTTCGTCTTTTACTGCATTCAATTGCTTTTGGTAATTTAAAACTAATTGCACCACAAAAAAAGAAAAATAATAAAAAACCTGCGGAATTACTAGCTGAAAAGTTAGGTATAGATTCTGAAAAAGTTAAAGTAGCCTGCAATGAACTTTTTGAAAATGGGAATGATGATTTTATGAAAGTAGCGGACTCTCCTGATTATAATAATGAAGTATTCTTAGAAGATGAAGATATGGCTAATACAATTTATTCTATGGGTACAAATATGTTAACATGGACAATGGATATATTTAGAAGAAATATATTTACAGAAGACGCCAGAGTAATTGGATTAACAAGTGAAGGTAATGAAGTAGCATGGAGAGGTTATGCGGCTGTGAGCGCTGCGAAAGTAGCTTTAGAGTCGGTATCACGAAGTATTGCATTTGAATTGGGACCGTATGGTATAAGATCGAATATTGTTCAGGCAGGAATAACCGAGACACCTGCTTTAAGACTTATTCCGGGTAGCAAGCATATGATTGCTCATGCTAGATTAAGAAATCCTCTTGGTAGAACAACCGAAACCACCGATGTAGCTAATGTTATTGCTCTTATGTGCCTTGATGAATCTGCATGGATAAATGGTACGATTATAAGAGCGGATGGAGGAGAAAGAATTTCTGGATAGGAGATAAATATGGAAAATGAAGTAACAGTATCAAAAATGGCCGCAACACAAGAAGAGATTAAACAAATTTTAGAAAAAATTCCACAGCAAAAACCGTTTAGGTTTATTGAGAAAATTTTAGAATTAGATGATAATCATATATTATCTAGCTATAGATATAAAAAAGATGAGTATTTCTATGAAGGTCACTTCCCTGGAAATCCGGTAACACCAGGTGTAATAATGATTGAAACGATGGCACAAGCAGGATTGGTCGCATTAGGAATTTATCTTTTAATGAAAGAAGGGATCGTAAGTGACGCTTTAATGCTTTTTTCTGACTGTGAGATAGAGTTTTCAAATATGATTAAGCCCGAAGAACAAATAACAGTTTACGCTGAAAAAATCTTCTTTAGAAGGGGTAAATTAAAAGCTAAAGTAGAGATAAGAAAAGAAAATGGCGTGATAGCGGCAGAAGGCGTTATGTCTGGGGTATTACAATGAGAAGAGTAGTAGTAACCGGTCTGGGTGTTATCGCTCCAAACGGCCATGGATTAGTTGAATTCGAAAATGCTTTAAGAAACAGTGTCAGCGGTATACGATTTATAGAAAAGCTGGCCGAATTAAAATTTGGCTGTCAGGTAGGAGGCATACCGCAGAATGTTGACGGCCTTCTTCCTAATTATTTTTCAGAAGAAGAACTTTTTGCAATGAATGAAGGTATGGTATATACCGGTATAGCAAGTATCGATGCTTGGAAAGACGCAGGATTTTCTGTACCAGAGAGAAACGGAAATGAAGTTAATTGGGATGCAGGATGTATTGTTGGCGTGGGTTTAGGTGGTATGGATACAATTTCTGAAAAATTAATACCTAAAATAAGTGAAGGTAAAGTAAGAAGAATGGGGTCTACAATGGTAGAACAATGTATGACAAGTGGTATTACCGCAAAATTAAGCGGATTATTAGCTTTAGGAAACCAAGTATCAACGAATTCATCTGCTTGTAATACCGGTACAGAGGCCATCATCGAATCTGTAGATAGAATAAAATATGGTTTGGCTGATAGGATGTTAGCAGGGGGCTCAGAAGGTTCTAGTCCGTTTACATGGGGCGGTTTTGATGGCATGAAAGTATTAAGTGCTGTTTTTAATGATAAGCCGCAAGAAGCTTCGAGGCCAATGAGCCAAAGTGCAGCAGGATTTGTGCCGGGTTCAGGGTGTGGAATTTTACTGCTTGAGAGTCTTGAAAGTGCCGAAAAAAGGGGAGCGCGTATATATGCCGAAATATTGGGCACATCTTTAAATTGCGGCGGCCATAGAAATGGCGGCAGTATGACGGCCCCAAATCCAGATTCTGTTCAAAATTGTATAAAAGACGCATTAAAAAAAGCAAATATTACAGGCGATCAAGTTGACGCAATAAATGGACATTTAACGGCCACAATGGCAGATCCAATTGAGGTAAATAACTGGTCCAAGGGATTAAATAGAAGTCCTGAAAATTTTCCTTATATTAATTCTACAAAATCTTTAATAGGACATTGCTTGGGAGCAGCAGGAAGTATCGAATCCGTTGCGTGTGTATTACAATTACACAAAGGGTTTGTACATAAATCTTTAAATTGTCATGATTTACATGATGAAATAAAGCCTTTTGAAAAAAGTGTTGTTCAAGAAACAAAGGATGTTGACATAAAGATTTTAGCTAAAGCCAGTTTTGGTTTTGGTGATGTAAACGGGTGTATTATATATAAGAAGTGGGAATAAAAAATACTTTACAGGTTAAACCTTTTTTAATAGTTTACAACGTCTGATTAATATATAGAAAACGAGGTAAAAAATGCAAGAGAAAGAAGTTTTTGATAAAATAGTTGGTATAATAGGTCCATTTGCCAAAAACAAAGAAAGTTTAAATAATGTAACAAACGATTCAAATATATTAAAAGATTTTGAAGTTAATTCTTCTCGGTTAGTTGATATTATTTTAGCTTTAGAAGACGAGTTTGATATTGAAATATCAGACGAAGAGGCTGAAAAAATCGAAACAATCGGTGATGCCACAAACTTAATAAAAAACAAAATCTAAAAAAAACTAAAAATTTATAAGATATTCGAATCTTATATTATATGAAGTAAATTAATAAGTATAAGTAAGAATATCTATAACAAATTAGATGGCTAATAATCCGCCGCCAAAAGTTGATTTAAATGAGTTTAAATCTGAAATAAAATATTTACAAAGGCAGCGGTTTTTAGGGAGAATTATATTTTATCCATTGGCTTTAATAGTAACTTTTGTTTTGCGAGTAATTTTTAGGTATAAAATAAAAAATACACGTAAAATAAGAAAAAAATACCGCCAACTGGTAAAAGAAAATTCTCCCTTATTGCTTTGTTCAAACCATTTGACTTTAATTGATTCATTAATAATACATTTAGGAATGGCCCGAATGAGTTGGTATTTTCTAAATTATAAACATTTTAACTGGAATACACCTGCTGTTGAAAATTTTACAAAAAAATTATATTGGCGGTTTCTTTTATACTTTGGTAAATGTATACCTATAGATAGATTTGGTAGCCCGGAACATCATGATATGGTTTTAGACAAAATAAAATATTTATTGAGAGATGGAGAAATCTGCACTATTTTTCCAGAAGGAGGAAGAAGCCGTTCAGCTTTAATAGATATTGAAAATACAACCTATGGTATAGGAAGAATTGTACAAGATGTTGAAAATTGTAAAGTTTTATGTGTTTATTTAAGAGGCGAGGGACAGGACAAATATTCTGATTATCCTGAAAATGGAGAAAAATTTTATATAGATATGGAAGTTATAAAACCAGAAAGCATGAATACCGGAATGCGTCAGGCCAGAGATATATCACTTCAAGTAATGTATAAATTAAAAGAAATGGAAGATAAATATTTTCAAATCGAAAAAAACTAAAAGAATATTCAGAATATTTTAAAATAAATATAATGATACATCTAGGAAACGATATTATCGATTTTTCAGATGATGATTCAAATTTAAAGACTTATCATACAAAATTTATTAAAAGAGTTCTTTCAAATGAAGAAATAAAAAATCATTTTTATAAATGCATAAATAAGAATGAAATCAATATAAAAAAAAAAGACGAAAAAATATTTTGGCTAATATGGTCATTAAAAGAAGCTGCCTATAAAGTGATGAAACAAAAAAATAAAGTAATATTTTTTTCACCCAGAGAATTTATTGTTAATAAAAATTTAAATAAAGTAACATATAAAAAAAATATATTATATTGTCATACAATAATAAATAAAAATTACATATATTCTTTGTGTTCAAATTATGAATTAAAAGAATCATATGAAAATAAAATAATAATAAATAGTATTATAAAAATAAAACAAAACGAAAAAGCTTCTTTTGAAATTAGAAAGAAAATGATGCAAAACCTAAATATACACTATAAAAACATGGACAATTTAATTAAAATTCAATTTGATAAAAATATTCCATTTTATGAATTTGAGGGAAAAAAGTTCTCTCTTTCTATTACTCATCATGGCAGATATGCCGCAGCTGCCGCTTGTGTAGATAAGACTTAATCTATAAATTCAACATCAAAGACTTCATATTCCTTTTGTTGTTCTTTATCTTTAACAATGAGATAACCTGAATTTGAAAGACCTGAAACAATACCTTCTTTTTTAATAGATTTATTATTATAATAAATTACTTCTTTACCTATTGAATTTAAACATTCAATTAATTCATATCTTATTTCATTTAGCAACGGAATTTGATATTGCAATAAATATTTTCTAGCGTTTATCATTATTTTATTTAATAAAAATTTTATATCATAATTCTTTTCAGAGATATTTTTTAATGAAATAGCCTTTATTTTTTTATCCAAAATATTTTTAGTTCCATTTACATTAATACCAATTCCTATTATAATAACGGGGTTGTTATTAAAATCAACGATTCTTTCACATAAAATTCCACACAGTTTTCTTGAATTAAAAAGAATATCATTGGGCCATTTTATTTTTAGATGATCTGATTTTAATAATGAATTTATTGTTTTATAGACTGACAGACCGACAAATAGTGAAATAGGTGATAAATTTTTTATTACATCAGTGGGATAAAAAACAAAAGAAAACGTTAAATCTAAATCTTTTTCAGATTTCCATTGATTTTCTTTTCTGCCTCTGCCTTTTGTTTGATTTTTGGCCATAACAGTTTGAAAATTTTCATTAAATATTTTTATATTCCTTTTGATATAATCGTTAGTTGAGTCAACTTCATCCAATTCTATAATTTTTATTTTTTCAATCATTCCATCTCCTGAAGAAACATTTGTTCCTTTAAAATATATTTTAAATTATATTCAATTTTAAATGGTATCGTTATTTTCAATAAGATCTAATGCTTCTTTAATTACCGAATATACCAATTCAATTTCATTTTCTTTAATACAATAAGGCGGCAGAATATAAATAGTGTTTCCTAATGGTCTTAATAAAATATTTTTATTAATAAAAAAGTTATAAAGAAAGGTCTTTATCTTGTTTGTATAAGATGTTTTTTCTACTGTATCGATATCAAAAGCTAAAATAGTACCAATACAGCGGACATTTTTTATTGATTTTCTATTCTTAATTTGTTTTATAAAATTATGATGCCATTTTTCAATATTTTTAATTTGTTTTTTACAATTTGAAGTCAATAATAAATCAAGACTAGCATTAGCGGCTGCACAGCTTATTGGGTTTGCCGTATAAGAATGGCCATGAAAAAATGTTTTTGCAATGTCATTCGAATAAAATGCTTTATAAATATTTTCTGTGCAGGATGTTACGCCAAGGGGTAAAAATCCTCCTGTAATACCTTTTGAAAGACAAATGATATCAGGATTAAAAGATAAATAATCAGAGGCAAATATTTTCCCTGTTCTATAAAAACCGGTCATAACTTCATCAGCTATTGTAAGAATTTTATTCTTTTTAAATAATTTTAATATATCATTTAAATATTTTGCATTATACATTTTCATCCCGCCAGCGCCTAATACCAGAGGTTCAAAAATAAATCCCGCAATTTCTTTTGATTTAAGAAATTGATTTATTTTATTTAAAATTTGATCTATATTTTTTTCAGTGGGCAGGGGGATATAATTTGTATCAAATAAAAAAGAATTAAAAGAATTTGTAAATATACTTCTATTGCCTACAGACATGGCTCCGAATGTATCGCCATGATAACTGTTTTCAAAAGCAATAAATTTATTTTTTGGCACTCCTTTGTTATACCAGTATTGAATGCATATTTTTAAGGCGACTTCTACCGCCGTAGAACCATTATCTGAATAAAATATTTTAGATTGATTCTCAGGTAGAATTTTTAATAGTCGCTCAGATAAATGTACGGCCTGTTCATGGGTAAAACCTGCAAAAATAACATGTTCTAATTTTTTAGCCTGCTCAGATATTTTTTGAGCAATATATTCATTACCATGTCCATGAAGATTTACCCACCATGAAGATATCGCATCAATAAATTTATTACCTTTGTCATCATATAAATATATACCTTTTCCTGATTTAATATTGATTATAGGCGGTGAATTTTTAGCCTGTGTAAAAGGATGCCAAATATTATTTGAATCAGTTTTAATAATATTCATTTAAGTAGTTCTTTATTTTTTTTAAGTTTTTGAGCGTATTTTATTATAATATTCTTATTAAAAATAGTTTCTTGATGTATATGTAATAATTTTTTACAATTTGTGTATCTTAAAATAAAATTTTCTGAATCTTCATTGGGTTTGCCGCTAAAAACAATACCTAAAACTGGAATTTTTTTTGATTTTAATATCTCAATTGTTAATAAAGTGTGGTTGATACTACCCAAATAGTTTTTTGAAACAATAACCGTATCACATTGTAAATCTTTAATTAAATCTATCATTAAATGGTTACTAGTTAATGGAACAAGCAGACCTCCGGCACCTTCAATAATTAATCTATTTTTAGAAGCAGGGCGTAAAATTTTGGATGGATCAATAATTATATTTTCTTTTTTGGCGGCTGCGTGAGGCGATAATGGTTCCTTAAATTTATATATTTCATTGTGAAAGATAGATTTACTATTTGAAACCAGTTTTTCAACTGTCATTCTATCGGTATTTTTTAAATTCCCGCTTTGAACAGGTTTAAAATAATCAGCTTTCAGTGCTTCTGTAAATATAGCTGCTGTTATAGTTTTACCTATATTTGTATCAATGCCTGTTATAAAAATATCATTTTTCATTATAATTTACATAGTAACATAATCATTAATATTTTGTAGAAGTTTTCTTATCTCTTCATGTGTATTAAATGAATGAAGGATTATTCTAATTCTTTCTTTACCTCTAGGTACCGATGGATGTAAAATTGCTCTGGCGTCTATATTATTATTTTGCAAGTACGATGCTAATTTTTTTATATTTTCATTTCCTGGGGTTATAAATCCTTGAATAGGAGATGCACTCGGTATAAAATACTTTCTTAAAGACGAAGGAATATTTTGTAAAAAATAAATGATATTTTTATGAAGAGTATCTATTCTTTCTGATGACATTTTTAAATAATCAAGAGAACAATCAATAGCAGCTATATTAAAAAGGGGCAGGGCAGTAGTAAAAATAAAGGAACGGGCGTTATTTATTAAATATGTTTTTAATGTGTTATTGCATAAAATAACGGCTCCAAAACATCCCATTGCTTTGCCAAATGTATGAATCCTGGCAAATATGTTACCTTGCTGATTCATTGAAACCGCAAGCCCTCTGCCTTCTTTGCCAATTGTGCCTGTTGAATGAGCTTCATCTAATATTAAAGCTGCGTTATATTTTTCACAAATTTTAGTAATTTCTTCTATGGGTGAATAATCTCCATCCATAGAAAATAATGCTTCTGTAATAATAAAAATATTACCTTTTCCGTTACGTTTAATTTTTTCAATTAAATCAATCATATCATTATGTTTAAACGAATAAGATTCCGCTTTTGAGAGTAAAATACCATCTCTTATAGAGGCATGGCATAAAGCATCATAAAAAATTGTGTCTGATTTTTTTATAAGCGATGGCACTAAACCTATATTGGCATGATACCCAGAATTAAATACTAAAGCAGATTCACTTTTAAAAAAATCAGCTAATTTAAATTCTAAGGTTTGTACATATTCAGATTGCCCGCTTAAAAGTCTTGAGCCTGTAGAGCCAAATAAGATTTCATCTGTGCTGGATAATTTTTTTTTGAATAATTTATACAATTTTTTATCTTGGGCAAATCCCAGATAATCATTGGAACAAAAATCAATTTTCCCTTTAGTTAAGTATAATTTTCTTAAAGAATTATCATCTTTTTTTTTTTTTAGAGAATTTTCAATATAACTTAAAATATCCGGCATATTTGATTATTCGGTTTTTTTCACTATACCGCCGTTTATTCCCAGAATATTCATCATTTCATGATCATTATCTTCATTCGCATTTGGTTCAGTTAAAAGTTTATCACCAAGAAATATAGAGTTTGCTCCTGACAAAAAACAAAGCGTTTGTTCAGCGTAAGTAAAATTTGATCTTCCCGCTGATATTCTAATAATGCTTTCAGGTAAAAATATTCTTAAAACAGAAATCATTCGAATAACATCCCAGATTGATGCTTTTTCTCTATTTTCCAGTGGAGTTCCTTTTACTGGTATTAACGCGTTAACCGGAATTGATTCCGGAGGTTTGGGCATGTTTGCCAGAGTGTAAATAAATTCAATTCTGTCTTTATCGTTTTCGCCAAGCCCAATAATTGCTCCACAGCAGACAGAAATTCCCGCGTTTTGTATATTCTCTAAAGTAGTTAGCCTTTCTTTATAAGTTCGTGTTGAAATTATTTTTGAATAATATTTAGGACCCGTATCTAAATTATGATTATATGATGTTAGACCCGCTTCTTTTAGTTTGAACGCTTGTTCTTTGGTAACCATGCCTAAAGAACAGCAGGCTTCCATATTTAGACTTTTTATTTTTTTTATCATTTCAAGAACATTTTCAAAGTCGTCGTTTTCTTTAATGCTTCTCCATGCGGCTCCCATACAAAATCTTGAGGCTCCTTTTTCTTTCGCATTTTGGGCCGTATTTAACACATCATCAATTGATTTTAAATTTTCAGATTTTATTGATGTTTTACTATGTGCCGATTGAGAACAATATGAACAATCTTCAGGACATCCGCCGGTTTTAATTGAAAGCAAAGAGCAAAGCTGAACAGATAAAGGATCAAAATATTGTTTATGGACTTCAGCCGCTTTATGTATAAGTTGAAGAAGGGGTAGATGATATGTATTTGTTATATCTTCTATTGTAATTTTATTTAATTTAGTTTGCATATTATCGTAAATAAATTTGTTTTTTACAGGCCGTCAATGAATTAAAAAAATATACAATAAGTTAAAAATTTTCTTTAAATTAAATAATTCTATATTGTAAAAGAAAAAATTCCGCAGGGGTTATAGTAAAAAGGTCTGAAGAAATAAATACTGTTCCTAATATGGATTCAACAGAAAACCTTGTATTCAAAAAAATAAATATTTTTCAACATAACCTTATTTTTCTTTTTGGTATATTCTAAAACAATAGAAATTATTAAATATAATATTTCAAGGAGTAAAAAAATGAAAAATGTTTTTGATTATCAAATAGAGTTCAGTGGACTTCAAAACCGCATGGCTCAAATGTTCGATCCTAAATCAGGCCATACTGTAATGTTAGCTGTCGATCATGGTTATTTTCAGGGAGCGCCGGCCGGCCTTATAAATTTAAGAAAAACAATCGAGCCGCTTTTACAGTATTGTGATGCCATCAGCCCTACAATTGGCGGGTTAAAAACAAGCATAGATTCAAGAATGAGAACGCCAATAATTTTAAGGGCAACCGGGGGCAACAGTATGAGAAAGCCTGAAGAATTAGATGATGAAATAATAACCGTATCTGTCGAAGAAATGGTAAAACTAAACGCGGTAGGTTTTACGGTATCATGCTATATCGGGTTAGACAGCCAAACTCAAACAATTCAAAATTTAACCAGTCTTACCGAAGAAGCTCATAGATTTGGTTTGGTATCTATTGGTATTACAGCCGTTGGGGCTGATCCTATTTTAACCAAATTTGTAAAAGGAGAAAGAGAAGACGGGGGTGAACTTACTCAAGAAGATAAAAAAGAAGCTATAAAGTATTTAAAACATGCGTGTCGTGTACTTTCTGAAAATGGAGCTGATATTATTAAAACCTACTACTGTGAAGGATTTGAAGAAGTGGTAGAATCATGTCTTTCGCCTATAGTGATCGCTGGCGGTACCAAAAGACCTACTAAAGAAGCGCTGGAATTTACTTACAATGCGATTAAAGCAGGAGCCGTGGGTGTAGATATGGGCAGAAATATATTTCAAAACGAAAACCCTGTCGCTATGATAAGGGCAGTACGGGCAGTTGTACATGAAAATAAAACTGCTGAAGAAGCTTTGCATCTTTACGAAAAATATACAAAAGAATAATTAGTATGAAAGCCGGCGTTTATTACAAAAATACAGATGTACGAGTAGAAGAAATACCGGTGCCCGAAATAGGCGATAATGATGTTTTAATAAAAGTAAAAGCCTGTGGTATTTGCGGCAGTGATATTATGGAATGGTATCGTATTAAGAAAGCCCCATTGGTATTAGGTCATGAATTAACCGGCGAAGTAGTAGATGTTGGCAAGAATATAGTACATCTTAAAAAAAAAGACAGAGTCTTTGCTATACACCATGTACCCTGTGAAGAATGCATAGAATGCATAAAAGGTCATCAATCGGCCTGTAAATCATTTCAAACTATAAATAACTTTTCTCCAGGAGGATTTTCTGAATATTTAAGAGTAAGCGGCAAAAGCGTTTATACCGGAATTATGAAAATTCCTGATGAAATTAGCTATGAGGAAGGTACTTTTATTGAACCTCTTGGCACTGTGCTGCGGGGACAAAGAGCGTCTGAAATAAGGCCGGGTGAAAGTGTATTAGTAATCGGTTGTGGATTGTCTGGACTTTTACATATTAAATGCGCGAAAGCTTTAGGAGCTGGTTTAATTATTGGTTGTGACATAGAAGACAACAGGCTAGAAGCTGCTAAAAAATTTGGGGCAGAGGTAACATTAAAACCAGATGATGATTTTAATTCATTACTAAGGCAAAAAAATAACGGAAGATTGGCAGATAAAATTATTGTTTGCGCTGGTTCTGTAAGTGCTTTAGAACTTGCACTTAATAGTATTGAAAGGGGAGGAACAGTGCTTATTTTTGCAGTACCCAAGCCAGAAGAAATGGTTAAAGTAGATTTTAACCCGCATTGGAGAAATGATATTACAATTAAAACCAGTTATGGTTCCACTCCATTGGACCATATACAGGCAATTGATTTATTGAAAAATAAACGTATTACAGTAGATGATATGATAACACATCAACTACCGCTTACTGATATACAAAATGGATTTAATATTGCCTGCAATCCGTCGGGTTGTCTAAAGGTTTTAATCAAACTAGATAATTAAAGCTTCAAAACCTGTTTCGTGTAGATAAAAAAATAAATAGTTCAGGACTTCCCATAAGATACATTATGTCACATAATAATAATATTATTATTATCATTATTATTATAAAATAATCATAGCATCACCATATGAATAAAATCTATATCTTTGATTTATTGCGTAATCATAACATTTTCTTAGCAGTTCTGGTTTAATAAAACAAGCGGTTAACAAAAGTAAGCTAGATGCTGGAAGATGAAAGTTCGTAATTAATCCATTTACAGATTTAATTTTGTCAGGCGGGTATAAAAATAAAGTTGTTTCACCCGTTAAATCATTATCATACCTTCCGTTTGTTTTTTGATAAATTGTTTCAAGAACTCTTAAAGACGAGGTACCAAGGCTAATTAATCTATTATAATTTTTTTGGGCTAAAATATGCGCTAATTTATCAGACATATGATAATATTCTTTATGTAGCGATTTTGTTGTAAAGTTTTCTTCTTTCAAAGGAGCAAAAGTACCATAACCAATATGCAAAGTAACGAACTCTATATTTATATTTTTTTTATTTAATTTTTGCACAAGATTATCTGAAAAATGAAGAGCTGCTGTTGGTGCAGCAGAAGACCCAGATATTTTAGAAAAATAATTTTGATAGTATTTTTTATCTATTTTCTCTTCTTCTCTTTTCATGTAAGGCGGTATAGGCATTTGTCCTAAAGTTTCAAAAATTGTTTCGGTTAAATCGAAAGGTTCTTCAATATACAGTTCACCCGTAGTCTTCTTGTGAACAATAAATTCTATTTTTGGATCAATTTCTGAAACTAAAATTTCGTTATTATTTAATTTTTTTCTTTTTTTAATTAGAACCTTCCAAAGATTTAAGTCCTTCATTCTTTCTAGAAAAACTGTTTCAATTCGACCGCCCTGCTTTCTTCTTAAAAAAATTCTTCTTGACTCAACTTTTGTATTATTTGCAATAATTAAATCGCCTTCTTTTAAAATAGACTGCAAATCAAAAAAATATAAATTATCTATTTTATGATTTTTTTTATTAATATACATTAATTTGCAGTTTTCAGGTGGTTCTACAGGATATTTTGCAATTAATTCTTCTGGCAGGTTAAAATTTAGATTATTAAAAAGTTCAATATTTACTTTAGGCATTAGAATTTTATTATCTGCTATATTGTTTCAAGTCTCTATCCATTTCTCTTTTTGTGTCTCTTTCTTTTAAGGTTTGTCTTTTATCAAATTTCTTTTTACCCTTACCAAGACCAAGTAACACTTTCACCTTTTGTCTATCATTAAAATACATTTTTATGGGAAATAGACTTAGTCCCCTTTCTTTTAACTTAACTTTAAGTTTTTCTATTTCTCTTTTATGTAATAATAGTTTTCGTGGCCTTGTTATTTCATGGTTAAATATATTTGCTTTATCATAATGTTCTATTTTAGCATTAATTAAAAAAAGTTCATTTTTCTTAAATGCGGCATAGGAATCAGTAATGTTAATTTTTTTTTTTCGTATTGATTTTAATTCGGTACCCTGCAATACAATACCAGCCTCTAATGTATCAATAATTTCATAATTAAATCTGGCTTTTTTATTTTCTACTAATTGCATTTATAAGTCAATTTTAAAAACCGGATTAATAAAATCAAGTACTTACTTTATTTATTGACTGTTTAATAGAAATTAGGTAAGAAGTAAGACATTGAACATTAAGTATATTTAATACTTAATGTATTTTCATATTTGTTTTAAAATTATATAATTGTCTATGTACAATTTTATTTTTTTCACTATCATATAAAACAATACAAAAATTATTAAAGAAAAAATTTTGACTTCCAAAGGGTGCGTATAATTTAGCAAATACAGTAGATTTTAATGGTTCGCTTATTATATTATAATTTTCACTTTTTATAGCGCCAAAGTTTTTGCTTTCAATGCCAGCCAATTCAAGTTGAATACCATTATTGGCATTCTTTGTAATATACTTAAAATATTCTTTTGATGTAGGGAATTCATATAGTTCTTTTTTATCCGGATCTATTTTTGTTTTATCAATTTCTGGAATACTGTCAAAATGAAAAACTTTTACGGTATCTTTTTCAAAATCCCGTTTTCTCCACTGGGGATATCCTATCCATTTTCTATGTTTTGTTTTGGTTAAATCATCTTCATAATAACCAAGAATATACATTTTTAATTTAATTGAGCTATCCATTAAATTAATAATATTAAAAAATATTTCCATATATTCCCCGCGCCCGTCACTGGTATATCTTCTTGAAAACGAAATATTTGTTATTTCAAGCCTTTCATCTTTTTTAGATCCACCAAAGTCATAAATATCATTTTCATTATTACTTTTCTTTGATTCTTTAGTTGATTGTATTTTAGTTTTCTGTTGTTGTTGTTGTTGTTGTTGTTGTTGAGCATATTCTGTTGTAATGCTCATTAGTATTAAAGATGTAATTATAATTTTCGATATTTGATTTATTTTTTTATTCATATATTAAAATCGGCAAAAGATGATTCTCTCTTTAATGATAATTTATCATATAAATTATTTAATTTATTTTCTCTTAGAATTTACTAAACGTCTTAAATCATTTAGATTATGAACCATTAATTTATCTGGATATAAATCAATTTTCCCAATCTTGGCCCAATGTGAAACAACCTGATCAACTTTTTCGATCGGTTCGCCGCACCAATGCGAAATATCATCTAATGTTACTTTTAATACAATTTCTTTTAACTGATCATAATTTGGTTCTTTTTCTGAAAGCATTAAAAATACATCCGCTACTTTCGACTGTATATCATCTAATAATAGTATCATTAATCGTCTTCTCGCGTCATATATTCTTCTCGCGAATATTAGTAATAACTTAAACGCCATTTGAGGCTGGCTAGTCATCAGGCTTACAAAATTTTCTCTGTTAAAATGAAGAACTTCAACCTGATCAACAGCTACAGCTGATGCTGAGCGAGGCTGTTCTTCTAAAATAGCCATTTCACCAAAGATGTCTCCCGGTTCTAAAATATCCATAGTTTTTTCTTTATCTTTGACTATTTTAGCAATTTTTACTCTTCCATTTTGAATAAGATAAAAATCATTCCCCTGTTCAAATTCACAAAAAATCATTTGGCCTGGAGAATATTCTTTACCAAATTTCTCAAATAATCCCTTTCCTTGTAACATAATTATCCGCCAAGCCTCTCTAATTTTTGTTTCGCACTATTTGTTATTTTATCAAGTGGTTTAATTAAAATAACTTTGTTATAAAATAATACAGCTTTTTGTTTATCGCCTTTTTTTTCATATATTTCGGCCATATAATTTAATGTTTTTTTCTTATTTTCACCGGATGGATATTTTTTTAAATACTCTGAAAATTCCTGTATTGATTCATTCATAGCATTTTTTTTAAGATAAGCCCTTCCCTTTTCAAATTGAGCTTTTTCTAAAAAACCGGCTTCTTCTTGATTGGCAAAATTTTTAATACCTAAAACCAAATTAAATTTTTCTATTGCTTTATCAAAATTATTTTGCGAAAATTGATTTAAACCCTCATAATATAATTCTGAAGCAGAGCCCGAAGTATTCATAGATGAAGAACCAAAATCTTCATCAAAGGAAGAATTACCCAAAGAAAAATCATCAGAAGGAGATCCAAAGTCACTGTTTCCACTTTCAAAAGAAGGGTCTGAAAACCCAAAATCATCAGATGCCATAGGCGTACCAAAATCATTGCTGCCCTCTAAAGGAGGTGCCGCAAAATCATCTAAAGATGATCCTCCTGAAAAATCATCTGACGTTGTTTCAAAACCTGACGCACCCATATCATCCATAGGCTCACCGGATAAATTTTCAGAAAAATCTTCAGAAATATCTTCAATATTTTCAGCATAATCCTGTCCGCTTAATATTGCTTCTAGGCTGGGCGAATTAACAGGAAAATCCTGGCCCTGATCTATATTATTTATCATTGTTCGAGCTCTTTTCTCAAGGTCGCCATCGGGATATTGCTTTAAGTACGCATTATAAGCGTATTCTGCATGCTTTTTATTACCTATTTTATAATAGTACTCGGCAACTTTCATTAATTCAATAGAAGTATCGGTTATATCATATTCTCCCAAGGTTTCTCTTACTTTTCGATGAATCTTTCTTAATTGTGATGAAAAAACTTTAAGCATCTGCAAAACCAATCGTGGATTTTTTAAAGAGAAGGCTTCAAACAATGGAGTTTTAAATACAAGAACAGTTGAATCTGCTATAACTTGAGCTGTCTCTTCTCTGGGATAATGTCCCATTGCCGATTTAACGCCAAAAAATTCACCTCGTTTCACATCTTCTTTATTTTCTGTTACTAAATCAAGTCCGGTAGAAATAAGTCTTATTTTACCTTCTTGTAAAACATATACCTCGTCCCCCTTTTCACCACGATCGCCTTCAAAATAAATAATTGATCCGGCTTTATATGTTCTTTTTACTGGTCCACTCATATTAACAAGGTTCTATCGGAAGAAAATCAAATTTTTTATCAAAATTTACAGAGTTTTTTATTCTGTTAAGCAATCCTAGAACATCTCCTTCGATTATTTTTTTACTACCCGCTACCTTTATTTTTTGAAAAGGGATGTCAAGGGTTTCAAATAATGGTATAAAGTTTTCATCTGCATATTTAGGAATTCCATCTATTACTACAAGCATTATATTTTCATATTGCATAGATGTAAAAGCTTCATAAGGTTGTTTAGGGTCTCCATCAATTACAATAAAATCTGCTTTATTATTTTGCTTAAGAGAACCAATGTCGGGTCTAAAAAAAGCTCTCGACGGATTAATAGTAAGCATTTCAACTATTTTTTTTGAAGTTAATTTAGTTCCATACTTTTCAAAATAAAATTTCTTAGCAATATATATTTCTTCAAATATATTTACTGATCCCGACATAGGTGAATCAGTACCAAGACAAACATTAACATTTTTTTCAAGCAGTTTTTTTATTGGCGCGGTTGTTCCAAACATATATAAATTTGAAACGGGACACCATACGACATTTACTTTATTTTTATATAACAAATCAATATCTTCATCAGAAAATGCAATACCATGAATTAAAACGGTATGTTCGCTTAAAGCATCTTTTTTTTCAAGTACAGAAACTGACTTTTTAGTTTCTTCATCAAATCCCTCTGAACAATGGGTTACAAAAGGAATATTATTTTCTTTCGCTAATTGATGCTCAGATTCAATTTCTCCCCATGGCAATGCAAACGAACAAACAGCATGCGCCATTGTATATTTGTCAATTAATCGAATAGGCACATTCTTTCTAAACATTTCACGTACAAAATGCGGAATATGATCTTGTACGCTGGTCACTCCGCTGATTAAATGCCGGTACCCACCCAGCAAATATAAATCTGTCGATTCAACCTGCTGTCTTTCTGCATATATAGGAGATGATTTTAAATCATTATCCCACATTAACCAATTTAAATAGGGTTTTCTATCGCCCACTCTGGGAAGATAAGTTCCTAGTAAATGATCATGGCCGTCAATAATTCCCGGAAAAACAATTAGCCCGTTTAGATCAATTTGTATTCCTTTTTGGTCATGAATAGACCTTTTACCTATTTTTATTATTTTATCCTGAGAAACAGTAAGGCTTCCTTCTTTGATAATTTCTTCTGGAGTAACTAAAGTCCCGTTAATGATTTCCCACTGCATTTTTTATTCCTAAATATTATAATAAAAAATCCGGATTAATTGGTTTCCCATTGTGTGATATTAAAAAAAACATATTATCTCCATTTACCTTCCCTAATATGTTTTTTCTGGTTACAATGTCACCTTTATTAACTTGAATTTTATCTATATTTGAATACATGCTTAACCAACCTGATCCGTGGTCAACTAAAATATAAAATCCAAATCCTCTCATATAACTTATTTTTTTAACTTTACCATTTTTTACAGGGTATACAAGTTCATTTTTTTTAACTTTATACACTATTCCATAATTTTTTATATCACTCTTTGAATTATAATTTTTAAATAATTTATAATTTTTGACAGGTTTATTAATTGAAATTGAGTATTTTTCTTTATTTACGTCTTGGTTCAATTTATATATTTTTAACTTTTTCCCATAAAATAATTTATTTGGTTTTTTAATTGAGTTCCACCGAATAAGATCTCTAACAGAAACCTTATATCTTTTAGCTATATTCGATAAATTATCCCCATTTTTAATTTTATATATTACATAATTAGATTTTGCAAATGTAGCAGAAGCCTGATAATTTAATAGAAAAAAAATAATTAAAAATAATTTTAAAAATATTTTATTTTTTTTCATTTATTATATTTTCGACGCTATAATATCTAAACTAAATTTATGATTACAATGAAATTAAAAAATGTTCATAAAAAATTGTGCCTTTTCATATATAATTAAGTATACAATCATAAATTACGCCGATAATTTATTTATAAATTATAATAATTCTATGAGTAATGACGTTAATTTACTGTTATTGAACATCTTTAATAAAGATTTAAGCATCTTAAAAAATAATATATTTGTTGTTATAATAACAGTTATTTTATTTTTCATCCTATTAATTATTTTATTAAAATCTCATAAAAAACAAAAAATACTAAAATCGAATTTTAATTCAAATATTCTACCAAAAAATGATTTAAATATAAATAATTTAAATATTGACTCTTTATTAAAGAAAATTCAAACAAAAAAGTTGCTTTTAAAAAAGAAAGAATACACATATGAAAGTATTTTTAATCAAAAAATTGAAAATTATATCAAGAATACTGAATTATATAAAGAATCTTTATTTCCTTTCTTCGCGTATAATCAGGATAGTAATGATAAAGTAATTAATTTTTTTAGATATTTTCGAGAAGATATTGATAATTCTGTCTTAAATGATATGGAAGAAATTGAATCTCTTTGGCACCAGGGATATCAAAGTAATGATTTAGCATTATATCTTGTTTTTTATAAAGCTTTGAAAAGAAAGTCAGATTGGATGTCTTTCTTGTTTTATATATTAACTTATAAAAAATTAAGCATTCAAGATAGAAATTTAATTGAATTTTATTTTCAGGATATTTACAAAAAGTCTATTTCAATGGAACACCTAAAAATAAATATTAAAGAAGATTATTTTTTAGGCAGAGCTTTTAATTTCTCATATCTAATACATTCTTTAAAAGATGAAAAATGGGATATAAAAAAATATAAAACACAATTTAATTTAACATTTAATAATAAAAATATTCCATATGGTTTTTTTGAGTGTTTTGAAGAAAAGATATTAAAAATTTCTACAAAAAGAGCTCTGAATTATTTAATTAAAAACTATCCCAATGTCAAAATAAAATTATGGCAGGACACATTAAAAAAGCAGATTTTTATTTACGGAAAATATGAATACGCCAAATTTCTTTATCCTAAAAAAGAGTTTGAAGATTTTGTTCAGGCTATAAATAATTCGTTAAATAATAATCAAATAAAAAATCTATCTTCATTTTTATTATCCAAACCCTATGGAGATATTCATAATATTGTATTATATTTAAGAAAAAAACTAACAGATGTCAATGAATTTTTTAATAAGAATAAATCAACTGATAAATATCAAGAAACGGAAGAACTACCTAAGATTTATAATGAAGAAGTATTAAATTGGATAGAACAAATAAAACAGGGTAAAAAAGTAACTACTAATATTCCTCTTTTTATACGATGGGCAGTATTTCTTTATTTTATTTATAAGGGAGATTTAGATTTTGCCAATCAAATTTTTAAATACATAGGTAAATATAAAAAAGACGAAAAAACTAAAATTTATTATTGTCGTTATTTAATAAAATCAGGCGAATTAGAAAAAGCTTGGAATATGATAAATGAAACCTTAGAAACAAATCCTGAAAGCTTACTTGTTTTAAATGAAGCAGCAATATATGCATTTAACTTAGAAAAGTATGATAAAGCTGAAGAAATATTTAAAAAACTAAAATCAATTTATCCAAATCATCCTATTTCACTTTATAATGAAGCTGTTTTTTTTGAAAGGAAATCTAAAAATAAAATTAGAGAAAAATGGGAAGAATATATTAAGGTCTTAAATTAAAATGTTTTTCATAAATTCTTTTTCTAAAAAATCAGCCTCCGGTTTTTTATTTTTTTTCCCATCAATTGAAAAATATTCTTTATTTTTACTCGTATTTGTATTTGTTCTATATAGCTCAAGTCGATGAACTGGATAATATCGAACTCCTAATGTTTTTGATTTTTTTAATATCCAGTTAATAAAAAAATATAATTTATCCCTTTTTATTAACACGCATAATTTTACAGCTGGTCTGGATTTTTTCATAACAATATTTTCAAACCAAGCATCATTGGCTCCTAATTCTAACAATGATTTTTGATAAATTGACAATTGTTCCGGTGTTTCATTGTCAAGATTACAATGTATTTCATAAAAATTATTTTTTTTAGTAAAGTCACCAATAAATGTTATGATTTCTTTATTAAAAAATGAATAATAAATTATACCGCTTAATTCAATAAATTCAAATTCATATATTCTATTATAAAGAAAATTATTATCTTTTGTTTTTAATTTTTCATTATTTACATTTATGCTTTTGTGTATAAAAAGATCATTTATTAAAAATTTCTTATTCAATATTTTAAAAATATCTGTTTTTATGAAATCATCAATTCCTTTATTAAGATAATTTATATAATTTTCTATCTTAATTTTCTTATTGGAATTTATGTTATAAGATATTAAATCCATAAAAAAGGCCGCTTTATGCGGCCTTTATTTTCTTACTCGCTCACCGGCTTTATGCTGGTTTTAGGCGGATTATCATCTACGATAAAATCTAATCTTCTTGTTTCAGTTTGATTACCTACTCTATCAATAGCTTTCGCTTCAATTGTATGGTTGCCTTCTAATTCAAATCTTATAGGATTTGTATAAGGTCTAAAATCTGCTTCGCCGTCAACTTTAACTAATATTTGTTGTATACCTGATTCTTCATCCATAACATTAATTTTAAAAATATTGTCTCTTGAAGTAAATTGTTGTTCACCTAATTGAATTAATCTTCTTTCTGATTGAATAGATACTTTAGGAGCATTGGCGTCAATTTCTAAACTGATTGATTTTTCAGTACTTTGATTTCCTAAATTATCAATAGCTCTATATTTAAGCTGATGATAGCCAACCTCACTTAAGTTTATTGGGCCGGCATATTCTTGGTATGCACCGCCATCAAGACTATATTCCATCTTTTTTACGCCGCTATAATTATCTATAACTTTTAAGTCAATGTTTACATTTGATGGTCCAAAAGCTCTACCGCTACTATCAACCACCAATACAGGATCTGTTACAACTGATATTTCTGGCGCTGTATTATCAATTACAACCAAATAAACACTTTCAGGTTCTTGATTACCTACATTATCAATCCCTCTAAATAGTATTCTATGCTTACCTTCTTGTTCAATAAAGATTGGTGCTTCATATCTTTGAAATGAGTTATCACCAACTTTATATTCAACTAATTTTAAAGCTGAAAGTTGATCATGTGAATCAAGAGAAAATTTTGTGCCGCTTGTCGCATAGGTAGTTTTGCCATCACTATAGATCATACCTGAAGCTGTCGCTGTTTCACCTTCTGGTGATTCCATTGTGGTTTCAGAGACTTGCTCTACCGGTACTTCTTCATTAGTTTCAGATGGTGCTACTTCAGTAGTTTCTGTTGGTATTTCTGACTCTATAGCAGTTTCTTCAACTTCTACAGCTGGTTGTGCTTCTTCAGATGTAATTTGTTCTTCCATAACAGGTTCTTCTGCAGGTTCTGCTGGTATTTCTTCTTCTGTCACAACCTCAGGTTCTGTTATTTCTTCTTGTTGTTCCTGCGCATATATATTTACAGAAAAGATGCTAAAAAGCAATACCATTAAAATAATAATTTGCTTTTTACAATAACTTATTTTCATTTAATTTCCTCCGATAAAATAATTAATTTACAATTTTTCTTTTAATAACCATTTATTAATTAGAAATTTGCGTTGTCAACCAATATTATAAAAAATTAAGGCAATATTGTCAAATTTATTTTAATAAAAAGCTTCATTCAATTTTTTTACAGCTATAAACATACCTTTAATTATATTTTCTCTTAAATTTTTTATATCTGAAATAATCCAATCTAAAATGTTAGTACTTAGGGCATCATTTGAGGCGTATGCTTTATTATTAAAATTATCAATAAAGGTTTCTCTCAGCTTTTTGGCTTCCTCTTTTTTATTTTCTTTAATAAATTTATTATATTGTGCTCCATGAAATAGATCAAAAGCTGCACTAGAACCCATTACTGCCATTAAAGATTTTTCCATCGCGATATAAACAATTCCTGGTCTAAGATATCGGCTGAAGGCCTGAATTTGGCGTCCGCCATAATTTTGATTTAAAACTACTGAAACAACAGGTACCTTACTCATAATATTAATATCTAATGATCTTGCGCCAATTGACTGTATACGAAGTCTCTCCTGCTTTGTTCCCGGTACAAAACCCGGCGAATTAGATAACATAAGAAGCGGTATATTATTTTTACCAATAATTTCTGTAAAAATACGAAACTTATCTGTGCTAGGCGCATCAGGCGCACCACCTAATACATCAGGCTGGTCAGCAATTATCGCTATGGGTTTATTATCAATTTTTGCAATTCCCGTAATAAGACATGCTTCTTTTAGCGGATTGTTCATTTCTTTAAAAAATTCGATAAAAGTATTTTCATCAACAATGGGATCTATTACAGATTTAATAATATCAAAGGGTTCATTTAAATTTTTAGGTATTTGCGGGAATTTCTTATTATTTTTTGCCGTAGTATCATTATTTTCTTTAAAACTGTTTTCATTTGTCCAATTATTATCAGAATTTGTTGAATCAATAATATTTATCAGCTTCTGAGAAAGATTAAATGCTTCTTCAAAATCATTTACTATGAATGTAGCAACTCTTTGAACATAATTATATTCATTTTCTTCTAAATTTTCGGTTTTTATAAATATTATAATATCTGCCGTACTTTGTATACTTATATCATGTAGTCCTTTAAATTTTGTTATAATGTTAATTTGAATACCCTTTTTTCTTTGTAACAACTGTAAAAAATCAAATCTAATTCTAAAATCTCTTGTTTCATATGAAATAAAGTCTCCAAACCATTTTTGTCCCATTATTAATATTTGATGAGTTGATGTACCGTATGATACTCTTAATACTTCTTTTGCTTTTATAATAGACGGTACTGATATTAATCCAAAATCACTTCTTGGTCCCATCACTAAAACTCTGTGTCCCCCTATTTTCCCGAAACCGGCGATTAAAGACTCTGATCCGTAATACTTGTCCTTAAATGGAATAAAGTTCCCATCATCTGTATTATTTCGAATTAAAGCTTCTGAAAGCGTTTCTTTATGTCCAGATACATATTTTTCAATTAATATTTTTCTTTGTATTGACTCAATATTATTATAAACAGCAAACATATGATGAATATCTTTAATAATATTAATCATGTGAACTTTGTTTTCTGCGACAATATCAACTATACCTGTTTTTTGGTTCATTACTTTCGCCCCGCCAATTTCATAATTAGTTAGATCTTCTCCTGTTACAGAACGTATAACATTGGATCCTGTTAAAACCCTGTATGACTGTTGAGAATCTAACATTACCTGAATTGCCGCCTGGCTGGAACCATAAACATCTAATCCTGCGGAAGCGCCGACTCCTACTGCAACTGTATAAAAATTATTTTTATTTAAATTAATATGATCTATTGTTATATTAAATTGTTTATCGATTTCTTCAAATAAAGCTTTAATTGTATCATCAGGATGATAGGCTAAATATTTAAAAAATTCATCTTTACTAACTTTCTCCCATAACAAAGTATTCATCATGAAACCTTCAGCCGCTCTATTTAACGATACCATACCTTCTTTAATGTTGGCTCCCGCACCATCATTCCAGATATATAAAGGAATTTGTTGTATATATGATAAATAACAAGAAGCTAAAAACTTTAACCCTTCTAAATTACCAGTTGCACCACCGCTTATTCTAGAATCTTTCATGTAAAAATAAGCCTCTTTTTCTTTGATCTTGCCTAAAAATATTTTTGCACCTACAGGTTTGATTTCTTTTTTTTCAGTTTTTGGATTTAACCATTCGGTATTGTCTATCGATTTGATTTTTATTTCTTGGTATTTAGAGTTATCAAAACATTCTTGTGCCCAAACTTCAATGGGCCATTTACTTAAATCATATAATTTTTGATTATTATCATTAAATTCAGAATCAAAATAGGGATTATTTTTATCATCATCTGTAATTAAATCTAATTGAAGTTTATCATTATTGTAAAAAATACTTAATGTCTTTTTTTGTATTTTATTTTGTTCTTTAATATACAGATGTATAAATATTTCTGATATAATTTTTTTTGTAAAATAATATACTATATTAAATATAGATCCCTTCTGTGAATAACTTTCTAACAATTTAGGACTATAATGTTCTAGTCTTACATTACCTGTATTATCACCTGCTATAAATTCAATTCTATTGTTTTGAGTTTTTTCGATCTCCTGGTAACACGCTATTAAAGTAACCGCTTCAATGATGTAGAGATTTTTAATTCGTATTATTTGTCCTTTCTCATCTTCTTCGGGTTCTAATTTGTCTTTAGCTGGCATATAAACAACATAAGTTTTATTGTTTTTATCTTCTTTATTTACTAATAAGTAAATATATATATCCTTCAAAGGTGAATATAATCGATACACATCATATTTTTTCTTTAACTTTATTATTCTTGGTTCAATTTCTAGTTGTAATGATTTTGAGATATTGTCTGGAATTATTTTTAAATTTTTATTGTTTAATGATTCTTTTACTTTTGCAATATTTTTATTTATATGTTCTTTAATATTTTCAAGTTCAGTTAACCTTTTCTCTTTAAGTTTTCGTAATTCCGTATCTTTTAATTCAATATCTTCATCTACAGACTTAAAAATAGGCTTAACTCTTAATTTTATATAATCAGCTAAAGAGTTTTCTATTTGAATTTGCTCAATTTGAAGAAGTTTAGATAAAGTTTCATGTATATTTTCTGTAAACGTTTTTGATATTTCTAAAATATTAATTAGAGACTTCATATTTTCACGATATTTTGGATTTTCATCATAAGATTTTTGTAGATTTAATAACATTTGAAGACTGTGTATGTAACTTTTATGTATATTTACACCCTCTTCAACTCCATAAGAAATAATAATATCATGTAGTAATTTTCTAAAATATTCGGGAGGTTTGTAATCAAAATCTTTCCAGTGAACAATTAATCGATTTAATTCTTCAAAATATGAATAATCTTCTTCGACTATTGGTGAAAATATTTTATTTACATTATGATAAATATGAATAATTTCAATTATTTTATTATTTATATTTTCATCTGTTTGAATTATATTTTTTTCACAATACATTTTTAATATAGATGACAGCTTATCAAATATTAACATATTTTGATTATATCCCAAGTAATAGGTTTTAATTATATCTAAAATTTGCGGTAGATATTCAGATGGATTTTTTATTGACAAAACTTCAAGATCGCCATTAAATAGAAAGTCTAAAATATTGTTTGATTTAATTAAAGAATTTTTAATTATCTTACCTGTTTTTTCAGTTTTTTGTTCTTTTGTTTTTTCTTTACTTTCATTTCCTTCTATTGTAAAGAGTATCTCGCCTTCATTTACGTTTTTTCCTATAACCAGCCCATCTACAGTATGGCCTATTTCTAACTTTGATAAATCACCATCTTCAAAAATATAAGTTATTTTACCGTCAATAGGTGCGGTCAATGGTACTTCCATTTTCATGGCTGATACAACCATTATGGTTTGATTTTTTGATACAACAGAACCTATTTTTAATGTATTTGCTTTTACTTTCTTATCTGAATTATCTTCTTTACCTAAAGCCACAAAAGTCCCCTGGAAGGGAGATCTTACCATCCCTTCTGGATCTTGCTTTTTTTCTATATCTTCAGCAAAAACTTTTAGTGTATAATATTGAATACTTTCATTGTTTTTCATTTTAAGTATCATGTAATTAGATCTTCGATCTAATCTAATTCTAATAGATTTTAGACCAAATCTAATAAGATAATCATCATTTTTATTTTTTGAAAATGTAATTTGAGCTTTGCCGTTATAGATATCATTTATATATGTATAAAAAGTATCTAAAGCAATTTGTAAAAATTTAACTTTATATTTAGTATCCTGATATTCAACTTCATAAACATTTGGAATTTTTGTTTGTTTATGATTTCGCTGAAAATTTTCAATATGTCCAAATAACACATATTCCTCAGCCGCTTTTTGTATTATTGTTATATGTTCCGCTAACGCGGCAAAAATAATAGGCGTGTTGCTTCTTCTGTCATCAATTATGACAGGTTCAGATAAAGACCTTTCTAATTCAGAATTATCTATTAATAAACGATTTGTATAGTTCCCATTAATAAATTCTTTATTTTTTATAATTTTTAATAGTAAAAAAGTATTTGTACTTATACCAGAAATATAAAATTCTTCTAATGCTCTTTTCATTCTTAAAATAGCTTCTTTTCTATTGGGAGCATATGCAATAAGTTTACCGATCATTGGATCATAATTCATTAAAATTTTATCGCCTCTTTTGAAACCAATATCGCAGCGAATACCATTAAATGAGGGCAGTATTATGTCAGAGATTTCTCCCGTTGAAGGAGCATAGTTTTTTTCTGGTTCTTCAGCGTAAATTCTGCATTCTATAGAGTGATTTTTTGGTTCTAATCTATTTTTTTTAATATAGTCAAATGGAATTTCTTTTTCTCTGCCGTCAAAAAAGAGAATTTGCCATTTAACCAGGTCAATATTTAAAGCCTGATCGGTTACTCCGTATTCAACCTGTAATCGGGTATTCATTTCTAAAAAACCAAACTCACCGGTTTTAGAATCCATTAAGAATTCTACGGTACCCGCACCACCGTTATATTGTTTATATCCAGAAATGTCTGCCATTTTTTCTGCAGAGACTATTAAATTTTCATATGTTTTTATATCTAAAAAAGAATGTCCGCTTTCTTCAATAATTTTTTGATTTCTTCTTTGAACCGCACATTTTCTAACCCCTACAGATAAACCGTTAAAAATTTGTACTTCAATATGAACTGGATATTCAATATATTTTTCAAGATAAAAGGTTTTGTCTTTATAAAGCTGCTCACCAATTCTCTGGCATGATTCTATGGATTCTTTTAATTTCGATTTATCAAAAACAGGAATCATTCCTTTTCCGCCGCCGCCTGAATCAAGCTTTACAATAACTGGATATCCTATCTTATCTGCTATTAAATGAGCTTTGTCTATTTCTTCTATTGATTCTGATCCCTCAAATAAAGGAATACCATTTTCTTTAGCTAGAGTTCTTGCTTTTAATTTATTTCCCACGTTTATCATGACTTTTGAAGGCGGGCCCATGAAAATAATATTCTTTTTCAAGATCTCATTAGTTACTTCTAAACTTTTTACAAAATCAACATTTTCAGATAAAAACCCATATCCAGGATAAACAGCATTAGCTTCAGATATAATTGCGGCTGCTAATATAACAGGTACCGAAACATAATTTCTGGGATCGCCAATAAAAATTGTTTCGTCCGCGAAGTCATACCATGATTGTCCAATATCAGCGTCTGTAACCACGGCGACCGATGGTATATTTTCTTCACGTAACGATAGAAAAAATCTTTTCGCGATTTCTCCCCTGTTTGCAACAAGAACTTTTTGCAGATTGTATGTTCTTTTGTGTAATACATGACGTCTTCTATCTTCTAAAGCCGGATTTGACTTTAATAGTTCATTTTTTACATTATTTATTTCATTAATTAATTGGTTTTGATCACTTTTCATAATTTTAAATATCCATATATTTCTTATTAGATGTTTCTTTAATTGATAATTATATGTCAACAAATATCCGAAAATAACTTCACATTTATTATCAATTTTCTGTTGTCAGGATGTTCTTTATTAAAATGCTGGAAACATGAGTGAAAAAATAAAAAGAAAAAAACTTTTTAGAAAACGAAAGAAATTTGAAGAAAATGATGAAAATCAAGGTATTCATAAAATTCCTAAAGATATTGTTGAAGTAGAACGTAATTTAATTGAAAACTGGTTTCTATTAAGCAGAAGATGGCTTAAATCAAACCCAAAACTTGTAAGAACTATAACAGCAGCCATTATGTTAATGGTAATACTTACCTTTATAGGCATATTTACTCATAGCGCTATTACTGAAAGTCAGAATGAAGATTTTATTAAACTTTATAAAACCTTTTCAGATGTAAAAAAGATGCCAGAAAGTGAAGATAAAAAAAAGAAATTTAATGAAATTTTAGAAAATTCTCAAAAACTATGTTCGCATTTTTGGCCAACCGTACATGCCGCCAATGGATGTTTAATAGAAGCTTATACCTATAAAGAGTTAAAAGAATTTCAAAAACATATTGAATCATTATTAAAATTTGCACAATATCAAGATAGTATCGCGGTAAAAACTTACGCGAAATTTTTTGCGGCATACGCTTATGAAAGCCAGTATCAATTGCAAAAAGCGGCGGAATTATATAATGATTTAGAGAAAGACTTTGAGAAAATTGAAAAAAATGATATCATTTTATATAATAAAGCCAGAACTTTTTATTATCAAAACAAAATTGATGAAGCTAAACCATTATTTAAAAAAGTACTGGCTGATTTTCCTAATAGTACCTATAAGAAAGATGTAAAAAATTATCTTCTTTTAATTTCATTAAAAGAATCAAAAACTACTAAGAATTAATGGATCATACATTAAAAATAGCGCTGCCAAAAGGTAGAATGAGTGAAGAAAGTATTGAATTTTTTTATAATCAAAATATATCTTCGCTAAAGAATGTTTCTGAAAATCGACAGCTAATTTTTAATGATGAAGTCAAAAAGATACAGTATCTATTAATTCGATCTAAAGATGTCGGTACTTATGTTGAGCAGGGGGCCGCAGATATCGGGGTAATTGGTTATGATTTACTTTTAGAAAATTCATTTGACGTTTTCGTGCCGGCGTCATTACCATTCGGTAATTGCAGACTTTCAGTTGCGCATCCTGAAAAATTTAATAACTGGAAGAAAATGAAAAAATTAAGAGTAGCAACAAAATATCCCAAAATCACATCAAAATATTTTTTTGAAAAAGGAATAAATATTCAAATGATTAATTTATATGGTTCCATCGAATTAGCGCCTTTAACCGATATTTCTGATGTAATTGTAGATTTAGTTTCCACGGGACAAACATTAAAAGCACACAATTTATATGAAAGTGACGTAATTTTAGAAAGTAACGCGCAAATTATATTGAATTCTTCTTCATATGTTTTTCATAAAAAGAGAATAACTAATATATTAAACAAAATTTTAAATGTATCACTTTCTACAAATGCTAAAAACAATTAAAAAAATATATATTTTAGATGATAATCTTGATTTTTGCAAACAGATTAAAAATCTAATTAAACATTTAGGTGAAATTTTTATTTTTACCGATCCAAAAATATTTTTAAATAAAATAGAAACAGAAACTCCTGACTTGGTTCTAGTTGATTTAAACTTGAATCATCCTAAATATAATGGATTTGATATTATAAAAACAATAAAGAAAAAAATTGATTCTCACTTAATTTCAATTATTATGGTATCGGGTGAAGATAGTTCAGATATTCTTTCAAAGGCCTTTCATTCTGGTATTGAAGATTATGTTCATAAACCCATCATGCCTAATTTTTTTATGCAAAAGATAAATCATGTTTTATATCAATCTAAAATAAAGTTACACACAAATGCTTTAACGGGATTGCCAGGAATACTTTTAATTGAAGAAGAATACCTTAAATGGATTAATTTAAATAAGCCTTTTTCCATAGCATACTTAGATTTAGACCAATTTAAGCCATTTAATGATTATAAAGGTGTTAAAGCGGGTGATAAGGCAATTCAGTTATTAGCGCACTGTTTTAAAGAAATTCGCGCAAGTTATGATAAAAAACAATTATATACAGGACATTTAGGGGGAGATGATTTTTTTATTTTAGGTTATAAAACTGTAATAAGAAAATTTATAGGCGGCGTTTATAAAAAATATCCAGATATGATAAAAAATCTTTTTAGTAAAACTGAGATTGAAAACGGCTTCTATAAAGGGAAGACACGTGATGGTAAAATAAAAGAAATTCCTTTGATTACAATATCAACTGCGGTTATTAATATTGCTCCTGAGGCAAAAAACTCATTTGATTTAATATCAAAATATGCTGCTTCTGTAAAGAAAAAAGCAAAATCAATTACTGGCAATTCTAAAGTTGAGATTAATTTAACAGGTATATTTGAAAAAAATAAAAATTTATTCACAGAGGAACAGAAAAAAAAAGAAATTATAACTAATATTAAGATTAGTTAGATTTCATATTTCTTCACTTTTTTTAATGAGAAAAGAAAATCGAATCGGTTTTGTTTTTTTTATTTTTTTAACGCTAATTATTGTATCAATACCATTATATTTTTTTTATTCTGCAAATATTAAAACCAGCGATTTTTTTTTAGATATTAATAATTTAAACTGGAATATTGTGTTAGATGATAATCAAAAATTCGCAGAAAAGTTCGAAATTGAAAATTCTATTCCTCTAAACGGAAATCTTAAAAAAGAAACTGGATCAAATAAAGCTGTATGGCTGCAAACTAAAATAAATTCTGATAAAAAACCAATTCATGATTTAATTTTGTTTTTAGGTCAAATCATATTAGCAGATGAGACTTTCTTTAACGGCCATATTATAGGTAAAACCGGAAAATTAGATAATAACTATAATGAAATCTTAAGAGCAGATGACATCCCTAGAATTTATAACATTCCTAAAGAATATTTTAAATTAGGTGAAAATTTATTATCAATAAAAATATACTTAGATAAAGAAAATAATCTGGGAGGCTTTAAAAAAGAGGAACACAGATTTATTATTTCAAATAATAAATTTTTTGAAAATTACATAGAAATGTGTTTACCAGAAATTATTTTAACGGCAATTATACTTGTTGTATCTTTATATCATTTTTTATTGTATTTTGAGATTCCTGCTATAAAAGAAAATTTATTTTTTGGTTTATTCTCGATAATTATGTTTATGTATTTCGGATTAAATTCTCCATTGAAATATTTTTGGATGCCTGAAAATATGGTTTATATTATGAAACAAGCAGAAATTATATTATCATTATTGTCTCCATCTTTATTTATTATTTTTCTGCATTACTTATATTTAAATAGAGTAAAGAAATCGAATTATAAGTGGTTTATACCTTCTGTTATACAATTATTTTTTTTGTTAATAATTTTAATTACAAACAAAAATTACTCTTTATGGATAAAATTAGTTAAATATAATACATATATTATTAGTTTTCAAATAATATACGTTTTCTTTTTAAGTTTATCATACACAGTTAAAAAACACCAATACTCTTTTATTGTTTTTGCCGGTATTACTATTTTTTTATTTTCTGTTTTGTATGATATGCTGGCCTCATATGGTTTTATAACATTTTTGGGTTATCTTTTAATGCCGTATGGATTTGCCTTTTTAATTTTATCTATAGGTTATTTACTTAGTCAACGCTATGTAGATATTTATCATAAAACTGAAAGCTTAAATTTAAATTTAGAAAAAGAAGTAATTGAAAGAACAAAAAATTTAAATTTAGCGAAACAAAAACTTGAAAAACAAAATAAAGAGTATCAAAAAGAATTAAAACTGGCAAAAGAAATTCAACATAATATACTACCCTCTGCAAATACATCTTTCAAAAATTTAGAAATAAATAGCCTATTTATTCCTATGGGAGAATTATCAGGTGATTATTATGATTTTTTTCCTATTGATAATAACCAATATGCCATTGTAATTTGTGATGTTTCAGGTCATGGTATCCCCGCTGCTTTAATCAGTATGATGTTGAAATTGGTATTCTCTGATATGATAAAAAAATCAACGTCACCGTCTTTTATTTTTAAAGAAATAAATAATTATATGAATAAATATCTTATGCTAGGTGATTTTTTTTCTTCTGCCATGGTAATTATAGATACAAATAAAAATGAACTAAAATACTCATCAGGCGGACACTGGCCTATATTGGTTCAAAAATTACATGGAGAAATAATTGAACTTGGCTCTACGGGACCTCTTTTGGGTATACAAAAAGATATGGAATATGAAGAAAAAGAAATAAGACTTGATAAAAAAGATAAAATAGTATTTTATTCTGACGGTATAATAGATACGCAAAATAATCAAGGCGAAGAATATGGAATTGAAAGATTGAAGAATTTTATGAAATTAAATATAAATTCTAGTATAAAAAATTTAATTGAAAATTTTAAAGAAGAATTAATTAAATTTCATAACTCTTTTTCAGATGTTCCCAAAGATTCATTTTCAGATGATATTACAATGCTTATTGCGGGTTATAAATTGAATTAAATTTGTTTCATTTGATTATAAATCATCTCAGCTAATCCAAATTCTTGGTTATGCGCCATTGTTTTTACTCTTTCAGTAAGTAACATCTCATCAAAAATTTCTTCAGCGTAGCCGCCGTTTATCAAATTATTTTTAGGTATATTTTTTTTCATTTCACGAAACATTTTTTCAACAAAATACGCTTCAAATTGTTCAGCAGCTTCGTATAATTTTCTTTTCTCTTCATTTGTTTTAATTTCTTTTAATATAGATTCTTTTCTGGGTACTTTAGATATTATATCTGTACTTAAGTTTAATTTCTTATTGTTTTCATTAATTTTATTTTTCAACAATATATCAAACTTATTATTATTTTTTTCAATATTAGCAAATTGACGATTAATTGAATTTAATTTATTATCTTCGTTGTCGTAGTTGATAGCTTTATATAAGAAAGGGTCTATTGAATTTAACATCTTTATTTCCTTCTATTGTATTATTAATTCTCCATGTAATGAACCAGATGAATGTATCGTTTTTATAATATCTATTATTTCAAACGCTGGCATTCCTAAGCTATTCAATGCTTCTACAAGTTCTTTAACAGTGGCTGTTTCTTCAATATAAACATTACCTTTTCTTTGTGTATTGGTTTTATCATTTTGACCTATTTTAATATTTATATTTTCTTTATTTACGGCTACGGCAGATAAACCTACACCGCCTCCCATTACAATTGTACCAGTGTTTGAATCTATTACAATTTTAGCTCTGGTTTTTACTTGTACTTTCGTATCTAATATATTAGAAATAAATTTTACAGAATCTTCATTCTCTGGAATTTTTATAACAATTGTTCCGTCTGGATCCAAATTGGTAGAATTAGAGTATAAATTATTAACTGAATTTATAATATTATCAGCTGTATTAATATCAAAGTTAATTAAACTTAAGCTTAATTCTCTTTTATTTTCGATAAGATTTATCATAGGCTGAACAATTGGTTTTTCTATTATTGCCCCTTTAATTACGCGTACCGTATTTTTATTTTTTTTCGTTGTTTGATTTGAATCTGTTATGGCCGATTGTGCCGCAGCATAAACAATTCCATCTGCTGCGAATAATGGTGTTTGCATCAAATAGCCGCCTTCTATAGATTTTGCATCGCCAATGGATGCAACCCAAATATCAATAGTATCACCTCTTTTAGCTAAAGGCGGAATATTCGCCATTACCATTACAGCGGCTATATTCTTACTTTTAATAATATCATTTTTAGCTTCAATTCCTCTTTGTTTTAAAAGTTTAACCAATGCCTGAAGTCCTAAAACGCTTCTTGAGTCACCAGTTTGTTTTAGACCCACAACAAGCCCAAAACCTACTAAATGATTTTCTCTAAAAGATGAAATTTTTGTTATTTCTCCTATGGAAAGAGAAAGTGAATAAACACTATTAGAAAAAATTATAATTATAAAAAATATTTGAATAAAGAATTTCATTTATTTTGTGATTACTCCTAATATTTCCTGCATTTGTTTTAAAATGAGTTCTCTTTGTTTTTCTGTGCTTATTTGATTTTCAGGTTCTTTTTCTTTTTTTTCTGCATCATCTTCTTTATTATCACTTTTTTTTGTAAGCTCAATTGAATTATCAAGTGGAGGTAATGGTTTTGTAGTTACGACTAATTCTAAATTAGCTATTTT
Source organism: Spirochaetia bacterium (assembly GCA_029880285.1). Taxonomy (GTDB): domain Bacteria; phylum Spirochaetota; class Leptospiria; order Turneriellales; family JAOUOS01; genus JAOUOS01. The sequence continues at coordinate 84,695 of JAOUOS010000001.1, forward strand.
TTTAGAATTAATACTTCCGTTTTGTATTGAATTTGGATTTATAATACCAGATAAAACAAATTTTGAAGTTTTATTATCAATATTAATATTTTTTTGAGCGGTTATTACAAAATTTATTCCATTAGCTAGTTTTTGACCAACAATACCGGTTATTTCAAATTCAATATTTTCTGAGATATTTATGTTTGCATTTTCCTTTAGGTTTCTTGTTTTATTTTCTTCTGACGCGCTTAGAAAAGGCATATTTGTTAAATCAGGCGTGAGTTTTAATTCCCATGACCCTGTATTTTTCCATTCACCTTCATTTACTATATTAAATTTTTCAATTACGATTATGTTTATTATATCACCGGTCTTTATATTATCAGCGTATGGATTATGATCACGCCATAAGCTTACCTGTGCCAATAAGGGATTAATAAAGAAGAGAATAAGTATTCCAATAATTATTTTTTTAAAATTATTCATTTTCAATTATTGCTTCTTTTGTATTTATCAATTTTACTTTATAAACCAAATTATATTCATCAGATTTAACTCTTATAACTTCTCCAATTTTTGCGTTAGATAAAGCTTTAACTTTTAATTGGATAGAAATATTTTTTTTATCAAAAATAATATTTATTATTTCATCTTCTTTAACGTCATATTTATCTTCAGTATTTATATATGTAGTACTATTATTATTAAAATATTTTAAATCAGATAATTTGTTAATTATATTTAACTTCTCACCATAAATATTCTGCGGAAATAAGTTTACTTTTATTAATTGTATTTCTATTTCTTCTTTTGTAATTTCATTTTTGTCTTTTTGCCGCAGATTAAAACAAGTTTTTTCCCATGTATTCAAATCTTCAACATTTAAAAGCGATTTATTTATTTTTCCAATGTCTCTTAAACATATTTTATCTTGATTTATATAAACGTTATCATTTAATTGAATTGACCATGGTTTACTATAAATTCCTGATGTTATATTATTTGTGTAAAATAAGAAAAGAGAAATAACCAGACTCCAGTTTTTTTTCGTAATAAAAACTGGTTTTTTTTCTAACCAATTAAATTTATTCTGTAGTCTGGTTAAATTCATTTTTCATTTTTTATCTTTTTAGCCCAATCGCGGTTGCAAGCATAGAATCAGAAGTATGAATTGATTTTGAGTTAGCCTCATAGGCTCTTTGAGCCACAATCATATTCACCATTTCTTCAGCTAATTTTACGTTACTCATCTCAACAAATCCCTGTAATAGCGATCCAAACCCTTCTAGCCCGGGTGTTCCCGCGATTTCTGCACCCGAAGCCGGAGTTTCTTTTAATAAATTTTTACCTATAGCCTTTAATCCCGCCGGATTTACAAATCTGTATGTCTCTATTTGACCAATATTAGTTGGATTCATGTCGTCACCCAAAACCATTGTTACTTCACCTTGTTCAGAAATTGTCAAAGTCTCTAAAATTCCATTTTCAGGAAGAATTAATTCAGGCTGCATTAAATATCCATTGCTTGTTACCACCTGACGATTACTATCTATCTTGAAAGTTCCGTCCCTTGTATACGCAAAACTTTCATCGGGCATTTGTACTTTATAAAAGCCTACCGTATTTGAAATTGAAATATCAAGCTTATGACCGGTGGCCTGTAGAGAACCCATTTCAAAAATTTTTTGTGTTGATGCGGGTCTTACACCGTGTCCAACGCTTACTCCGGTTGGAACTTCAGATACAGCTGTTGCTGGTGTTCCCGCTAATACCTGATGCTGATAAATTAAATCTTCAAAATCAGCTCTGTTCTTCTTGAAGCCGGTTGTATTCACATTAGATAAATTATTTGAAATAGTATCTATATTAAATTGTTGAGCGACCATACCTGTCGCAGATGTCCATAATGATCTTACCATAATTTTTTATCGGTATTTTTTAAAAAATTTGAAGAAAAGAATATAAATAAAAAATAATACTTAAAATAAAAAAATGTGATAAGAAAAACGATTTTCACGAAATATTGATTATAAATATTGGAGTCATAAAAATTTTTATGGAGGACTCATGATAAACTCTAACCATGTTAAAAAAGGTATGGCATTGCAAATAGAAGGAGATATTTTTCTTGTACAAAGCTTTCAACATCATAAACCTGGAAAAGGTGCTGCTGTGGTAAGAATAAGGTTAAAAAGTCTTTCAAAAAACTCAACAATTGAAAAAACCTATCGATCAGGTGAAATGCTTGAAGATATAGAATTAGATAAAAGAAATGTCGTTTATTCATATGATGATGGTGAAAATATAGTTTTCATGGATAATGAAACTTATGATCAAATATCTATTTCTAAAAATGAAATTGGTGATTTACTGCCTTTTTTAAAAGAAGGTATAGAAATGAACGTGCTTCTTTATGAAGATAAACCTGTAAGTATTTTGCCTCCTAATTTTATTGAGCTTCTCGTTACATACGCCGAAGAGGGATTAAAGGGCGATACAGCTACAAATCCTACTAAAGAAGTTACTCTTGAAACAGGAGCTAAAATACAGGTACCTTTATTTGTAAAAACAAATGATAAAATAAAAATTGATCTGCGCGATTTTTCTTATGTTGAAAGAGTAAATTAAATTCAAATTTAAAAGTGAATAACAGCCAAGTTGATATAATTGAGGCCTATAACGCTGTACGTGAGGGTAATTTTCAGGAAGCGGTTACTTTATCTAATAAGGTAATTGAAACAGATAAGAAAAATTTTTGGGGATGGTTTCTAGCCGCTGTAGCCTACGGTTTTTTAGATGACAGACCAAATTTCATAAATTACTTAAACGCGGCTAAAAAATTAAAATCAAATTCAACCATAAGTTATATAAATTACCTTTCAGCATACGCTGCGCTTTGGGAAAAAGATATAGAAAAAGCATTGTGGTATTGGACACAAATATCTGATTATTCTGAAGGCTGGCTTGCCAGCGAACTAATAGAAAAAGCCAGAAAAGAAATACCTTTAATTCAAATGGCTCATGATGCTGAATTCTCAAATTTTATTATACTGCCAGATTTCTTAAGTCAAATTAAAGAAAAGGCAAATACTGAAAACTCTGAAAAGGTTTTAAATAACCAGGAACAGGTTTATAAAAAAATTATAATCTCGAATTCAAGAAAAATATTAATATTTATAATAGTTATTATTTTTATTTTTACATTTATTTATGTAATATCATTCTCAAAAAATGAAACAGAAATTGCAGAAGCTGATAAAATTGAAAAATATCCATGGAAAAAACTAAGTATTGATAGTGAAGCTGCGGTAACAAATTCTTCTGATAAATCAAAAGTACTTTATTTTTATAATGATAGAGGAACCCTTGTCTCTGATTTTGAAAAAGCCAAAAACCATTTGATAGATAAAAAAGTAAATCTGACAAGATATCTTCTGCAAAGAATTATTAACTCTAATGCTGATTTTAAATCAAAAGAAAAGGCAAAAATATTTTTAAATTTTATTCCCGATTTAGATTATGAAGAATTCAATGATTTAATTTTTGTTTCTGAAATACTTAAAGAACCTGAATTTTTTTATAATTGTCTTGTTTTATTAGAAGGTAAACTTGTACGTTTAAAAGATGTTGAAAAAGGAAAAGAAGTAAGGTTATTAGTTAAAGAGAAAGAAAAAGAATATCTCGTAGAAGGTTTTTTACCCACAAATGATAATAAACCCACATGGCTTTCTTATGAAGAATTTAATCAAAAAAGAAATGATTTTTCATCTAAGCAAAAAAAAGCCATTGTTTATGGTAAATATAAGGGTTTAATTGGCAAACAAAAAATAATCTATCTTGAAATAATAACTTTTTGGAATTAATTTTATTTTATATTTTATTTATGAATTTTTTTATTTTTTCAAGTGCTATTTCAATTTCTTTATAACTTGTAGCATAAGAGCATCGAATAAATCCTTCACCGTCATCGCCAAAAGCTGTTCCCGGTACGACCGCAACATTTTGTTCTTTTAATAAATTCTTAGCAAATTCCATAGAAGAAAATCCTGATTTTTTTATACTGGGGAAAACATAAAAAGCTCCAAGCGGAGTTTTACAGTCTAGGCCCAATTCATTGAATCCGTTTACGATTAAATCTCGCCTTTTTTTATATGCTGCTTTCATTTTATCTTTATCATCTAAAGCGTATTTTAATGCCGCCTCTGCCGCAATTTGACCCAGCGTAGGTGCGCATAACATAGAATATTGATGTATTTTTAGCATTGACTTTATCCATGCAGAAGGTCCGCATGCATAACCTATTCGCCAGCCAGTCATGGCAAAACCCTTTGAAAAACCGCCTAATAGAAGAGTTCTTTCCTTCATTTCTTCAAATATAGATATTGGCGTATGCGGCATTTCATAAGAAAGCTCCCCGTAAATTTCATCAGAAATAACCAGTAGATCATTTTCTATTACGAAATTTTTAATCTCTTCAAGTTCTTTTTTATTAAAAGAAGAACCCGTAGGATTCGCCGGATAATTTAAAAATAAAATTTTTGAATTATCTTTGATTGCGTTTTTTAATTCTGGCAGCTGTAATAAGAAGTTATTATTAAAACTTGTTGAAACAGATTGAGGTTCACCCCCCGCTAGAGAAATCATTGGTTCATAAGATACATAGCTTGGAGTTCCGTAAATAACACCGTCTTTTATATTTAATACTGCTCTAAGGGCAAGATCAACTGCCTGAGAAACACCTACAGTAATAATTATTTCTTCATTAGGATCATACTTGATGCTATATTCATTTTCTATATATTTGCTTATTTCTTTTCTTAGTTCAGGCAGTCCCTGATTACCTGTATAATGAGTATACCCTTTTCTTAAAGCTTCTATCGCGGTTTCAATAATAACTTGCGGACTTACAAAATCTGGTTCACCCACACCCAATGAAATACAATCTTTTTGATGTGCCACAACATCAAAAAATTCACGTATACCTGATGGTTTTAAAGATTGTACCCTGCTGTTAATTTTTTCCAGCCAGTTTATTGCTTTAGAGCCTTTCAAGGCTTGATTATTCATTTTCTTTACCGGATAGTAAGACTTGTATTCCCGGAAGTTTTTTGCCTTCTATGTATTCAAGCATGGCACCGCCGCCTGTAGATAAATGAGTTATTTTATCTTCAATACCGGCTTTTTTAGCAGCATAATATGAATCTCCTCCGCCGGCAATTGTAATACCCTTGCATTTTGCGACAGCTTTCGCAACAGCCATTGTACCTTTGTCAAATTTACTCATTTCAAATACACCCATTGGTCCATTCCATAATACAGTCTTAGCTTCTTTAATTATCTTTTCATATTTATCGGCAGTTTTGGGACCAATATCCATACCCATCCAGCCTGCTGGTATTTCTTTGCCTGTTTTTTTAATTTTCGCATTTTCAGAAAATTCGTCGGCTATAATATGATCTTCGGGCAGTACAAATTGACATTTATGATAACTGGCCTTGTCTACAAGTTGAAAAGCATTACTTAAAAATTCTCTTTCTATTAATGAAGATCCTATTTCTAATAACCTTGCTTTAAGAATAGTATATGCCATTGCGCCGCCTACTAAAATTGTATCTACTTTTGTAACAAAAGTTTCAAGTAATTTAATTTTTGTTGATACTTTTGAACCGCCTATTACTACAACAAATGGTCTTTCTGGTTTAGTTAAAACTTTATCAAGCATCTCAATTTCTCTGTGAAGCAAAAACCCAGCGTATGAAGGCAAAAGTTCTGCCAATTCAACTATAGAAGCATGTTCTCTGTGACAGCATCCAAAAGCGTCATCAACGTAAATATCCCCTAATTCTGATAATTCTTTTGCTAAAGACTCTCTTTCTTCTTTATTTTTTGAGGTTTCTTCTGCTTTGAAACGTATATTTTCTAAAAGAAGTACTTCTGAACTTTTTAAATTCTCAGCCATGCTTTTGGCTTTTTCGCCAGTTGTTTCTTCACAAAAGATAATATCTTGTTTAATATATTTTTTTATTATATCAATAACTTTTACAAGTGAAAATTGCTCATCTTTTTTACCATTGGGTCTTCCCATATGTGATATTAATATCACAGAGGCCCCGTTATTTAAAAGATATTCAATAGTAGGAATACTTTTTTTTATTCTTGTTTCATCAGTTATTATTCCCGTATTTTTATCGAAGGGGACGTTAAAATCAACTCTTAATAATACTTTTTTTCCGTTTACTTCTGCATGTTTTATATTTGGCAAATCATTTAGCATGTTGCAAACACTTTTTTTTGAGGCGCTTGGTAAAGAAATTTTTCTAATTGTTGATCTTATTTTTAATTTTCACTATTTAATAACTTTTCAAGTTTTGTTGTATTGTTTTCAGGCTGAGAATATTGATTACTAATTTTTTTTATAATATTAGTAAATTTACTTTCTAGATCTTTATTTTTTGTTTTGATAGATACTGGAACTTCATTCCATGAGGATAAATTTAAAAATGAATTACTAAAAAAAGGTGTTAGCAGATTTTCTAAGAAAGAATTTGATATCGTATTTTCTATGGTATCAAATTGAAATATAAATTTTGATTTTTTACTTTCTTTAAATTCATATCCCCAAATTTTTTGAGCTTGAACTAGTATTGAATGAATTTGGTCTTCCCTTAAATGGTCAAAAATTTCAATACTTATATTTTCTTTATCTGAACTTAATTGAAACCCTGTAATATTAAGCTCGGTATCGGTTTCTTCAGGTTCTAACTTTTTACGGTCTTCATCAGTTAATTGTTCCTTTGCTTTAATATTTTTAATTGACTGACTTTTCAATGCATTTTTAAGGGAAATATCAAAATTTTCTGTTTCATCGTAAGCTACAACGGTATGAATTCCCATTTTTTCAAGGGCCAAAATAGATTCAGGTTTTATATCTTTTCTTATAGGTACAATTATTTCTTTTTTTCGACCAACTGCCTCTAGTATCTTTTGAATTCTGGGAATTTCTGATATATTAGCCGTAGGCCCAATTAGCATATTATCAAAATCTATTTGCGCTTCTCTTTCAAGTTGATTTTCTGATTCAACAATTGTTATTTCTTTTACCCCCATTCGCCTCAATCTAAATTTCAAATCACTTTTTACCTCATCTTTTTTTTCGTATACTAAAACTCGTTTACTCATACTAAGTTTTTCTGGTAAGAATTTATAAAGAGTCAATGCTTTCTTTTTTCCTTTTACATTTAATGTGTCTACCTGATCAAATAATAAAGAAAGTTTACCTAAATTTGACATACAACTGCCAGAAATCCAAACTTCATTTGGTGGTGTTAAAGACTCAATACGAGACGCTATATTTACATTATCGCCTATAACCGTAAAATCTTTTCTATATGCTGAGCCGAGTTCTCCGATTATTACCCATCCGCTGTTTATACCCACGTGTATTTGAAGAGATTGTGAAAATTGTTTTGAAATTTGAGCATTAATAATGGGCAAATCTTTTAATATAATATCGGTAGCGCATCTTACTGCATTTTCGCTGTTTGAAAATATTATAAGCATAGCATCGCCTATAAATTTATCAATATCTCCATCAAATTGTTTAATTGTATTGTATACCTTTTGATAAAAATTATTTAAGATATTGATTACTACTAATGGTTCGTATCTTTCAGATAAAGAAGTAAATCCCACTATATCAAGAAATACCATAGTTTTATATTTTTTTATAGCAATTGAGTCTTCTCTTTTGTTTGCTTTTGCCTCAATAAATTCAAGAGCGCTTTTTGATACAAATTGTGACAAAATAGAATGCATTTGCGTTTTCTTTATTCTTTTATTAATAATATCTCCTGTAATATAATTTTCAGAAGCGCCAATAACCTTATTTTCATTGTTAAAAATTGGTGAAACTATACAGTCTACAGGAATTTTATTTCCATGTTCTTTAGTTATATATAATGTATAATTTAGTTCTTTTCCGCTTTGCATCGCAATTATAGCGGGTAATTTATTGATATTTCTCATATTTTCAGGGATATAAGGAAAAATCATATTTGCATATAAATTATCTTGTATTAGTTTATTCCCGAATATATTTAAACTTTTTCTATTTCTATAAATAATTTTTTGATTAGTATCTATAATACATATACCAGAACTAAACTGGTTTAAAATATCCATCGCAGAAAGTGACATTGTTGGTATTCATACTCCCCCACATTCTTTTTTAAATAGTTAAGACGAAAATTAATATAAAACAAAAACAAAAAAGTTTCAGTTTTTTTGAAAATATTTTAAATTAGATTACTAAATCTGGTTTTTGAAGTTCTTTATAATCGTTTATTATTTCATTTAATATATTTTTAAATTGAAGTTTTAGTTCTGTATTATTTGAAACTAAGAAAAGTACGTCTTTTTGCCATGTATGCAAGTTTAATTTTTTACTTTCATATAAAGATAACATTATCTTTTCTAAAAAATCTTTTTCAATATGTGTTGTTATTTTTATAATATTAATATATATTTTGGCATCTGTATTTTCTTTTTGTTCAAATATCCATATTCTCTCTAGCTGTAGCACCAATGCTTCTATTTCTTCATTAATTAAAATTTTTGAGATTTCGATAAATATTTTATTTTTTTCAGAGCTAAGCTGAAAGCCAGATACGTTTAACAATTGTTTATTCTTAATTTCTTCTTTTGTCTTTTTGCTTAAAATTTCCCGTTCTTTTTCTGTTATCTGTTTTTTATGATCTATTTTAGTAATTTGATTACTTTTTAATGCCTGTTCTAAAGATTTATCCAGTGACTTTAAATCATCATAATAAACTATCGCGTGTATACCTATTTTTTTAAGCGCGGCAATCGATTTTGAACTTACATCTTTCGCTATATGAACAACCATTTCTTTTTCTTTACCAAGTCTTTTTAGTATACTTTTTAATTTGGGCAGTTCATCAAATTTTGCCGACGGACCAACAATCATATTATCAAAATCTATTTGTGCTTCTCTTTCAAATTCTTTTTCATTTTCGACAATTGTAATTTCTTTTACCCCCATTCTTCTTAATCTAAATTTTAAATCTGACTTTATATCTTTTGATTTCTCATAGACTAAAACTCTTTTACTAACACTAAGTTTTTCTGGCTCAAATTTATACAAGGTTAGAGGTTTCTTTTTTCCCTTAACATTTAAAGTATCTATTTGTTTAAATAGCAGACCAAGCTTACCTAAGTTTGCCATAGCGCTGCCTGATACCCATACTTCATTAGGAGGCGTTAAAGATTGAATTCTTGAAGCAATATTCACATTATCACCAATTGCTGTATAATCTTTTCTTAAAAAAGCACCCAGTTCTCCCACAATAACCCAACCGCTGTTAATACCAACATGAATTTCAAGTTTCTCACCATATCTTTTATAAATTTGTGCGTTTATAATGGGCAGGTCTTTGAGGATAATATCAGTGGCGCAGCGTACTGCATTTTCGGTATTTGAAAAAATTAATAACATTGCATCGCCTATAAATTTACTAATATCGCCTTCAAATTCTTTAATAGTAGCGTAGATATTTTGATAGAAATGATTTAAAATTGTAATTACAATATTGGGTTCATACTTTTCAGACAATGTTGTAAAACCGACTATATCTATAAATACTATTGTTTTATATTTTTTCATAGCTGTCGCGCTTTCACTTTGATGTGTTTTTTCAGTAATATAAGCCATCGCTGAGTCAGAAATAAATGATGACATAAGTTTTTGCATTTGTATTCTTTCGATCTTTTGATTTACTAAATTACCCGTAATATAAGTTTCAACCGCTCCTATCATATTACCCTGTTCATTAAAAATGGGAGACACAAGACATTCAACGGCAAATTTTGTATTTGGTCCATTATTTACATTAATAGTATAATTAAATTCTCGTTTGTTTTTTATAGAAAAAATTACAGGTAATTTATTGACATCTTTTAAATTATCCGGAAAATGTGGTAAAATTAAATTTGCGTAAGATTTTCCTTTAAGAGAAGCTGATTTTTCACCAAAAATACAAATAGCCTTATGGTTTAAATAAACTATATTTAATTTTTCATCCATTATACAAATACCAGTATTCATATAATTTAATATATCCATACAAGATGCGTTCATTCTTTATTAGTATATCAAAATTAATACTTTTGATCAAATTTTTGTAAAGATTTTTAAAAAATATATCTATTTTTATTCTTTATAGAGAAGATGTGCGGCTTGTCCTAAACTTATGGCACCGTCATTAGGCGGATATTTAATATGAGTAAATAATTTTAATTTTTTCTTTTTTGCGTTTTTATATACTTTGTCTACTAATGCGGAATTTTGAAATACCCCTCCGGATATGCCAAATTCTTTATAAGGTTCCGCGAATTTTATGATAATATCAGCAATTGTGTTTAGAAAAATAGAAGCGCCAATCACCTTGTTTTTTGAATTTAATAAACCTTCAATTATAGATTTTACAGATATAACACCATTTTCTATTGAATATTGAAAAACATTTTTAATACTCGAATCATAATAATCTTCCATAATTAGACCAGTTTCACCTTCAAATGTAATTATTTGTCTGATATTTAGAATAGAACCCGCCGCGTCAAAAAGCCTACCTGCTGATGATGTGAAAGGACAGTTAATATCCTTTTGCCATATAGAATATAAGGTCAACAGTTCATTTTCTGTAAATCCCATTTGTTGAATATGTTTTAGTTTTAAAGCATCCTTTCCATAAAATTGAAAAAGTAAAGATAAAGCAACTCTACGTGGTTCTTTGATTGCTTTTTCACCCCCAATTAATTTAAAAGCCTGAAAATGCCCTATTCTTTCAAAAGAAGAATACGATACATTTAACAATTCACCTCCCCATAGAGTTTTGTCTGTGCCATATCCAGTTCCATCAAAAACAGCCGTAAATAAGTTATCATTTTTTTTAAATTGATTTTCTAACATTAAAGAAAGAGCGTGCGCATGGTGATGCTGTATTGAAAACATTGGAATATTTAAATTTTTGGCCCAATGAGTGGAAAAATAATCCGGATGCATATCATGAACTACAATATCAGGAGAAAAGTTATAAATATCTTTTAAACGATTAAATGTATTAGTAAAATCTTTATTGGAGTATAAACTTTCTAAATCACCTATATGCGGACTTACAATTATTTTATTTTCAATTCCAAAAGCAAAAGTATTTTTTTGATGAGCACCCACGGCCAATACATTTCTTTTGAACTTTTGGCTTAAATTAAAAAATTCGACTGCCATACCTCTTGCCTTTCTCATAACTATAGGTATAGCGCCAGATAAACGCATAACAGAATCATCACAACCATTAATTATAACCCTGTTATGATCTAAGACGAAATCAAATACGTTTGAAAGTTTATATTGTAAACTTTCATAATCAGTAATTATTGGTTCTTCACTAATATTTGCGCTTGTGGCAACAATAGGATTTTTTAATTCTTTTAATATTAAAAGATGAAGCGGAGAATAAGGCAAAAACGCACCTACCCTGTTTATTTTAATAGAAATATCTTTTGCGAGCAAACTATTTGGTTTCTTTTTTAAAATTACAATAGGACTTGATATTGATTTTAAATATTTTTCTTCAACATGAGATAAAAAAGCATATTTTTTTATCTCTTGTATGTTTGAAAACATTACAGCAAAAGGTTTATCACTTCTTTTTTTTCTTATTCTTAATTTTTTTACCGCTCTATTATTTAATCCGTCACAAATTAAATGGAAACCTCCAATTCCCTTTAAGGCTACGATGTATCCTTCTTTTATTTTATTAATAAATAGTTTTATCGCGTCTTCTTTTTCAGCCAGAATATTATTTTTATTATCAAATAATTTTACATACGGTCCACATATAGAGCAGCAAGTAGGTTCCGCATGAAATCTTCTATTTAAAACATTTAAATACTCATTTTCACAAGTAGAACACATGGGAAAAACTGACATAGAAGTATTTTTTCTATCATAGGGGAATTTTTCAAGTATTGTATATCTGGGACCACAATTTGTGCAGTTTATGAACGGGTACCTATATCTTATATTTTTGATAGAAAATAATTCTTTTTTACAATCGCTGCATAAACAAATATCAGGAGGTACGAGTGTTGAAAGTTTTTTTGTTTTTTTAACTATAGAATTTCGAATTTCAAATTTTCGATAAATTATAGATGAGTTATATTCAGAAACCTTAAAAGAATCAATATGAGAAATATTTGGCGGTTTTTTTTTATGGTATTTATATAATTTTTTATATCAGATGCTTTACCTTGTACTTCTGTAACAACACCACCTGAAAAATTATATGCGTATCCGTTTAATTTATTAATTGTTGCTATTTTATAGAGAAAAGGCCTGAATCCTACGCCTTGAACAACGCCTTTAATTTCAATTTTTATTGTTTTCAAAAAATAAACTGACCAAATGAATTTAAATCTTTAAATGATTGTATTAATCTGGCTGTCATTTCTTTTTCTCCCATATATAACCATACCCTGGGATCTATATGCTTTTTATTTGGTTTATCTTCACCTTCGGGATTACCAATTTGCGATTTTAAGTATTCAGATTTTTCATCCATATATTTTTTTATGGGATGTGTAAAAGCCCATTGGGTATCTGTATCAATATTCATTTTAATTACGCCATATGATACAGCTTCTTTTATTTCTTCTTGACTTGAACCTGAACCACCGTGAAAAACAAAATTTATCGGTTTATCTCCTGTATTTCTTTCTTTTTTTATTAATTCCTGCGAGTTTTTTAATATTTCGGGTCTTAAAATAACATTTCCCGGTTTATAAACACCATGAGTATTGCCAAAAGAAGCTGCTATCGTATAATTTCCTATAGAATTTAAAGCATCATAAGCGGCCAATACCTCAGAAGGTTGTGTATATAATCTCGAATTTTCTATTTCTGTATTATCAACACCGTCTTCTTCCCCGCCGGTTACTCCTAATTCCATTTCTAATAGCATTCCCAAATTTTTCATTCTTGATAAAATTTTTTTACAAATATTAAGATTCTCTTCTAAAGAATCTTCAGATAAATCAAGCATGTGTGAACTATATAGAGGAGATTTATGACTTTCATAAAATTTTTCACTGTAAGTGATAAGCCCCTCAACCCAGGGTAATAATTTTTTTGAAGCATGATCAGTATGTAATATCACAGGTATATTATAATATTTTGCAAGTACCCTAGTGTAATGACCAGCAGCTACTGCTCCCGCTATGGCTGCTTTTTCATTTTCATTATTAAATGATTTACCGGCAACAAAATGTGCTCCACCGTTTGAAAATTGAATTATAATGGGACTTTTAGCTTCTTTTGCAGCTTGCATTGCCGCGGTTATTCCATGCGAACCTACCACATTTACTGCTGGCAGGGCACATTTCTTTTGTTTACAATATTCAAATATTTCTGTAAGTTTAATGCCTGTTATAATTCCGCTTTCTAATTTTAATTTTTCAGACATTTTTAAAATATTTTTTAGAATTTAGAATTTTAATCCTGAACCCAAGTTTTAAAAAAAAACGGGTTCAGGATTATATTTAACTTGATTATTTTGCTTCTTCAGCAGCTTCTTCTTCAGCAGGTGCTTCTTCGGCTGCCGCAGGCGCATCTTCTTTTTTTTGACCCGAGCCGCAGTTCATAAAAGCAAACCCAGATATCAAAATCATAAGAATCATAAGAATTTTTTTCATACAAAATCTCCTTTTTTATATTTTAATCCTATTTAATAAATTAGGTCATTTCAATTCTTTTACTGTAAAAGTAAAGAATTATTCTTATTCAATACAAAAAATTTTTGGATATGACAATTTTTATTTTGTTTTTCATCAGAATTATTATTATAATATTAACCATATAAAAAACTATTTTAATTTATTTTTAATCCGATGATCTATTTATAATGAAATATTTAATAAATATTATATTATATTTCTTTCTAGTTAATACATTAATCTATAGTCAAACCCAAAAATCTGATAATAATTCAGAACTTTTATTTAAAAAAGGGAAGAAATATTTTTTTGAAAATAAATATGATGCGGCTGGCGAAATTATGAAAAATATTATTGCGATGAATCCAAATCATGCCGAGGCATTATCTATTTTAGGTGATATCTCATTAATTAAAAAAGAATATTACACAGCTTTAAGTTATTATAAAAAAGCAGAAAGTGAGTCGATAAATCCTGCTATTGAAAACTTTCGAATGGGACAGGTTTATATTAAACTAGATAAACCTGAAGAATCTATTCAATGCTTTAACAAAGCCTTGTTGCTTGATCCATCCATGAAAATAAATTTATATCAAATAGGATATGTTGAACTTGTATTAAATAGAAATAAATATGGCACAATTGAAAACTGGCGTAAGTTTGTGAATGAAGCGCCTACCGACTATCAAAATGAAAAAATCAGACAAGTATTAAAACTTTTAGAAGATCCAAATTTCAAACTGCCTTCCCGCGATTCAGATATCACTCTGGAAGACGCACTATTATTAGGAGGCCAGCTACTTGAAGCCGCATCTGTTGAAACTAAAGATGATACAGCAGGACATGAGAAAGCAAAAACAAATAATCAGACACAAGAACTATTAGAAGATAACGATTTATAGGATAAAATCTTTTCAGTTAATTATCTTTATTAAGTCTTTCTAATATTTAAATTGTATCTCAATTAATTAAAATTTTATTGCATGCATGTATTATAATATTATTATAAACAATGAGATTGTTTAAAAGGAGTTCAAGAAATAAAGAAATTGAAGTATTTTTTTCAGGAAAGAGGCAAATTAATTTTTTAATTAATTTTATTTGTGAAAAAACGAGGAATGTATTCTGGCTAAATATAAATTTAATTAATAATTATTATAAAAATAAAAAATCAAAAGCAAATATAGATATCTACTTTGTAAATGCATTATCGAAGAAAAAAGAAAGAATTTATACTTTTTACAAAGAAGATAATTTGGAACATATCATAATAAAAAATAATGCTGATTCGTATAATATAAATATTGATAAAAATTTCTATTATAATCAAGAAAAGAATTCTTTTAATCTAAGAGGAACATTAAACGGAAAATATAAAGAAGAACAAGTGAAAATTAAGTTTGAATTTACAATTAAAAATAATGAACAACTATTTTTTACTTTATATTCTAATAGATTTTCATTTTTAAATAAAATAACTTGTTTTAAAATTATTTCATCTTTTTTAGATATCAATTCTCTTGGAAAAGTTAAAATTATTAAAGAAGGTACAAAAAGAAAAAAAGAAATAGATAAGTATAATTTTAATAATTCAAGCTTTTTTCAGTTAAATTCGTACTCGCAAAATAGAATTTATCCTTTTGTGGCTATTTCTTCTACAAGTCTGCTTGATTATAAAGAAAAAAAATATGCTTTTTTTAAAGGTTTTTCAGCAAAAATATCGTTTAAGAATTTTATATTTGGATACATCATTTCTTTTTATTTAATATTAGATGATGATTTTGAAAAAGCTTATGGAACAAAAATTATTGACTTTAGGAATAAAAAAATATTTTTAAACAATAATATAGAATTAGACACTGATATATTATTTTTCAGCTTCGAAATTACTTATAAAAATCTTCTCATAGAAGGTAAATTTCATTGTTCTAAATTAGACACTATTAATAAAATAATGAATGATGAAAAAAAAATATATTCTTTATATTTTGGTTCAAAAGCACATTCAGAAATTATTATTAGACCTTTTAAATCAAAAGATGTATTAGAAATGCCCTATAGGCAATATACATGTTCTGAAAATTCAAATATTTTCTTTTGTAATAGAGAAAAACAGTAAAAAATTTTTCCCGTATTTATTTTTTCTTTTTCTTTTTTTCTTTTTCTTTTTCAATACTTTCTAAACGGGTTTGATATGATTCTATACCCGATTTGCTTTTCTTAACCAGATCTGGATCTCCGGTTAGGCTTGAAATTCTTCGTAGATCTTCTAATAAACGAATGGCATACAGTAAGTCATTTACTGATTTTGTTGATAGCTCAAACTTATCTCTATATTGATTTGAAGCCTCAAATAATGATTCTTTAATAATCTTTAATAACTCTTGTCTGTCATAATAAAATTGTTCATTTGGATCTCTTATCTTTTGAAGCTCCCGATAATCCATAAAATTTTTAGCTATGATGGCTAATTTTCCATTTATTTCAGGAAAACTCCATTTCCACTTTGTATTTTCACCATAACTTTTTATTAATCTATCTATTGATTTTTTAATATGTAAAAATAAATTTAGTCTTTGTTTAGGATTAAAAGGTTTAATTTTCATTAACTGTTCTTTATTATGATTCAAAGGTTCATCTATACCCATTGTAACAACTTGTTCTAATTCTGAAAATATTTTTGATATAAGTTTTCGAGCGTTATCAAGATAGGAACTATTTTTAAAATTCATTAGTTTTTCTGATAAATCATTCATGTCTAAGTATAAATTTATCTGCTGTAAATATTTAGAGGCCATACTCAATTGAAAAAAAGCCTTTAATTTTTTTTCCTGCGAGAATGCCTTTTTATACATAGATACATCTTTTTCCATCTCATTTACGAGTTTTTTTTGTTCCGCAATTTGATTATTAAATGCTTTTTTCGCAGCAATATCTACAGCCATTGATATTATTCTCGGAATATTAGGCTGTGAAATTAACGCTTACAGAATTTTCTTGAGGTAATGATGATGTACCAGTACTATCAGTTTGTGTCTCAGTATTAATGTTTTCTATATTTATATTTTCTTCTTGTTTTTTTTCAATAACTTTATTTTCTTGTTTTATAATAGTTTCGTTTTTTACTGGATAATATATTGGGGAATTTATATTGTTAACTTCACTCATTTTTGACCTTTACTAATAATTTAATAAATTCTTGTCTTTTTGCAAATAAAAACAACATACATACAAGCAGACTAACCATAGACACAAATTGTGCCTGAGTCATTCCCATGACATCTCTTGGATTAAGCCTTATAAATTCCACTACAAAGCGCGAAATAGAATGAAGCGCTAAAAACAAGAAAAATTTTGAGCCGTCGGGCCATTTTTTTTCTCTAAAAAGCCATAAAAACATAAATAATAAAAATGAAAATGTAGATTCATAAAATGGTGTATTGTACACGAATTCTTTGGTAGGCAGCGCTCCATTAGGAAAACTCATACATAATGGCGATGGAAGTGATAGATCGCATATTTTTCCATAACATCCATCACCTGATACAAGACAGCCTAACCTGCCAAAACCATACCCCATCGCGATAATGGGAGCAAATATATCTACAAACGATAAATTGAATATTCTGTTTCGCTTTGCATATATAATATTAGCTGTTGTAGCGCCTACGAACCCCCCAAGCCATGTTAATCCACCGCCTGAAAACGCTCTATGCTTAAATTCATCCCATGTATGCCATTCATTAGAGGTTTCCCACAAGAAAAATACCTTTGCTCCCACGATACCAAATACCACAGCTAATATTATTATATTATCTGCTAATTTGATATCAATATTTTTTCTGTAAAATTCTCTCTGAAGTAAAAAATTAGCGGTTAAAAAACCGGCTGCCATCATAATTCCATAAGAAGAAATTTTTATCCATGAAAGAGATTTGGGAAGAAAAGTAAAAATAATGAATCCAGATTCATATGAGCATCCATAGTCACACCTTAAAAACAATAAGCTCATAAATATAAGTATTTTTAATAATATTTTCATTTTTCTCTCTTTTTGTTGAATTATTTTTTTAGTTTTTGCGCGCCCATGAGGATTCGAACCTCAGACCTCCTGATTCGTAGTCAGACGCTCTATCCAGCTGAGCTATGGGCGCTTTTAAATATTTATTTAATATCTTGCTTACAAATGAAAAAATAAAATAGTTGTTATTTTTTGCTTTAAAATATAAAATTGAATTTATTATAATATAAATACTACTAAATGCAGATTCAGCGAAATAAGAGTATTTTCTATAATCATAGACATCAATTACAAAAATTGTATAATTTATAAATAACAATAAAATATAAATAAAAAAAATAGCCATATTTTGAACGCTTAATTTAAATCTAATATTATCTGCGCCATATCTTAATATACCTATAATCCAGCATATTAAAAATGGTCCGGTTGTTAATAGTAATTCTATAGCCGGCAAAAAATTTTTAATTCTACGAAGATATGACATTAGCAATATTATATTATTAATTATTTTTTGATTTTTTATTTTTCTTAAACTTTTTATCACAAAAATCGTATAAAAATGGTACGGACCATTTTTGGCCTTTTGAACTATAATAAACTCCCATGAAAGAAAATGTAAGATAACCCGCTGTGTTTACATAAAGAATAGCATTGGTTATATGCGGAATGAATAAAATAGCGCTTAGAAGATGTGAAATCAATGGTATATTTTCTAATAACCAAACGCTAAACCAAATTAAAAAGAAAAATCCCTGTAGATACATGGCATTTTCTGCGTGATATTTTGATATTTTTTGATTTTTCTTAAAAATAAATACAATTAAAGGCCCCAAAACCGGAAAATAAGATAAAGACGCGTATAAATTCTCGTTAGTATCTTCTTCTAATGATTCATGAATATTTTCACTTAAATGTTTTATACTCTCTTTACTTTTATCCCATACTTTTTTCCCTGTATTTTTTATTTTTTCGGCTTTATCATTATGAGACTTATTATCACTATTTTTATCTTCTTCCATATTTACCTTATTATAATTATATAATACATCTGCAATTCATTTTCAGCTATTTTGTATCTTCTTTTTTTATATTTTAAATAATATTTAAATAAATTGAATATATTAGTAATCCCACAATACTTATGATAATTAAAGAAATTAATATTGTTGTTATTATAATTAATCCCCAATACACTTTTCTGCCATTAGGAAGCATTAGCAGCTGTTCTGCTCCCGATGATATTAATTTAATATTATACAGTATTCCCGTGACTGCAATGAGATATGCCGCGTAACGTAAATAGGGTATATTTACAATAATTAAACTAATAAATATCAATGAAAGAAAAGGTAACGATGAAAATAATGACAGCTTTGCTCCCGCTAAAGGTTTATTTTTACCTCCCATTATTTCTACCGTATATTCAGTTATTATTGAAAGAATATATAGTAAAAAACAATAACTTCCAAAACTAAGAATTGAAATTAATAAACTAAAAAATACACGCTTTATAATATTTTCAGTTAAAAATAACTGAGAAAGTACAATTGTGAATGTAAGTAGAAAAAAAAAAGGCGTCATATAATAAAACATTAATTTTTTATATGACCGATAATACTCACTATCTATAACCATCCACGCTTTTTTGGGGTCTTCAAATAAATTATTAATATGTCTTAAAATATTTTGATATTCCTTACTCATACATTCTTTTTAATTTAATAGATTAATTTAATAATCGTTATTTTCTAAAATATAAAGAATAAACTTACATTGCGGGACAACCGCTACCGCATGATTTTGGTTTTTCGCTACTAGATTTACTTTCAGCTTTTGGGCATTGATTTTGTTTTTTATAATCGGTTGTATAAAAACCAGATCCTTTAAATACAATACCTGAGCCGGCCCCTATTTGTTTTTCAGCGGGAGAATCACATTTTGAACAAAGTACTTTTGGATTTTCAGTCATTGAATGAAACTTTTCAAAAACATTTTCACATTTTTTACATTTATAATCATATGTTGGCATATTTTCTATAGAGAAAATTAAAACAAGTTGTCAAGAAGAATATAACTGATTCTAAAAAATTGCAACAATATAAATAAATCTTTTGAAAACTAAAAAAAACTATTAAATTGTGGTTACTATTTATATATTAATAAAATATTTTTTATAAATTATTTAATAATTCTAAAACAATAAAAAAATAATTATCCAAAATATGTTAAAGCTCTAGGAACAGGTATCTCAAGTACAAAGCTATTTTTTGACTCATATTGAGCTACAATTTCTTCAAAGGCGTAAAACATATCATTTACCACTTCTGGAGTGACATGAAAATCTATCACCTCTCTTTCATCATTAATAATTCTGCCAGTCATGCTTGTCAGTTTTTCTCCCCCAATTAGGTTACCATAAATACGGGTTGCACCATGCGCGCCGGTATGCATTGCTTTGTTGATAAACTCATCACCCAAGCCTCTGCGGGTAACAAGTTTAAGGTTAACCAGATTTGTTTTCTGTTTTCGTTTATATTTTTGTACTGTTGTAAAACCTATATCTGCCATACGCCAGCTTTTACTTTCTTTTAATTCATCTATGGCCTTTACAATTTGTTCAATGGTAGCTTCTGTATGAGAAGAACTTACGGTCGTATGCAAATTTATTAAGCCCTCAGGAATTTGAGTAGTATATATAAAGCCCATACCAGGAGCAAACAATTGTCCAGCTTCTACCATCGCATCAAAAATTCTATCACTTTCCATTTCATCAACAACTACATGAATTATTTCTTTTTCAGGATTGACCGCAATTTTTAGAAGTCCCATACGGTCGCGAACACCTTTCCCTTCGCCAAATTGAATTATAGGTGCCGCTGCTCCTTCACGTACTGCTGCAGCAGCAATAATATCTGCTTTTCCACGCTGGCAAACACATGTAATTAATTGAAGGTTCATCTGAAGTTTTATGTTATTACTTTTCTTTATAAATTTTGATGAATCGTTATTTGTTGATACATATTCTGTCGCCCAAACATTTGAAATTGGCATACTCATTACAGCTCCAATTGCTCTTTTATTAATTTCGGTGGCTAAGATTGACTTATAAACAACATTACGAACACTTTGATTAGAGGTTAGAATTAACATACTTTCCATTTCAGGAGATATTGAAAGTGGTTTAATCCATTTTCTTTTCCCCTGGCGCATACTACCGCGAGCTTTAAAAATAATACCAAATAAACCTCCCGCAGCCTGAGCTTCGCTAATAACTTTTTCAGCAAATCCTTTTCGAACAATTATTGAAACAAGGTTTAGTTTCTGATGCTTTTTCATTACTAACATCAAGCTCTATTCTCCGATTCATCAATTTCTTTTGATTCAGCTTGCTGCACTAACTTACCAACAAGAAGCACTGTCAAAATAGGAAAAACAGAAGCCATAGCCAACACACCAAATCCTTCTAGTGCTCCTATTGACTGTCCAATTCCAAGCCCCATAGCCAGTACCAACGGTACCGTAATTGGTCCTGTTGTTACGCCTGCGCTGTCCCACGCAAAATTAACAAAATCTTCAGATGATATAGAAGTTAGTATAAGCAAAAAAAGATAAGGCGGCAGTAAAAGCCATGTGAGTGGTAAATCAAACACCAGTTTGGCAACTCCAGCCGCAATACCAATTCCAACTCCGGCTGCAACTGACTGCATTAGTAGTGATTTTCTAAATGAACCAATGGTAATTTTTTCCACAGTGGCTCCCAGCGCATTTAGGGCTGGTTCAGCGAGTGTGGCGCTGTATCCAAGAGCAAACCCAAAAAGTATAACCACAATTTGACCTATAATTTTATTTTCAAACAATGGGCCATGTATCCCTAAAGCTCCATATGGCTTTATTGAAGTAAAACTTGAGGAAATGTTCTGACCAACTTGACTGCCAAGTGGTTCAAGGGCAAGAAAAATTCCTAACATAAATAGAGACATACCGATTAACGCAAAAAAAATACCTATTACTATTTCTTCAGCTGCTTTAATTTTTTCTCTTAGAACAATACTGAGAACTAAAAATAATAACAAACAAAGCGGTAAAATCGCGCGAGTAGCACCTGTTAATGAATCTCTTAGTTTCTCAAAGAAACTAAGAGCGTTATCCCACATGCGCAAGTCACCCATTTTAGCTCTAAATCCATAGCGTTTTTTAATTATAATAGACGCTTCTTTAATTACAATCTCACCATCTTTCAGTTTCATATCACCTTCAAAAGTCAATTCAGAGCTTGGCGGTATTTTTCCGTTCTTTTTAAATTCTTCAAAGTCTTCTAAATTAAAGCCTACTTCATCAACATTTCCCTCGTGTATATTCTCTGCTTTTAAAGTATTTTCCTTTTTGTTTTCATCATTTATTTTAGAATTGGGTCTTCCATAATAATCATCAAGAACCATATGAGAAAAAGCCAATGAAAAAACGGCTAGAATAGGAAAAAGTGATGCAAGTGTGACAATTCCAAAACCAGTTCCTCCTTCTCTACCTGAAACTATTCGTGAAACTCCAATTCCAAGAGCCAGAACAAGTGGTACAGTTACAGGCCCCGTTGTTACAGCTCCACAATCCCAGGCAAGACCAATAACTGGATTTAACGACTCATTCAAATAAGCAAAAATAGTAAAAATTGTTAATAAAATGACCAAGGGATAAATTAAGATTTTTAAGCTCCATGAATACAAAAAGCGTAGGATACCAAAAATGACCGCAATACCTACTCCAATACCGACAGAAATTACGAGTTGTCCGGCGAATTCATTTAGCAGCGAATAAAGCAAGGGAGCACTGTCTGGTTCAATATATCTTCCAGCCATTTGTAATGTTGCGATAGCTGGTTCGGCAAAAGTTGCGCCAAGCCCCAGTAAAAAGGAAAAACTTAAGATGACAATCATGCCAGCTTTTTTGGGAAGTGTCGCTCCAATAGTTTCACCAAAAGGCATTAAACCAAGGGTAAGTCCTTCCATAAAAAGCATTAATCCTAGTAAAACAATAGAAATGCCCACCCCTATCATCAGAGAATCTACAATAGGCAGTCGTAAAATTATTAATTGGAAAAGTATTAAATAAGTAATTATCAACCAGACATTTTTTATTTGTTCATAAATACGATCACTTAGGTATGGTTTTAGAATGGTGAAACGTTCTTTCCATGTTATTTTTATATTTGGTAATTTATCTTTGTTTTTATTCATATTTAAAAATAACAATAAATTCGTTTATTACTTTTCTTGATTTAGAATATTTTATATGGTTTTATATTGTAAAGATATTTTTACTAAAATTTAAAATTCGTAATCTTTATTTTAAATCACAATATTTATGTAAATAGCAAGTTATATTATTTCAAAACTCTCTTTCATTCATCCTTAATTTTTCTTGACACCTTGTTTCATTTCTCTAATATATCTTAATTCTAAATATCATATAATCTTTATAATAGGCAAAAATCTCTTATCCATAAAAATTAAGCCTATTAAAAATAGTTTGGATTGGTAAGGACATTGTAAGTGAAAAAGGTGGCAAGAAAAATAGAAGAAAAAATGGGATTATATAATCCTGAATATGAACACGACGCATGCGGTATTGGTTTTGTTGCTGATATCAAGGGTAGAAAATCAAGAAAAATTATTGATATGGCTCTTGAATGTCAGGCAAACTTAGATCACAGGGGTGCTGTTGGCGCTGATCCCGAAACAGGTGATGGCGCAGGTATTTTAATACAAATGCCTGATGCTTTTTTCCGCAGAGTTTGTTCTGAAGAAGGTATAGAGCTGCCTGAATATGGCAAATACGCTGTTGGTTTTATATTTTTGCCAAAAGATCCTATTGTCCGCAAAGCTGCTGAAAATATAGTAGAAAAAATAATAATCGACGAAGGTCAAAATTTTTTAGGATGGCGCGATGTTCCCACAGATGATAAAATACCCGGTAAAGGAGCAAAAATGCTTCTTCCGTTTATTAGACAATGTTTTCTAAGCGCAAATGAAGATATTAAGGATCAACTTGAGTTTGAAAAAAAATTATATCTTATACGAAGGGTAATTGATAGAAGAATACGCTTAGAACTTAAGCTACCCAGAAAAAAATATTCGGTTCCTTCATTTTCAAGCAGAGTTATTGTTTATAAAGGTATGCTTCTGGCTGAGCAGCTACCAAAATTTTATAAAGATTTAAACGCTCAAGATATGGAATCTGCTTTAGGTATGGTGCATACCCGATTTTCTACAAATACATTCCCCAGCTGGGAACTGGCACATCCTTATAGATATATTGTTCACAATGGCGAAATTAATACCGTAAGGGGTAATAAAAACTGGATGGCCGCGCGTCAGGCTATTATGGAATCTTCATATTTTGGTTTAGATTTAAAAAGAATGCTACCTATTGTTATGGAAGGCCAAAGTGATTCTGCTACATTTGATTCTGTTTTTGAACTTCTTGTTATGGGCGGTCGTTCACTGCCTCACGCGATGATGATGATGATACCAGAAGCCTGGTCAAAAAATGATCTTATGGATCCGCAGCTTAGATCTTTTTATGAATATCATGCTTCTTTAATGGAGCCATGGGATGGACCAGCGGCTATTGCGTTTACGGATGGTAACGTTATTGGCGCGACTTTAGATAGAAATGGTCTTAGACCCGCCCGATATGTGGTGACTAAAGATGATTTAATTATACTTGCCTCAGAAGAAGGAACTATACATATAGAACCCGATAAAATTGAAAAACAAGGCCGCCTTCAGCCTGGCAAAATGTTTGTTGTAGATTTAATTCAGAAAAGAATTATTGAAGATGAAGAAATAAAAAAACAAATATCGTCTCAAAAACCTTATCAAACATGGGTTGAAAAAAATATGATAAAAATGAAAAGTCTACCTGAACCAGACTTTTTTCATAAAACTGATCATGAAACTATTTTTAAGAGGCAAAAAATATTTGGTTATACGAAAGAAGATTTGTTTATGATTTTAAGGCCTATGGCGGTAGACGGTCAGGAACCTATTGGTTCAATGGGTGTAGATGCGGCTTTGGCTGTTCTTTCTGAAAAACCACAATTGTTATATAGATACTTTAAACAATTGTTCGCTCAGGTAACAAACCCTCCTATTGATGCTATTAGAGAAGAACTTGTAATGGAACTTACTTCATACATTGGTTCAGAACAAAATCTTTTAGATGAAACGCCTTTACACGCGCACCGAATTGAATTAGAACATCCTGTTCTTTCAAATATAGAACTTGAGCAGTTAAGAAATATTACTGCTGGTCAGTATAAAGCGCTTACCATCCCTATTTTATTTAATCCGAATATAAAGCGTGATATGAGAAATCAACTTGATAAAATATGCGTTTTGGCGGCAAAATCTGTAAAAGAAGATGTATCGCTTATTATTCTTTCAGATAGAGGCGTTTCTCTTGAACAAGCGCCTATTCCTGCTTTACTGGCAACCTCTGCCGTTCATCATCATTTAATAAGAGAAGGATTAAGAACAAAAACCGGTATCATAATAGAAAGTGGAGAACCTAGAGAAGTTGTACATATGTCACTATTATGCGGTTATGGCGCTAACGCTATAAATCCTTATCTTGTTTATGAAACAATGGAAGATCTCCATTCAAACGGATTTTTACCCGAAATAGAACATTATAACGATATATTAATAAATTATAAAAAAGCAATTCAAAAAGGTTTGTTTAAGATATTCAGTAAAATGGGTATCAGCACTCTTCAATCTTACTGTGGTGCCCAAATTTTTGAGACGGTCGGCTTAGATAAAGAAGTTGTAGAAACATATTTTACGGGCACTTCAACTCAAATTGAGGGCCTAAGCTTAGAAATGATTGAAGAAGAAACCGTAAAAAGATATAAAGACGCTTTTAATATTTTTAGAATTCAAAATGTATTATCAGATGGCGGTCTCTACCATTACCGCGTAAATGGAGAGAAACATTTTTTTTCACCTATAATAATCGCAAAACTGCAGGAAAGCTGTCAAAAAAATGATTATAAATTATATAAAGAATATTCTTCATTAATAAAAGATAGAGAAAATTCTTTAATTACTCTAAGAGGTTTATTCTTAATTGATACTTTAGGTAAATCGATATCTATTGAAGAGGTAGAGCCGGCAAGTGAAATTGTAAAAAGATTTTCAACCGGGGCCATGAGTTTTGGTTCTATTTCATGGGAAGCTCATACAAATTTAGCGATTGCGATGAATAGAATTGGCGGTAAATCAAATACCGGCGAAGGCGGTGAAGACCCTGTAAGATTTAAAAATCTGGCCAATGGTGATTCAATGCGTTCATCCATAAAGCAGGTCGCGTCAGGCCGTTTTGGCGTTACGGCTAGTTATTTAATAAATGCTGATGAACTTCAAATAAAAATAGCACAAGGCGCGAAACCAGGCGAAGGCGGTCAGCTACCCGGAATTAAGGTAGATAAAATAATCGCTAAAACAAGATATAGTACTCCCGGGGTAACTTTAATAAGCCCTCCCCCGCATCATGATATTTATTCTATAGAAGATCTAAAACAGCTTATTTTTGACTTAAAAAATATAAATCCAAATGCAAGAATAAGCGTAAAATTAGTGTCAGAAACTGGCGTTGGAACTATAGCAGCTGGCGTTTCAAAAGCTCTTGCTGATCATATTCTTATAAGCGGACACGATGGGGGCACGGGAGCGAGTCCCATTTCTTCTATTCATTACGCGGGAACACCATGGGAACTCGGATTAGCTGAAACACACCAGGTACTAATTAGTAATGGTCTTAGAGACAGAACATGTTTAGCTGTTGACGGTAAACTATTAAACGGCAGAGATGTAGTAATTGGCGCTCTTTTAGGAGCCGACGAATTTGGTTTCGCAACCGTGCCTCTTATCACACAAGGCTGTATTATGATGAGAAAGTGTCACTTGAATACATGCCCTGTTGGGGTTGCTACACAAAAACCAGAACTCAGAAAAAAGTTTATGGGAAAACCCGAATATCTGGTAAACTTTATGTATTTTGTGGCAGAAGAAGTAAGAGAATTCATGGCTCAATTAGGATATAAGACATTTAATGAAATGATTGGTCAAACACAACGGTTAAATATAAAAAGGCCCAAAAACCATTGGAAAGCTCGCGGTATTGATATGACTAAAATACTACATAAACCAAAACCATTATTTGATACGGGCACATATCATATGAAAAATCAAGATCATGGATTAAAGCAACAGCTTGATAATGAATTAATTAAACTTTCAAAAGCGGCTCTTGAAAAAAAGAAAAAAGTAAAAATTGAAATACCAGTTAGAAATATACATAGAACTGTAGGAGCAATGCTTTCAGGAGAGGCGGCCAAGCGATACGGTGATGAGGGACTTCCTGAAGATACTATTGAAATTAATATGAACGGGGTTGCCGGCCAAAGTTTTGGCTGTTTTTTATATAGAGGTATTACTTTATCGCTAACAGGCGCTGCCAATGACTATTGTGGCAAAGGATTATCCGGAGGCAAATTAATAGTTAAAGTGCCCGATAATGTATCTTTTGATCCTGCAAAAAATATAATAATTGGTAACACATGTTTTTACGGCGCCACAGGCGGCGAGGCCTATATTAATGGAATGGCTGGTGAGAGGTTCTGCGTAAGAAATTCAGGAGTAAGAGCCGTTGTAGAAGGAGTCGGAGATCATGGCTGTGAATATATGACAGGAGGCCGTGTTGTTGTTTTAGGTTCAGTAGGCAGAAATTTTGCGGCTGGTATGTCAGGAGGTATTGCATATGTATGGGATACCTATAATTTATTAAGCAATAATTTAAACCAAGAAATGATTGAAATAGAGAGTTTAACAGAAGCTGACGATATTGATATGGTAATTCATATGATTTCAAGACATAAAGACTATACAAATTCTAGATTAGCTTCTTTTATATTAAGTAATTGGGAAGAAGAAAGTAAAAAATTTGTTAAAATAATACCGGGAGAATATAAAATTGCTCTCCTGAAAATGGAAGAAGAGCTGGCAGCAAAGGCAGAAATAAGTTAATTAAAAACGGAAATAATTATGGGGAAACCTACAGGATTTTTAGAATATAAAAGAGTAAATATTAAAAAACAAGGCCCGAAAGAGCGCGTTAAGCATTTTAGGGAATTTGATCAACATTATGATCAAGAAGCTTGTGAAATACAAACTGCCCGATGCATGAACTGCGGTATTCCTTTTTGTCATGGTGAAACCGGATGCCCGCTTGATAATTTAATACCTGAATGGAATGATTTAGTTTATAGAAAACACTGGAAATCTGCGCTTGAAAATTTGCACTCTACAAATAACTTTCCTGAATTTACGGGTAGAGTATGCCCTGCCCCTTGTGAATCGGCATGTACTTTAGGCTTAATAGAAAAACCTGTTTCTGTAAAGAGTATTGAACGTTCAATAATTGCCAATGGATTTGAACATGGATGGGTAAAACCAAAACCTCCTAAAGAAATAAATAACAAAACTGTTGCTATAATAGGCTCAGGTCCATCTGGACTCGCCTGCGCGCAACAGCTAGCACGGGTTGGATACGTTGTTTCTGTTTTTGAGAAAAATAAGAATTTTGGCGGATTATTAAGATATGGGATACCCGATTTTAAATTAGATAAAAGTCTTATAGAAAAAAGAATTGAGCAAATGAAAGCTGAGGGTGTTAAATTTAAATCGGAAGTTAATGTAGGCAAAGATTTAAGCATTAAAGAACTTTTAGAAAAATATGATGCTATTGTCTTAGCGATTGGTTCAGAAAAACCAAGGGATTTACGAATAGAAGGAAGAGATCTAAACGGAATTCATTTCGCTATGAAATATCTTAAAGAACAAAATATGTTGATAGGCGGCGAGCAGGTTGAACATCCAATAAACGCGAAAGGAAAACATGTAATTGTGTTAGGTGGTGGTGATACCGGCGCCGACTGTGTAGGTACGGCGAATAGACAGGGAGCTGCTTCTGTCACTCAGTTTGAAATTATGCCCAAACCTCCTGAAGAAAGACCTCCTGAAACTCCCTGGCCATATTGGCCCAACATCTATAGAACGGCCTCAAGTCATGAAGAGGGAGTAGAAAGGCTTTTTTCTGTATCAACTAAAGAATTTATTGGAGATAAAAATGGTAATATTAAATCTCTTAAATATAATCAAGTTGAATATAAAAATGGAAAATTTATTGAAACTCCTAAAACAACAAAAGAAATAAAGGCAGATTTAGTTCTTTTAGCTATGGGTTTTTTACATCCTGAACCAAGCGGGCTTATAGCTGAATTTCAAAAGAAAGGGCTTAAACTTGACAGCAAAGGCAATATACAAGCTTCTTTTGATGAAGACACTTTAAATCATCAAACTTCAATACCAAATGTATTTTCCTGCGGCGATTCAAGACGTGGACAATCGCTGGTTGTTTGGGCAATAGCTGAAGGCAGAAAATGCGCGATGTCTATACATCAATATTTTACATTAAAAAATAAGTGATTAATAGGAATAAATAATGTCAAATAAAGAAGTTTCTTTAAATGAAGTTCAAAAAATAGCAAAACTTAGTAAATTACGTCTGGAGGGCCAGGAACTTGAAAATATGGCCAAAGATTTTAACCAAATTATTCAATTTATTAAACAAATTGAAACGGTAGATACATCAAACGTAAAGCCAATGGAACATGTATTAGAACATACTAATGTTAGAAGAGATGATATAGCGCAACAATCTCTTCCCCCTGAGACAGTTAAAAATATGGCGCCTTCTTATGAAGCTGGTTTTTTTAT
This sequence comes from Spirochaetia bacterium, assembly GCA_029880285.1. Taxonomy (GTDB): domain Bacteria; phylum Spirochaetota; class Leptospiria; order Turneriellales; family JAOUOS01; genus JAOUOS01. The sequence continues at coordinate 114,329 of JAOUOS010000001.1, forward strand.
TGTACCAAAAGTAATTGAAACTGAAAATTAATGGCAATAAAATCGCATGAAGAACTGGAATATCAGGAATTTTTAGTCTCAGATATTCGAGAAAATTTAGTTTCTGCCGAAATTTATCAACAGTTTATATCAAATCCCAAACCAAATATTAATGTATTAGATTTTGGATGTGGATTGGGTTATGTTATGCTTTATTACGCTGAAAATTTTAAAAATATTGAAAATATTCATGTTTATGGATGTGATTATCAGGAAGAATTATTAGATTTATGCTGGAAAAAAATAGTACAAAAAAAACTAAACAACGTAACTCCTTTTTTCATGCCAGAAAAATCACTTGTTAATTTTCCCCAGTGGGTTCCTAAAATGGATCATATATTTTTATCTTTTTGTCTTTCAACAGTACATAACAAAGAAGAATTCTTAATTTCTATAGCAAATCAACTAAATACAGAAGGAATAATTCATATAATAGATTGGAAAAAAAATACAGATAATGAAAATCTCAAAATATTATATCCCACTAACAATCGTTTTGAATTAGAAAATATGAAAACTGTTTTATCTAAAATAAATTTTAGAATTATAAAATTAAATATTAATTCTGATTTTTATTATGTAATAGATACTAAACCAGAAAACTAATTAAAACTGAACCCCCGCCCCTGCCGATAAACCTGAAATTCTGTTGGTTAAATCAAATTGTATTTCTGCCGTAACCTTAGGTGTTGGTGTAATTGGTTTTGGGAACATTCGAATTTCTATACCAAATATTAAACGATGTTGAATTAATGATGGACTTGCTTTTTTTGATAAATCAAATGTACCAGTCGATTCTTGTATAATATTATCAGGTATTAAGGGAGGATTTGCCGGTATAACAACATTTATTTTCCCTTCGGCTACGGGTATGATCTTAAGTTTTCCCATTTGCATAGATACCCCGTATCCCGCGTAAGGGAAAATAATTCCCATATTATACCATCCCTTTATCTCTGGTCCAAAACTATAATATTCCCAATTTGCTGATGTAGAAAGTTTATAAGTAAAATCTTGAACAACAGCTTGATCACTTCCCGAAAAATAATAATAACCGGTAGATTTAATTTCGTCAACTTCAGCTGATATTGAACCGCGATTGTAATTTACAAATCCTCCTATTGCGGCTCCAGGAAATAAAAAACTGCCTTCTGCAATATTATACATTGTTTTTATTTTTACATGACCGTATCCAATATTTAATTGAACTCCTTTTACTTTACCTAAATTCATTCTAATAGCAGGAAAAAATGATATCCATACATCCCAATCGGGTGTGATACCTAAACCAGCATTAATACTTAAACCAATTGAAGGCAATGATTTAGGTGTAGATTCGTCTGCGATATATTCTGATGTATTTTCTCTTATTTTTTTAGAGTTGGCAAATGCTGCCCCCCCTGCGAAACCTAAATATAACCCCGGAAAAGAACCTAAATTACTTTCACCTACAGGTAAAGTTAATTGAGTTGATAACAAAACGGCATGACTATAGTATTTTGTAAATTCTTTTGCGAAGACATCGTACATATCAATAAATTCTTCCACACCGTCTATTGTTCTAGGATCCGATAAATCAGGAAAATCTAAATTATGCTCTGCATATAAAGATTTTGATACTATTATATAAATGAATAGAAAAGCTATATTCTTTTTGATATTCTTAAGTTTCATAAGTATTTAATATATAGACGAATTAAGATTTAATTCTTATCCATTATATACATAATTTTTATTTTTTCAAGAGTTACAAGCCCTTTTTTCATATTTTCATTTAAAAATCGAATAATCTTTTTAAGATTCTTTTCTTCTTCAACAATTTCTATTATAATAGGTAAATTTTCAGACAATGCCAAAAATTTGGCAGAGTGTATTTCATTTGTAAAGCCATATCCCAAAATACCTCTGATAACGGTTGCCCCGCTCAGGCCTAATTTTTTTGCTTCAAATACAATTTGTTCATATAAAGGTTTTCCCTTTAATTTATCTTCTTCAGAAATAAAAATTCGAATTAATGTTTTATTTTTATAAATTATTTTATTACTCATATAAACCGAATAAGTCTTATTAACAGTTTTGAAGAAAATATACCCAAATAAACAAGTAAAATGCCTGCAATATTTTGTGATAAAATATTAATTAAACTTGTTTTTATCTCACCATTATTAATTAAATTTACTGTTTCAAGAGAATAAGTTGAAAATGTAGTGAAAGCTCCTAAAAATCCTATGGATATAAAATTTCTTATTTCTACGGGTATAATCATATTCTCAAAAATTTGATATACTAAACCTATGAAGAAACATCCAATTATATTTACATAAAATGTACCCCATGGAAATAACGGATTTAATATATTAAAAATATATTTTGATAGAGTATATCTTGAAATTGCTCCAGCGAATCCGCCTAATCCAATAAAGAAAATAATTTTCATATTTAATATTTATATGATTATATCGGCTTTTTTAATTAATGGCTTTATAAATGATTATTTATTGTATTTTTTATTGACTATTTAACTCCTTTACATTTTTTTAATATTAACTATATTATGAACAAAAAAAATATAATAAAAATAAATATGGCACAATCGATTAATGGCTGCACTATTCAAATAAATGGAAAATGGCAGACAACAAGTAATGAAGATAAAAGAAGAATGCAAAAGTTAAGAAAATGGGCAGATTGTATTATAGTTTCACGAAAAACTCTTTTATCTGACAATGCCAATCTTTTGGCAGAACCCAAGATGAGTTCGCAAAATCCCAGACCCGTTATCATACTTCAAGATACACAAAAAAAAATTCCCAATAGTCTAAATGTATTTTCAAAACCTCACCCTAAGGGAGAAATTTGGATAAATGAAAAATTCAATAAAGAGAATAATATAAATTCAAATGAGAATTTTTTAGAATTTCAAAACTTAGGCTGGCAAATATTTTCTTTTTCATCATTTAAAGAAATTATACAATCATTATCAAAAAGAAATTTTCAAAATATTCTAATAGAAGGCGGCGGCCGTTTAAACGGATTATTTTTAAAAGAAAATTTAGTAGATGAAATATATACTACAATTGTTCCCTTTATTTTTGGTAACAAGAACAATGATCGTATTCTTGTAATTGAAGAAGAATTTATCAGCCAATTTAAGTTAATTAATACCGAAAGACGAAAAAATGAAATTTACTTAAGATACATAAAAAAATTAAGTCAATAAATTTTCTATTAAAATTTCTTTTAATTTTTTACCCGCTTTTTCATAATTTTTTTTCCAATCTGAGCGCGCGTTTTTATTTAAGATATTTGTACAATACAAAATCGCTGAAAAAGGTATATTTTCTTTACGACAGATATATCCAATTGTTGATGCCTCCATATTTTCCCAATATTTATATTTATTTTTATTAGTAAATTGATATTTAGTAACTCTCTTTGTGATGCCAAAACTACTGAAAGCTATTAAATCTTCTATTTTTAGATTTATCTTTATTGCTGGTTTACATTCCCATTCTTTGTTTATAAATTCTGGTATTTCTATATCTTTTTCATTAGGATATTCGAATTTTGAAGTAATACCAATTTCATCAATATCGCTCTTATTTATTGAACCTGCCGTACCTAAAAGAATTACCCTATTAGGTTTAAGTTTGTTTTTAAGCAATAATCTCGTAAAATTAAAAAATGATTCGTAAATTCCCACCCCTATTATAAATATATTATTTTTTTTAATAAGTTTATCAATACCGGGAATTTCTTTTTTATGCGCTAAAACAATCCACGTTTTATTTTGTAACATTAAACTATAAAACCTGATAAATTAAATGTAGCCCTATTAATAAAAGAACAAATACAAAAAGCTCTTTAAGTCTGCTTTCATCAAAACGCTTTGATAAAAGTGGACCCAATTGTCCCCCTATTAGTACACCGGTTGCTCCAAAAGTGAATATATATAAAAACTTTGATTCTATATTATCACTTAAAATAAAATGAAAAAGACTGCCACATAACGCCACAAAGAAATTTAAAAATAATGCGGTACCAATCGCATTTATCATTGGTATTTTTAACTTTCCTCTTAACAAGGGAATTATGAAATCTCCTGAACCAATTGATAAAAGGCCAGAAATGAATCCAAAAACATTCCCTTGTATTTTTAACCAGTTAGGGGCCATAATTTTTTTGTCTTCATTTAACGTTTGATCATATTTTTCAGTTTGAAATCCGAATATTAACGAAACACCTAAACTTATAAATCCTAATAATATTGATAATTGACCGCCGCCTGCTAACTTTTGACTGGTAAAGGCACCAATACTTAGTCCTATAATTAAGGGCAAAAGCATTCCCCATGCGATACGCCAATAGATCATATTGTTTCTGAAATATCGATATGTGGCTGATCCCATACCAATAAACTGTATCATAAATGATATCATTACGGCATTTTTAGGTTCCAGTTCTTCTACAAGTATTAAATATGGCGCCCATAGTATACCTCCTCCTATTCCCATTAAAGAGGCAAAAGTTGCTATAGATATGGCAACAGGTAAAATTGTCCAGTTTGATAACCAATATTCAATCATATTAAACCAGTTTTTCTTCTTGTTTTTTAATATATGATGCTAGTGTTTTTGGATCAATATAACCCTGTGTTACTAATATGGCCCCTAAAAATCCGCCTTTTTCAAGTTGAATATCCAGTGCTTTTTCAAGTTCTTCTTGAGTTATTATTTTATCATCAACCAAAAGTTCACCTATTGATTTTTCACCAGTTTCTAGTGCTTCAACATGCTGAATCTGAAACAGCGTAAATGATTCTTTTAGCATTGTTAATTGCGATAAAGCTTCTTTTAGTTCTTGTAGTTCTGTTGCGAAATGCTCCCTAAATTCAGGAATTAAATTCATTTTTTTATCAATTTGTGTTAACGCTTGATCAAGTGAAATAAAAACTTGTTCTAACTGCGCGATAATTTCTTGTAAATTTGCTGTTAAATCGTTAATTAAATTGCCAAGTGAAGATAGCTCATCAGATGTTTTAATCTCAATTGTAAGACTTAAATCTCCTTCGGCTATTTTTCTGGCTCTATCTATCATATATTGAATAGGAGATGCGACTTGTGTTACAAATTGAAATAATATAACAGCAGACACCAAAATAAGTATTGCTGCCATTATCATAAATTTTATGGCTAATTTATCAAACGATATATAGATATGTTCAACCGGCTCACGGCCTTCTTGAATTTCAATTACTTCTTTTCTAATTTCTTTTCTATATTTTTCACTTTTTATTTCCCATAAGAATTCTAAAGCGACAAAAACATTAGCTATTGCCATCATTAAAAAATAAAACACCATTTTTCTTCTTATAGAGGTTTTTTTCTTTTTAATGTTTTTTATTTTTTGCGCCATACTAAATTCTTATTTTCTTTTCTTTAAACAATATTTTGAGAATCTACTAATTTTATGCACAAGGTTCTAAAATACTTTACATTGAAAAGAAGTTTTAGAGATTAAATAAAATTTTCTTGTGAATCTGTACTTATACATATAATGCGTGATACAATAAGAATATTAATAAATTTTGAATAATCAAATACTAAAATATTATTTATGGATTATAACAATTTGCAAAATATATCATCAAACTATTATAAAAAGTTATTAAAATATTATGGCAGGCCCATAACTCCATTAAAATATGAAAATATGGAACAACTCGCAATTGCTGTTATTTTATCAGCTCAGTGTACCGATAAAATGGTCAATAAAATAACACCTGTATTGTTCTCAAAATATAAAAACTTATTTGAACTAGCCAGGGCCCCTGTAAAAAATATTGAAAAATTAATATATTCCTCGGGTTTTTATAAAACCAAAGCTGCCAATATAAAAAAATTAGCTAATATTTTAATTCAAAAATATAATTCTAAATTACCTGATAATTTTGAAATTCTTATTTCTTTACCGGGTATTGGAAGAAAAACTGCCAATGTAATTATGTCTTCTGGTTTTAAAAAAATTACAGGTATAGTTGTAGATACACACGTTAAAAGATTAAGTAATCGGTTAGGATTTACATCAAAACAAGATCCTTTTCAAATAGAAAAAGACCTTATGAATATTTGGCCTAAATATATTTGGTATGAACTTTCATTACTCTTAATTTTTCATGGAAGAAAATATTGCAAATCTCAAAACCCAAATTGCGATGCCTGTTTTTTAAACGACACTTGCTTTTATAAAAACAATAATCAGTTTATATAGCTGGTTTTTTTATACCAAGAGAATCATTTTTTGAAAGAAATAAAACATTCATTCTTTTCGATTCTTCATTAACAAAAGCAAAGTATTCAAGGTTATTTTCCCTCAACTGTTCCACAGCTTCAGGCACAGTTAAAAGAGATAATGGATATAAAGAAACGGAAATTTTATCTAATTCATTATTATCTTTCATTTTTGCCACTGTTTCTTCATATTGCCCTATATCTCCCGCTGGTTTTATAATTGAATAATTTCCATCTGGTCTCATAAAACAAAGCGAATATTTTTTTTGATTTTCTCCATGATACATTAAAAAACGATATTTATGAGTTCTTATTTGTAAAATAGCCTCAATATCATCCATAGGTTTAATAGGCGCGTCATATATGTTTATAACAATTTCTTCTGATTTTGGTGCCACTTGAAAAGAGGGTAAGACCTGCCCAACATCTTCAGGCGTGTTTCTAGAATCTATTTTTTTGTGATATTTATCTACCTGATAATTTAATGTATCTACTGCTAAATCGATTGCAGCATATAAGTCTTTTTCTTTTTTTTCAATATGAAATACAGTTGAATCGGCTCTTACTGTAATTTCGCATATTTGATTTTGTCTTTCAATTGAAAACCTAACATCAATACCCTCAACATGATGAAAGCGTTCTTTGATTTTATCTAGTTTTTCGTTTGCGTGAGTCTTTAGCCCTTCAGTTGGTTCTATATTTTTAAAATAAAAAGATACGCTCATATTATTCTCCTTTTTAATTCTATAATTACATCAAAATTTATATTTTTTATTTTTGGTTTTTTATATTTGAATATAAAGCCTTTCTTTTTTTTGCAGATGGGATGTGTAGCAATTTTCTATATTTGGCAGTTGTTCTTCGTTTCATATTAAATCCGTCTTTTTGAAGAAAAAGTGTTATTTTTTCATCACTATAGGGATTTGTACGACTTTCTTTACTTATATAATTCTCAATAGCTTTTTTTAGGCTTGTAACACTTTTTAGACCACCGTCAATTGCTTTTATTTTATTTTTAAAAAATATCTTAAAAGAAAAAATACCCAATTCACATTGAAAATATTTTTCTTTTATAATACGTGAAATTGTGGATGCATGTTTTTTTAATTGAGAAGAAGCATCATGTAAATTTAAAGGTAAAATATATTCAAATCCCTTATTAAAAAAATCTGCTTCTTTTAATATAATAAATTGAGAGAATTCTTTTAAACTTTGAGACCGATATTGAAGATCAAAAATTATATCTTTTGCTTCTTCATATTTTTTTATCCACGATGTATCATTTAATTCAGATTTTATTTCATTATAAAGATTATCATTTAATTTAACCCTTGGGATTACTCCTTCATTTAATACAGGTACATAGCTGTTTTTACTGGTTTTAAAAATTACATCAGGATAAATATACATATTTTTTTTACTGTAAAATTGGTAGGCTGGATACAAGTTTAATCTGCTGATTTTTTCTATTTTTTTCTTTGATACCAGTATATCAATATGTAAAGCCTCTGCGATACTTTTAATTACATTGTTGTTAATAGAGTCAAAAGAAGATATCATTTTTTTTAATAACAAAAGAATATCTTGTATTAATTCATCTTTTGGATAAATTTTTCGAGCTTGCCACATTAGGCTTTCCCAAATATTTTCTGCTCCTAAACCCAGGGGTTCTATTTTCTGAAAATAATCTACTATGCTACTCATCTCTTTTCTATTAAATATACCTTTAGGAAGAATTCGTTCGCGCGGTATTCCCGTAAATCCATCTTCATTTATAGAAGAAATAATGATACTCGATAGTTCTTTTATGTTTTCTTCTTTAATAATTAAATTCAACTGATTTAACAAATATTCTTTTAATGTTGTGGTACTTGAAATTATATTTTCTATAGAAAGATTTTCTTTTCTATCTAATCTTGAATTAAATGTATCATTTACCCTGCTGGAATATAATTCTGATTCTATATTATTTGTCTCTACTTCGTCTAAAAATGGGTTTTCATTTATGAGATTTTTAATATGTTCTCTTAGTTTTAATTGACTATGTGCCAATATCTTTAATGTCTGCCGATTTTTAATAGAAATAGAAGGTTTAACTTTATTTTTTAATGTATGTTTTATCATTACATTTTAAAATCTTCACCTAAATATATTTCTTTTGCTTTTTTATCTTTAATTAATTTAGAGGCAGACCCTTCTATTAATATCTTACCCTGAAATAATATATATGACCTATCTGTAATATTTAAAGTCTCTCTAACATTATGATCTGTTATTAATATACCAAGATTTTTTTCTTTTAATTTTTTAATTATTTTTTGTATCTCTTTTACGGCTATGGGGTCTACACCCGCGAAAGGCTCATCTAATAAAATAAACTTTGGGTTTGACGCTAAAGCTCTCGCGATTTCAACTCTGCGTCTTTCACCTCCTGAAAGGGTCAGCCCTAATTGGTTTTCAACGTGTTTGATTTCAAAATCTTCTAATAGTTCATTGGTTCTATTTTTAATTTCAGATGAAGATAGTTTTTGTATTTCTAAAATTGCTTCAATATTTTGTCTCACGGTAAGTTTTCTAAATATTGAAGCTTCTTGCGCCAGATAGCCTATACCTAACCTTGCACGTTTATACATAGGCATTTTTGATATATTTTGATCATTTAAAAAAATACTTCCTGACGTTGGTTTAACAAGACCCATAATCATATAAAAGGAAGTGGTTTTTCCCGCACCGTTAGGACCCAATAGGCCCACAACCTCACCTTGTTTTAGACCAAAAGATACTCCGTTTACTACTATTCTTTTACCATATTTTTTCTCTAGTAAATCGGCTTTCAATTCATGATTGTTTTTTGTCATTGTATTATTTTTTTGCCCGATGTATTTATTTTGTCAACTTAAATTTATGTTTTGAAAGTATTGCTTAAAACCTTTTATCGCCTATACCAAATACAAAATGATATTCTTTATCTTCAGGATGATATTCAAACCAGCTATTTTTAGGGTTCCATATTACCTTTCTTGCCCAATATAATCGAATAGGCATAATTGGTATCTGTAATCTAATTCCCATACCCCAGCTATATAAAAAATAGCTCATACTTAATGTTTTATTGTTAAACTTTGCTTCTTCAATCGCGTTTTTCTTTGCTTCAGATGTTGTTTCATCTATAATAAATTCTTTTGGATTTTGATATAAAGCTCCACCATCAAAAAATAATACAAACCATAGCAGCGATGGCTCCAGTGGAATTCTAAATTCGGTGCTGAATAAAATTCTGTGGCTTCCGCCGTAAACCCATGAATTGGGAAAATATTCATCTGAATAATCCCATCCTCTTAATGACTCATAACCGCCCAGTAAAAGCCTGTCTCTTGTTTCTATAAATAGATTTTCAGCGTTATCTTGTTCAGTATAAAAAGGCGATGTAATCTGAGTCATAACAGCTGAGGCCCTATGTTCAAAAACTACCCGCCAGCGTCTTAAAACATTTTGTCTTATCAGGTTAAATAATGTAAAATCAAAGGGCCACCAATAATACTGAGCTGAAATTTCATATCTATTAAAATGGTCATGACCACCCAATATATTACCAACAACATCCATAGAAATATTACCTCTAATACCGGTCGTTGTATTAAAATAATTATCTCTATTATCATACGAAATTCCATTCGTAAATGTATTTTTTATCTGCCATCCCTGAGAAATTAAAAGATATACCGTATCATCAACCAAACCAGTAGGATTAGATGCTATTGAGTAAACCGTACCGATACGATGATAATGAACCCAGTTTAAAAATACTTCATGGCCTATACCCAGCCCTAAATCAAAAGCGTCTTCTTCATAATAGGCCTCTTCTGTACTGCCGCCTATATCAATGGGATTAGCGTTAATTAAAGAATGAGCGTAATTACCGCCAATAGTAAAAGACCAGGGACGGTCAAAAAGCCATGGTTCTGTCCATGATGCTCCTAAAGCTGTCTGGTTAGGGCCGAATATAATTTTTCCTGATATTTTTTGCCCTGTTCCGTTTAAGTTATTTTCAGATACATCGGCGTTTATTGTAAATCCTGTTATAGTTCCGTAACCACCCCCTAAGCTTATCATTCCAGTGGGTTGTTCTTCTACTTCATAAATAAGGTTCATCATTCCTTCTCGCGAACCGGCTCTGGCGTCTACGTTTACTTCTTTAAAAAAACCTAAATTATAAACTTCTTCCCGAGAACGTTGAACATTGACCGCGTTAAAAAGTTCACCTTCTTTAATTAATAGTTCTCTTCTTATAACTTTATCTAATGTTTTTTTATTCCCTTTTATAATGATGTTTTCAATATAACCTTTATCACCTTCTGCTATAACAAATTTTGTATGGATAAATTTCTTACCTCTTTTCTCAGGCTCGTTTTCATAAATTTCTTGCAACATTTTTACATTATAGTAATCTATGCCCTCTTTTTGCATTTCTATTTGTTTGGGTTTATTTTCAACTTCAGTTAAACCTTCTTCAGTTAATAGAATTTCTGTTTTTTCGGTATTTACTCTTGTAAAGATATATCCTAACTGCGAATATTGATAGTTAATGCTCCCCTTATCTCTATTGTATTTTTCATTATCAAAAATATCACCCGCATCACTGTTGGTAAATTCAAAATAATAAAAAATTTCTTTTCTTTCAATCAAAGGCTTTCCTGATTCGCGGTTAAGAAAATTTGTATCCCACTCTAAATCATAGCCATTAAAAAAATACTGTTCTCCCTCTTTTATTTTTATGGTTATATTTATAACTCTATCTTCTTTCTCATCTGGATTTTCCCATCTTATATCCCAGCGGGCTTCTTCAATTTCAGCATCTAAATATCCATTTTCTTTATAAAATTGAATAATTCTTTTTTTATCTTCTTCAAATATATTTTCTTTAAAAGTACCATCCGCAATGAGTCCATCTTCTTCCAATTCCATAATATCAGTTATGTCTTCAGGTTCAAAGACTAATGTTCCCAGAATATTTATTTTTGAAATAACAATTTCTTCACCTTCATCAATAATGAATGAAACATTTATTAAATTATTACCTTCTTCTGAAGGTGATTGCTGTATTTTAATAGCCGCGTTAAATAAACCTTTCTCATGATATTTCGACAATAAAATCTGCATCGACCTTGAAGCTTTTTCTTCTGAATAAACTTCATCTTCTTTTAAAGGCAGAACTTCTATTATTTCTTGTTCACTAAGTTCGTCCATTCCTTTAAATTCGATATCTTCTATTAAAGGAAGCTCTTCTAATATAAATAATAATGAAACACCTCCGTTATAATCGCTACCCTCAATTCGTGCGTAGGAAAATGATCCATTTGAAAAAACAGCTTTTAAATCATTATTTAAAATTTCTGTTGTCAATATCATACCCGGCCTCATTTGAAGAATATCAAATAAATCATCAGATGAAGTATGTTTATTTCCCTTAAATTCAATCTGCATTATTTTTTTGCCTATGTGTTTTTCGGCCTGTGCAAATAACGCGCTTTGATAATAAAAAATAAGTGTCAAAAAAGAAAATATATAATAAATACCCCGGTTATTATTTAATATTTTAAATTTCATCTATCGGACTTGAAAAATAAATTATAGCCATTGTCAAGTTTATTGAAGTTCATATAAAGAAAAATCAGAATTTTATTTAATTATATTAAAAAAACGATTGCGAAAATAGATTTATTTAAATGATTAGACTAATGCAATTTAAATATATTTCTTATTATTTTATTATGTTTTATTTATTTTACTCATGTAATACTCTGCCTGATTTTAAAGAAAAAGGATGGCAAAAAAGTGAAAATAATTCACCAGAAATAATTGAGTCTTACTCTTTTTTAAAAGAGAAATTAAACAAAGTTAACTCTAAAATAACTCTAACAGAAATCATTGAAGCTAAAATGCAAAACGTGGGCGGTTATAATATTTTACTTCTTTGTGTATATCATAATGAAAATGAAAGTCAAAAATTTTTAAAAGCGCTAATTTATAAAGATCTCGATAATATTTATTATTTAAGAACAATAAAATATAATATCAATTTTTAATTATTCTTTCCTGCCATATCTGTAAAATTAGCGATACGGTCATTATAATGATTCCTAAAAGCGCTAACGGTACCCCTGGATTATATTTTGTGGTAACTGTTAAAATATCTTTTTTAAGTATATCTGAGAAGAAATAAACTTCTTCGTCTATTTCTTTAGATATATGCCGGCAAATATATCTTTTTTTGTATTCCTCTATCTCACAAATTTCTTCAATACCCTTATAACCGGTTATGACCGTTTGCGTATTTGTTCCATTTTTTAACTGAAATTTTAAATAAACAAGCCAAATACCAGAATTTGTTTTTTCAACACCTTGAAGAAAAATATTTCCATTTTTAGTTTTAATATTGTTATTATAATCTAGTAATATATATTCATTGGTATCTTCCTTTCTTAAAGATACGCCGCTGGCTGTTTCTGCCGCTCCTTGTATAAGAATTTCTTTTGTTCCGCTGTTTAAAATTAATGGTTCATTGTAAGAAAGCACTTTTTCTATTATGTTTTCATTTATATCTTTTCCCGCTAAAACTGCTTTTATATCTTTAAGTTTTTGATTATGGTATAATTCTTTATCCAAAGATTTTAAATAAAAAGTCCCCATACCATTTATTTGTACCGGGTTATCACCTATCTGAATATGGCCTGTTTTTATAAAAAATCCTTCTATTAGATGAGCCAATAAAGCAAGTAATAATCCCAAATGCGCTAAAAAAGAAATTATTTTTCGATAATCTTTTTTCTCTGCACTAATAAAAATGAATAAGCTGTCTAAAGAACAAAAGAAAATATTTATACCAAAAATCGCTAATGTAATAAATAAACAGTAAAACCATAAATGTACGATTTTAAAAGGATTTATAAAATAATTAATATCAAATTCAAAAAAAGGAGGATAAATATCAGTATTAAAATTCATAACAATACTGCCGGTAATTAAAAGAATAATAATTAGAAGAGTTAATATGAAACCTGCTTTTTTATCACCTAATATTTTAATATATTTATTCAAAATCTTTCTCTTTTATTAAAATTTATGTATAGACCGTGAAAAGAAACCTGTACCAATAAATGTAATTAAGATTAATAAAATACCAATAATATAAAAATAACGTTTATATGGTTTAAAGGTTTTAATCATATCTATATGCAGAAGATTTCCATAAAAAAACCATAATATTAAAGACCATACAAGTTTTGGATCCCATAAAAAGTATGCTCCCCAGGCTAAATAACCCCATATTCCCCCAAAAATCATTGAAAAAGTAAATAATATATACGCGTTTTTATTTAATTTGTTAATAAATATTGAATTCTCTTTAATTTGCGAATTTGAAAATATACTTTTAATACCCGCGATAAACCAAAAAGTATATGCTAAGAATGAAATAGGTACATGTAAGGGATACCAAATAGTTCTTAAATATGGCGGTGGATAATTTATTTTATCTTCAAAAATAAATACAGTGCTACCTGAAAAAAAAGATAGAAATAAAATTAAAATAATTTCTTTTTTCTGCAATTTCTTAAAATAATATAAAGAATAAAAAGATAAAAATAAGAAAAGAATTGAAAAAGATTCAAGTTTATCTGTAAAAGGGAAAAATTCTTTAAGATAGGCCCTTATAAAAAAAAACAAAATCGTTAAAAAAATAGATGTAATTATTATATACTTATAATATTCTTTTTTTTCATAATAAATAAAAGCTATTGAGAATAAAACCAGATAAACGGAACATATTAAAAATATTCTGCCAATTATTTGTAAATCCATATATTTAGATAGTCAAAATGGTCCATTAAAACATATTGTAAATAAGTATTGGTTTTATTTATAAAGCTTCCGATTTTTAAAATATAAAGTTATAATGAATAATATTATGAAACATATATTTTTTTTTGTTTTCTTTATCGACTTTATTTTCATGCAAAACTTCTATTTAACAGCTGTTGAGCCCCCTGAATTTTTAAGTATTATAAATAGCGAAGAAAGTTTGAAATATAAAAGTTATGGCCCAAAAATATTTGAAGAAAATGAATGGTTTATTGTTAAAGATGAAAATATCCGCGCATATCAAAATAACAAAGCCGTTGATTTATTGAATAAAAATAAATTTATAGAAGCAGAAGTTATTTTAAAAGATCTATTAAAAAAAACACCCCATTTTATAGCATCTCGTTTGAATTTAGGAAGATTATACCTTTTTCAAAAAGATTATGAGAAAGCCTTATTTTATTTTATTTCAGCTAAAAATTTATTCCCCAAATATGGGAAGATATATTATTATCTGGGAAAAACATATGAAAAATTGCAAAACATAAACTTAGCTTTAATTAATTATAAGTTATCATACCGTTATAATATATATGATCTACAGGCTTTAGCTTGTATAGGAAATTTGTATATTAAACAAAACAATTTTACAGAAGCAGAAAATATTTTCAAAATAATTTTAAAACAAGATGGAACTTATAATAACGGATTTATTGGTATGGGTATTTTAAATTTAAAACAAAAAAATTATTATAAATCGCTCTTATATTTTTACGAAGTAAAAACTCATATTTTATATAATAAAATATTCCATTTCTATTTCGCAGAAGCTCTTACAAAACAAAAAAATTATGAAAAAGCATTGGAAGAATACAAAATAATTTTAAAATATAAAAATGAACTAGCAGATTATAATTTATCTGAAAATTTTATATTAAAAAAAATCAAACATTATAAAAATAAATTAAAATAAAAACTTTTATCAATTCTTATAATTAGAATAGGTAATTGCTTGACAGTATTAAACCTTATTAAAACCATAAATCATGGATTTTTTAAATAATAACTCGCCAGTTACTAAATACAAATCAAATGAGAAAATAAAAAATGAAATTAAAAAATATGGAATTCCTTTGTTAATTATTTTCTTTTGGGTAATTTTTTTACAATATATAATTAGAGAATTTTTAATCTATCCTGTTAAAATTCAAGAAAATTATATGAATAAAACTTTAAGCAAAGGTGACTTGGTTTTTCTAACATACACGCATCTTGCAGATATAAATAAAGGAGATATAGTTTTTGTTGAACTAAAAAAATATGGGATGAAAACTTTTTGCAGAATAATAGGTTTACCGGGTGAAAATATTGAAATTAAAAACAAAAAGATATTTATTAATGAAAAAGAATTTAATGATATCTGGGCAAGTCAAACAGATAACAGAATTTTGCCGCAGAAAATATCAAATAGAGATAATTTAACTAAAACATCAATACGCCCAGGACATTATTTTTGTATAAATGATAATAGAGACAATATCTCTGACAGCCGACAATGGGGGCCGCTTTCTTATTCTTCTATCATGGGTAAAGTATTGGCGGTAAATCTTCTTGGTATATAATGCAAAAAATAAAAATTTCGTCTTTCTTAAAAAAGAAAATAAAAAAAAATCATAATAATTGCGCAAATATTTGGAAGAAACAATTATATTACAATCGTAATGAAAATGATGATAATTATGCCTTGGACCCTTTATTAGAAGAAAGTATCCAAATTCGGCCCAATCGAAATATTATACATAAATATCCCGGTAAAATATTAATACTTTTAACAGATAAATGTGCGGTCTATTGCCGTTATTGTACAAGAAAAAGAGATAAAACGAAAAAACGAAGGATCTTATTTCCCTCGAGCAAAATAATAATTGATTATTTAATAAGAAACTCTAATATACATGAGATAATTTTTTCAGGGGGAGATCCCTTTATGGTTCAAGCAGAGAAACTGTTTAAGATAACAAAAGAAATAGCCAGCCTAGAACAAATTAAATTTATTCGGTTTCATACCCGATGCGCGACCGTAAATCCTGAAATTTTTAGCCCCCGATTATTTAATTATTTATTAAAATTGAAAACAAATTTTCCCCAAAAAAATCTTTGCATAGTTTTTCATATAAATCATATTGCTGAAATTTCAGAAGAAACTATAAATATTTTTTATGAACTAAATAAAATTAAATATAATTTATATTGTCAATCTGTTTTGCTTAAAAATATTAACGATAATGCAAATACTCTTAACGAATTATATACTTTCTTATATCATTATGGCGTTATCCCCTATTATATACATCAATTAGATAAAACAAAAGGCTCTAAGTATTTTGAGGTATCGGTTTCAAAAGGTAAAAAAATCATGAGAGAACTAAAATCAATGCTGCCTACTTATCTTCTACCGCGATATGTAGAAGATAGTTTTGAAGGTAAAAAAAATCTTTTTTACTAATTTTGTATTAATTAAAATTATTTTTTTAATAAATTCTTAAATCCTTCAGTCATTCTGTAATTTTCAAAGGTTAAATCTTCATTAATAATATTTATAAGATCATTTTCTAAATTTTTATTTTTCATCACAAAATCATTAAGTTCATTTGTTATTGAATTCCATTGATTTAAATTTAAATAAGATGAGAGAAGCATATGCTCCTGTATTAAATTTCTATTAGTTAAGAGCAAAAATGATTCTATTGCTAACTCATATTCATTAGAATAAAAAGAACTTTCTGCATGCCACGTATTGTACGCATCATTACTTTCAAAAAAAACATAATAGTTATTTGTAAAATTAAATAATAGTCTATACTCTTTTTCATTATAAAGAAATTCAGCAGTTGAAGAAATATCCTGCAATACCCAATTTGATAAATAATGATCTCTGGCAATCAGTTCAATTTCTTCTTTACTCTTATTTTGCAGCTTATGGTTGCGATAGATACTTTTATAAAAATAATCAATCGTTTTATCTTTTTTTGTGATAGATTTAGAATCTTCATATTCTTTTCTTATTAAATCACCTAACATAAAATATAATAATTGTTTTTCTCTAGAATCTTTTATCTTAGTTTCTATATTTATTTTACTAAAATCACAATTATTTTTCATCTCATCAGATAAGGACCATATATTTTTATTATTATTTTTCTTTCCAGAGTAGCAAAAAATAATTACAGGCATTAAACTTTCATTTTTTATCTTTTGGTAATATTTATTTTCATAAGCTTTGAATGCATACTCAGCTGACGCGAGATAATTTTGAGCTGCAAATAAAACTTGCGACAAGTTTAAATATAAAAAATAATCATAACGAATATCTTTTTTCTTATTTTTAATTTCTGCTTCATTTAATAAATGATATGCGTCTGCAAAATTTCCCTTTTTTTTAGCAATAACACCTAGTTTATAATAGGCCTTGGCAAATGGTTTCTTCCCTAAAATTTTTTTGTAAATTTCTTCAGCTTTTTCAATATTATTTAGTTTTTCATAATAATAAGCAATTTTCCAATACAAATGAAATAAAGTTTCATCTAAAGTTACCGCCTGTTCATAGTAATAAATTATATTATTCAATGATGAACTGTATTCTTTCCAAAATTCTGTATCGGAAAATTCATTTTTATTTGTAAATATTTCTTTTTCAATTGTAGCGGCATTAATAGCCATACTTTTAGCCATCTTTTTTTCAGGAGATATTTTTAATTCTGCTTCTTCTTTCAATCTTTCAAGCTGAGAACTTTCTGATTCATCCATTTTTTCAAACATTTCGATATATTCCAGCACACGACTGTAATCTTCCATTTTCTTAAAATATAATATTAACTTCCACAACGAAGCAGATTTATATTCTTTATCTAACGGTTTTTTTACTGCTGCCATGAAATATTGAATACTCTTTGAATAATTTCTTCTGGCCTCCTGAATACTGCCTAAGAAAAATTCAGGTTCTCCTCTTACCTCATTTTCTTCAATAGCTTTTTCAAATTGTTTAATCGCTTCGTTATATTCTCCTATAGAATAAAATTCTTCGCCTTTTAATGTATGTTCATTTTTTAATATTTCATCTAAATTTAAAAGTTCTGAATTCTCAATGTCATTTTCTTTTTCTTCTGGATAAATATAAATAGAGTTAAAGAAAAAAATTATTAAATAAAAAACAACTACTTTTATTTGCATGACTTTATCTTAATTTTAAACAGCGTTTATTTTTTTAATAAGACTTATATTTTTATTATTAAACAATTTTCTATACCTATATGAAAAAGTTTGTCTGGGAATACCTAATAGCATTGCCGCGTTAGACTGATTACCACCAGATTCTTCCATTGCCCATTTTAATATTTTTTTTTCTTCACTAGCTAGCAAATCTGGCAGTGTTTGTCCCATATAGCTTTTTTTGTTTTCGTCTTTAAATGTTTTTTTTGTCATATTTTCTTCAATACTATTTTTTGTATTCTTATCACCTGAATATTGATTTTCAAATATCCAAAAGAGATATCCTATTGCTTTTATATTTTTATCTGCCTTATTCTCAAAATTAAATATCGTTTTCATTAATAATTTTGATTTATTATCAAGATTCATAATTTCAAATGTATCTTTAATATCAAGTTTATTTTCAAGAGCTAAACTTCCAATTTTCTCTTTGCCTAATTTATATAAAATATTAGTTTTTAATTTTTGATTATTATTTTGTATATTTTCCCATTCTGCATTGTAGAAGAGTTCATCTCCTTTAATATTTACGGCTAACATAGGTACAGGAAGAGTTTCCATTGTTAAAACGACTAATTGTGCCCAATAATTATTATCTTTAATTAAATTCTTAGTATCTTCTTGGGCAATTTCTTCTTTTCTATTTTTAAAATCATGCGGAACTGTTATTTTAATCTTTTTCCCACTTTCTTCTTGCTGAGATTCTTTAGAGTCATCATCTTTACTTTTAATAATTTCTTTATCACTAATTTTCAATGGGCTCCATTTTTTTATTTGAGGCATATTTTCCCATGATTGAATAATTTCTTTTCTGCCCCATAAACCAACTACTTCGATGTTAGAGTTAACTATAGGAATTACCTTATTTTCTTCGTATAAAAAGGAAAAACTTTGATGAATTTCAAGAGCTGTTTCAAGATTCTGAAGTTTATTTAATATTGTATCTATTTTATTATTAAAGGATTTTACTTCATCTAAATCACTTAATTTTTCTTCAATATCCCTTTTATAAAAAAAACCTTTTAACAATCCTTTTTCAATATAAAAAATATAATCGATACTAAAATAATAAAATAATTTTAATAAATTCTTTAGAATGTGATTTTCCATTGTATGGTTAATTAACTTTTCCTTATAAAATATCTTTCACCTTTTATTTTTATATATTCTTTGTTTTCTTTATCTGAAATTTGAAATTTTTCAGCTTTTTTTTCATATAATCTGGGGTTAAGAATTATTGTATTTTCTATTTTATCAACAATATATGCTTTTATATTTCCATTTTTTTCTTTAATTAATAAAGCCGTTTTATTTTGGGGATTTTTTTCATTCTCTGAGTATCCGGGTAATTCAGTAAATAAAAAAACATTTGGCTCAGGTAATGATTTTATTTTTATTTTTAAATTCTTTTTGTAAGGGACAATTGATGACCAAATTTTTTCGCTATATGGAATAAGAAATCCCATACTTCCATTTTTTGTCATAAAATATTTAACAGCATTGTTTAACTCTAGTTTATTTTGCAGAATTTTTTCTTTTAAGATATTTTGGGCCTTTCTTAATATTCTCTTATTTAGTTTTTCCTTTAGCTTTGATGGAACTATTTCATTAGGAATACTTTTTGTTGTTTTATTTAAATAAGAAAATATATCTTGAAATATCTGCATATCATAACCACGTTTTTGTTTTAAAGTTCTTACCATAGAAATTAAATTTATAATTTTTTTAACAACAAGTTCGCATTTATGATCTAGCATTAAAGATAAAACATCATTTAGTTTAAGTTCTACATTTTCAAAGGAAGGTATCAACGAAAAAAATTGTTTTTCTAATTCGACTAATTCTTTTTCTATGTCTTTTATTTTATTATCTGTTAAAAAATAAAGATCGTCAAGAGGTATTTTTTTATTGTTTTCTTTCATATTTTTATCTCATATGTTTTATTTATTAAAAGTAATATAATGGCACTGTAAGCTCCCGCAATTACATCATCAACCATTATTCCCCATCCAGAAATCAATTTTTGGCTTCTATTAATAGGCCATGGTTTATATATATCAAAAAATCTAAATAATAAAAACCCGAGAATTAAGTTTGTTAATTTAAATGGTACCAAAGCAAATACTAGAGCCTGTCCGCTTAGTTCATCTATTACAATATAACTGGGATCTTGTTCTTTCGTAATAGTTGTTATATGAGAAGAAGCGAATAACCCTGTAAGAAAAAATAGAATAGATAAAATTATACATATTAAATTCCAATAAGATAAAAAATAAAATCCGGTTAAAGCACAAATACATAAAGCGGCAAGCGAACCAAATGTTCCCGGCGCATATGGGATGTATCCGATATAAAATACTGTTGATATAATTTCTGCTGCTCTATTCATAAAATTCTTTTCTCATTAAATAAATAATATGGCGGTTTTAAAACATGAAAATTCGTGTAAATATATCTAATTCCTGAAATAATTGTTATTATTGTAGTTATTAACATTAAAAAATATGGGACAAACTGCGCGAATACCTTCTTTTTTTCATCAGTCTCAATATTTTCTTTTCCTATTAAGTCAAAAGCTTCTACAAGTAAATTTGAAGCTATTTCAAAATTTTTTTTACCTTTTGCTTTTTCAGATATAAATACTTCTTGAATATCAACCCTGTATGATCTTACAAAAAAAACAGCGCTTATAATTAATATAGAAAATAATTGAAAAACTGTTTTCGCCTTGGCTAATCTAGTTGTTTTTACTTCAGTTTTTTTACGTATAGCTAAATATCTCATTAAAGTAATAAGAACATCTCTTCCTATAATAGTTAAAATCATCCATAAAGGTATTTGTTTATCTAAATAATAAAAAGCAAATAAACTTGAAATTACGAGGAACTTATCTGCCAAAGGATCTAAAAACCGGCCGAATTTACTTTCTAATTTCAATCGTCTTGCAAAATAGCCGTCTAATATATCTGTTATAGCCGCTACAAAAAATATGAATATAGCAATTAATCTATATAGAGGTATATCTTTTATAAGAAAAAAGAGAAATAAAGGTATCAAAATGACCCTAAAAATTGTCAATGCATTAGGTAGGTTCATGTTTTACTAGTTCTCCTATCCAATCATATTCCATATCTGCAGTTAGTTCAATCGGTATTATATCTCCTTGTTGAATACTTGAGAGATTTTCTGTCTTTATAAAAACCATTTCATCTATCTCTGGTGAATCTTGAGGACGCCTGCCAGAAACTTCATCTAATTTTACGTTATCAATAATAACATTTTGTATGGTACCTAAAAGTTTTTGCCTATGAGGCTTTCTATTTTTTAAATGATAATTCCGAATTAAATTTATTCTTTCTTTAATAAGATGATCAGCAACCATATTATTTTTATTAATTTTAAAAGAATTTTCATGAGAATATGAAAATAATGAAAGTTTATGTATTTGATTCACTTCAAGAAAATTTAAAATCTCATCGATATCTCTATTTTCTTCACCGGGAAATCCTAATATAAATGATGTTCTTATTTCAATATCTTTTCTTACTTCAATGGCTTTTTGTATAATCTCACTAAAAAAATCTGAATCATACGGCCTGTTCATGTTTTTTAATATATTTTTTGAAATATGCTGAAAGGGTATATCTAAATAAGATACCAATTTGGAATATTTTTCAAATAACTTAATTATATTCAAAATCCTTTTATCCGGAAAAAGGTAGTGAAGTCTTATCCATTTTACTTCGTCTAACGAAGAGAAGTATGAAATGATCTTTTCAAGTTCAAAAATCTTTTGACTGACAGTATCCTGACTAACTAAAATTACTTCTGTTATATTATCATTATTTCGAAATTTTTTTTCTTCTATAAATTGCTTTTTTATATTATCTAGATCATAAGAAATAAATTTTCCCCTTATTGACGGAATAACACAAAAAGTACACCTTCGTGAGCATCCCTGAGAAGTACGAAAGTAGGCATAGGGTTTATTATTTTTCTTTATTGTATTTACATTATTTTCTGATTTTTTATTATTAAATTTTTTTTTAAATTTTTCTGTAATTATTTTACCAACTTGATCATAAAGTCCTGTACCTATAATTAAATCAACTTCTGGAATTTCTATTTTAGTTTCCTTTTCAAATCGTTGTGAAAAACATCCTACAAGTACTATCTTTCTATTTTTTAAATCTGTTTTTTTCCATTTTATTGCATTAAATATTGTATCAATTGTTTCTTTTTGAGCTTCTTTAATAAATCCACAAGAATTAATTATTAAGATATTTGCTTTTTTTATTGAATTTGTTTCACAATAACCTAAACCAGTTAGTGAATTCCAGATTTTCCTGCTATCTACTTTATTTTTGGGACAGCCTAATGTTAGAATATAAAATATATTATTTTCTATTTTTTTTTCGCAAATTTTCTTATTCACGAATTCAGTTTTAGTTTCATCAAATTTTGTTTTTATCATTCATTAATATTTATAGATCTTTTATTATTATTTTATATTTTGTTTGTTCCATGGGATCTCTGACTTTTCTGATTATTTTACTTACCTGAACTCCCCTTTTACCAAAATCGTATGACTTATTATTTATTTTAATTTTTATAGCGCCAGCGTCACCTATTTTCATTTGTATACTATCATTTGCTTCATATAGCATTTCTGTATTGGACCCTAGCATATCTCTTTTACATGGTTTGCCGTCTATACATATTTCAATAAAATTTTCAGCAGTTGTAACAGCTTCAAAACGAATAATAAAATTTTCAGTTTTTAAAATATTAGCGTTTCCTTCAATCGCTGCTTGAGTTTGTTCTTCTTTTTCTTCATTTACTAATTCTCCCTGATCAATTTGAACTTTTACAGTATTAGGAGTGGCTCCCATAAGCGAGATTCTAAATTTACGTGGAATATTTGGTTCTTCAACCCATATAGGAGCATTTTCTGAAATTTCAATTTTTTTTCTGCCAGGAAACAATTCAAAATATGCCTTATTCTCATTTTTTCCGTAATTTAAATTTTTTAATACCAAATATACCTCAACATTTTCAATTGAAAAATCTATTCCCTTACCAATTGGTATTAAGGCAGTAGTGAAACCAGATCTAAATTTTATATGTTCAGTTTCTTCTAACGGTACCTGATTTGATTTATTTATAATATCTTCAATTTCTTCAGGTTGATTTTTATTTTCAAGTTCTTTAACTAGAACCGTTGATTTATTAGTTGAAAGATAATAAGTAAAAAAAACAGCAATTATAATTAAAAAAGGGACAGCTAAAATTATAGCATACTTTTTTATATGATCCAATGCGGTAACTGTAGGTCTAGTTAACTCATGAAGAGGAACGTCTTTTTCTATAAGCTGTGTTCCTCTATATATTTGAACAATTTTATCAGGTTCTAAATCAAGATAAGCCGCGTATTTTTTTATAAAACCCACAGTATATGTATCACCGGGAAAAATACCAAAATTATTTTCTTCCAGTGCTTTTATATGACGGCTTGTTATTTTGGTTTCATCTGCCGCTGTTTGTAATGTTATTTTTTTGTTTTCTCTGGCTTTTATTAAAATTTCACCAACTGTTTCTTTCATGTATATTCTCCGATATTATTCAGTAACAAGAGGATTTTCAACTACTTTATCATTAGGATTTAATTTATAATTAAATAAGTTACCAGATAACTCTTTATTTAATTCTATATCATTAAATTCAAGAGTAACTTCTCTGCCGCTTGGTGTTGTTCCAATCACTTTTTGTATTAGATAGGTTTTTGTATCTACATATATAATCATTTTTTCAAATCCGCCCGATTTTTCTTTTTCTTCTAAATATAAAACATAATATTGATTTTTTTTAATCGATACCGGCTGCTTGGGAGACTCAAATCTATAATGATATCTTCTAAATAGATTCACTAGGCCTTCATATTCTGCGGCTTCATAAATACTTTTTCCTTTAAGGGTACTGTCTAATTCTTGAATTCCAACCGCTTTAAGACTGGCAATATAAACCCACATTTTCTTCCCATTTGAAATAATTAAATCGCCTTGTGGATTTTTAAAAGTAAAATTAATTTTACCGCCTTTTTCGTAATAAGCCGTGCCCGTTGATATTGTAGTTTTATTCTTTTCTTTTAATTGAATATTAAATTGGGCCTCATATGATTTCATATTTTTAAATTTCTCTTTCATGACACTTACAACATCATTTGGATGTAAAAATTTATCTGCAAATATCATTTTTACAGATATAATAAATAAAATGTAATTTAAATATCTGAAGATTCGATTATAATTGAAAAAAGAAAAGTTTATGTTCATGGTTTAATTTTATATGTATTTTTATATTTTACTACATCCAAATGCCAAATATTTGGCATCCAGTCAAGTTTTTTAAGTTCTATTCTTGTAAATGATTGATTCTATGAATTAATTTTTTTTTATGCCTAATTAATAATAATGTATTTTCAAGATTTAATTCAAAACTTAAATATTTATTGGAAGAATCAGGGCTGTTTAATTGCACAAGGATATGACCTTGAAGTGGGCGCCGGAACTTTTAATCCTCATACATTTCTAAGAGTTTTAGGGCCTGAACCTTATAATGTGGCCTATGTAGAACCTTCTAGAAGACCTACAGACGGCCGATATGGAGAAAATCCTAACCGTCTACAGCACTATTACCAATATCAGGTTATTATGAAACCTTCTCCTTTGAAATCACAGGAGCTATATTTGGGTTCATTAAATGCCATTGGTTTTAATTTAAAAGAACATGATTTAAGGTTTGTTGAAGATGATTGGGAGTCTCCAACTTTAGGGGCAAGCGGCTTAGGATGGGAAGTATGGTTAAACGGTATGGAAGTAACACAATTTACTTATTTTCAAACTTGCGGCTCATTACCGCTTAAACCTGTTTCAGTTGAATTTACTTATGGTATAGAACGATTAGCAATGTATCTTCAAAAAGTTGAAAACGTATATGATTTAATGTGGAATAACAAATTAAAATATGGAGATATACACAAACAAAGTGAGTATGAATTTTCAAAATATAATTTTGAAATTGCCGATATAAATTTACTATTTAAATGGTTTAATGAATATGAGGCTGAAGCAAAAAATATTTTATTAACATCAGACAATTTAGTTTTACCCGCATATGATTATCTATTAAAATGCAGTCACACATTTAATTTACTTGATGCAAGATCTGCCATATCAACAAATGAAAGAGTTCAATATATTACCCGTGTAAGACATCTGGCAAAAGAAATCGCACAAAGATATGTTCAAATTAGAGAAAATCTTAATTTTCCTTTAATAACAAAACTTTCAAATACTATAAAAGAGAAGTAATAAAATTTACAAATCTTTCTGTTCCAAGGCCGTCTAATAGTTTTTTATCGTCTTCTGCTTTTTGCCAAAAATTACAAAACCAATCTGATAATTTCGCGTGATATTCAGAAATATCATGCAAACAAATTTTTTTGCCCAAATACAAAGCTTCAAATAAGGTTTGCCCAAAATAGCAACAAACAATAGAAGAATTTTTAAGCAATTGTTGAAATTTTTTTGGTGAAAGCCTTTTTTCTTGATTGATCTTTATACTTACGAATTGTTTATTTTCAATATTTTGATTTTTTTTACCATTTAAGAATGTTTTTACATGAAATAACTGGGCCTCTAAAATTTGATTTTTGACATTGATAAAATAATCTGGTAATATTATATTTTTTAAAGATTCTCTTATTTCATTATTTTTCATTTTAAAATGGGGTAATATATCGCGAATATAATCAGCTTGTTTTCTTCCTATACCTCTATTATCAACAGCTATTTTAATAATATTTTTCTTTAATAAAATATTCTCAGGAAAATGGGAATCTCTATTATCAAGTATTACTATTTTATAATTATTAAAATCTTTAATTTCTTGATTTTCCCATATTTTTATTTTAGATTTAACATTTTTCAATTTTAAAGCATTTTGAAGTATTTTCATTCTGGTTATATGACCATTCCCATGTTTTTCAGGATTCGCCGTTAAAATTAAAATATTTTTTTTTTCACTTTTCATAACTAATTTCTAATTTTTGCTGCACTGTTTCATTTTCTGTAAATATCATTTTGTCTTTATTATATAACATAATGACATCTTCGGCACAAAAACAGGGATGATTTTGCGCCTTAAAATATGTAAATACGCCATTTGCTGTTTTTAAGTCATCATCTTCATCTATGGTTAACCTGATTTTTTTATTATAATTTTTATTATAGAAAGTTACAGGTAAAATATTGAATATATCATTATTTTCTCTAAAATATACTGTAACATGTTCCTTATGATATTCTTTTAGAGCTCTTGAAGTTAAAGAACGTAAAACCTTCACATTAACAGCTTCAGAACCCATACCTAAGGGCAAACCAATGCTATAGGTATATTCAGGTTTTGTTTTTATTATATGCTCTTTTAAAATTTCAATTTTTTTATAATCTATAAAAGGATTATCAGCTGTGAGTCTAAAAATATAATCATTATCTTCAAGTTCAGAAGATGATTTTATATATCTTGACAGCACATTTTTTTCATTACCTTCAATATAATTGATGTTTTCTCTTTGTAAAAATTCAATTAATTCTTGATCATTTTCTGGAATTGCGAAACAAATTTCATTTCTTTTTTGATGTATTAAAAGCCTGTCTATAATATGCAGTAAAAGAGGCTTTTCTCCGATAGTTTTAAATATTTTTCCCGGTAGTCTTTTTGAATTTGTTCTGGCCTGAATAATAAATTTAAATTTACAAGTTAAAGGTAAAATACTCATCGCATTTTAAACAATCGGGAGAATTTGGATATATATTAGCAAGATTTTTCTCCCAAAACGGTATTTGTTTTTCTCTTACTTGAGCCAAGGTTTCATGCTCAATATTCCCTATACAATTTTTGTTCTCAATATCCTGCTTGCAAAAAGAAACACTGCCGTCTGCTCTTATAAACATATCTCTTCTTAAATGCCAGCAAAATGTTCTTTCTAAAGGGGTCATGTCTGAAACCCGCCTTTCTTTCATAAGAGAAATGTATTTATTATATTTTTGAAATAAAAAAGACACGTTTAGTTCTTCACACAAGTTAAAAATTTCATCTATTTCATCTTCATTTTCAACTATCTTTAATGTTTGAATGTATATTTTCTCTTTAGCATCATAGCCTAATTCTTTCATCTTTTTGCCTAAGTTTTTTATATTTTCAATCACTTTATTTTTATTTTCTTTACTGGTTCCATGTAGTTTATCATAATTTTTTAGGCTGTTAATATTAATTATAATTTTAATCTTATTAAAGTTCGTATGTTCAATACAATTAAGTAACCTTGATAGATATAATCCATTCGATTCTATAATTAAATGCTTTAATTTTTCTGTTTCTAATAATTTAGTGATAAATTCTTCTACTTTCGGATGTTCTAAAGGTTCACCCATTCCCGCCAATGAAATTGAAGTATCACCAATGCTATCATTTAGATAGTTTATAATTTTATTTAAAACATCAAAACTCATTTGGTTTTTTTCTAATATAGTAAATTGTCTCGGACAGAAATCACATTTATATTCACAATCAGAATTTATTTCTATTTCAAGATACGACGGAAAAGAAAATAAAATCTTAGGATCATTTTTTATTATTTCTTCTATCTCAGAGTATATATTTTCTTTTTCTTTTACAATATGAAAAAAACGACTTGTTTTCATTATTGATCTAATATTTTTACAGCTAAAATCCAGCCTTAGCATTCTAAGATCTGGAGCAATAAAATCAATTTCAGCGTGAAATTTATTAATGTTTTTTTCAACAAAAGTCTTTAAAGGCATAGAAAGCTCATCTGGTATTTTATCTTCATTCCCGGTTTCGTCAAATTCTAATGATAGAGGTGTAAAAATACTTTTTGAAAAAAATACGGGAGAAATCCCCGGCGGGATATTCTCACAAAAAGTATAATCGGCTTCATATTTACAATGTATACTAAATAATTGTTCAGCAGCAGATTTATCCCAAATGGGAAAAATAGAATCAAAAAAAACAATATAATTTATATTAGAGTAGTTTTTATAAATATTTTTTATTACATACAATTCATGTTTAAATTCAACTTGTTTTATATTTTGAGTATTTTTAAGATTAAAATATGTTCTTATAAATTCAGAATCTTCTGCCGCGAAAAAAAGTAAATTATTATTTTTTAATAAAGTATTAATAAAATTTTCTATTAATTTATCCGCTTTAATATCTGTATTATATTTTTCAAAAGCCTTTTTCCAAACATCTATAACCGCGTTGCTTAGATATACCAGTATAGCAGTTTTTTCATTTTTTATTGAAGTGATTTGATTTTCAACCATAAATTATTTTATAATTCTTGATAATCTTGCATATATATTTTTACGGCAATATTTTTTCTTTCTTCTTTTATCCAATCTGAAAACGCTGCCTGTTGATTCTCAAAATACAATTTTGCTCTTATTTGTTCGTATACATCTTCTAATTCAATTGGTTTTGTTTTTTCTACTTTAACAATAAAGTATCCTAATTTACCAACAGAAACAGTAGAAACTTGTCCTTGTTTTGTTTGGTATACAATATTTGCTAATGCTTCATCTAATGCTGCAAGCTCACTAAGAGTTACCCAACCTAATAGACCCCCATTCTTTTTACTGGCATGTTCAGATACTTTCGCTGCAGTTTCTTCAAAATTTTTCACAGCCTCGCCCCTTGCCTTGTTCAATTCTTTACTTACTCTTAATTCGTCCTGCATATCACCTTTTTTGAAGCTTTTGATAATTATACGAAGAAGCATTTTATTGCCTATTTTTTGTTTATTTTTTTTATACCAGTCTGCAATTTGTGAGCTAGAAGGATTAGGAACAGTAACTCTAAGCTGAACAACCTGCTGGGTTTTCATTTGTCTCGCTTTTTCTATTCTATACTCACTTAGTGAAATACCTATTTCTTTTTTTAGCATCTTTTCAAAGGTTTTCTCATCGGATATACCGCTTCTTGTCATATCATTTTCAATTATTTCATCAATTCTATCCGGTGAGATTCTAATAGATTCTGCATCGGCAATAACATTTATAATTTCTCTTTCAATTAATTTATCTAATGCCTGACTTTCGATATTTCGCCCTTTTATTAAACCTCCTTTTTGTTTTTTTAAATAATTTATCTCTTTAACCAAATCTAGTCTTGTTACTGGTTTCGAACTAATAACCGCTACTATTTCATTTAATGGCTGGCTTTCAATATTTAAATTTATTATAATAAAAACTAATAGAACTCGAACGCTTTTCATATAGACAGCAGAACAAGGCGGCTTAGTACGTAAACTTTTTTATGAATCTTTTTCTAATAATGATACGATTTTCTCTTCTGGATGTTTGTAAAATATTTTTTTTTGCATATTTGAAGTTATACGCTCTAAATTATTTTCCTGGATAATTTCTTTTATCTTTTCTTTGGCTTTTTCAGGATCAAAAGGTCTTATGTCTATTATTTCTGCCATTCCTAATTCTGTTAATTTTAAGGCGTTATATTTTTGATGATTATAAACAGCATAAGGATAAGGCAGTAAAATAGATGGTTTTTTTGCCCATAGAATTTCAAAAATACTTCCGCTACCGGCTCTAGAAACAATTAAATCACAATTCATAAGAGCCTTGGGCACATCTTCTATAAAACTATACATTAAATCATTTGTCCTTTTTTTTCCTTTCATCTTTTCATAATTATTAATTCCGGTAGATAAAATTAATTTTATTTTTGAAAAATAAGTATCTTTTATCATTTCAAGATAAAGTTGGTTTATATTTTCAGCTCCTTGGCTTCCTCCTATCATAAGTATAACTTTTGGAGTTTTCTGTATTTTTCTTTTTCTGCCTTTATACGTTTTAAAAATATTTCTTATTGGATTTCCCGTAAAGTATTCATTTTTTCTTAAACTCAAAACAGGAAACGATAAAAATACGCCTTTTGCCTTTTTACTCATTAATTTCGTAATTCTGCCTGAAACCGCATTTTGTTCTGCCATAAAATATGAGATTTGTTTTTTTCTTGCCCAAAATAATAAAGGAAATGATGGATACCCTCCTAAACCTAAAGCAAATTTTGGAGGATAAACTTTGGCCCATTGATTTAAAATACCCAATGCTCTAAAAAGTTTTCCCGGAAAAATCATAATATTTTTAATACTAGAAGGAAATCGCGGAGCTGGATACGAAACTAATTCAAATTGCTTCGATTTTTTTAATTTATCAAAATCTGGATATGATAAATCTTTTTCAAGTGTAAAAAAAACCACCTGCCATCCGCGTGAAATTAATTTTTCTGTAATAGAAACCGCAGGTGATATGTGGCCGCCTGTTCCGCCTGCTGAAATAAAAGCTGTTTTTATTTCTTTTATTTTTTTCATGTAAAATTTTTAATAATATATATATCAAATTAATGTTTTTACTTTTTCAATCAATTTCTCTTTTTCATTTATAAGATTTTTTGATTTTACTTCTTCTAAGAGTATATTTAGAATTTTTCCCATTTCTGGACCGGCCTTTACACCTAAATCCATTAAATCAAATCCTGTTATATCTAAATCAAT
Organism: Spirochaetia bacterium; assembly: GCA_029880285.1. Taxonomy (GTDB): domain Bacteria; phylum Spirochaetota; class Leptospiria; order Turneriellales; family JAOUOS01; genus JAOUOS01. Next base: position 145,448 of record JAOUOS010000001.1, read on the forward strand.
AACTTTTAGTTTCAATTCATTGGCGTATACTTCATCAATATGTTCTATAAGATTCTGTAACGCTGTGGGAAAAGCATTTCTTCTGCCAGAGGCTTTTCTATCTGCCATTCTTAAGGTTATTAAATCTTCTAAATTTTCGCGGGGTACTCTTTTTAAAAATCTTCTCACGGCCCTATCTGTCCATTCATTCGTATAATGAAACATATGATTTCTAACTAAAAATTTTATTTTAAGACCTGTTTCTTTCTTTATGCCAAAGCGTTTCATTATTTTTACGGTTAGTCTGGCAGAAACATATTCATGATTATAAAAAGAAGCCTCGCTATTGTCTTTTTCTTTTCTTGTTAGAACCTTGCCAATATCGTGCAAAAGAGCGGCCCATCTTAATACAAAATCTGGTTTATAAATAGCGTCACAAGCCAAGAGAGAATGTTCATAAACATCGTACATATGATATTTATTTTGTGTTACTCCAATTGCCGCTTCAAGTTCGGGCAATAATAAAGATAATATATTTAGTTTCTTAAGAAAATTAAAGCCTGCTGAAGGTTTTCTGCCTAATATAATTTTGTTTATTAATTTAGAATATATAGTTAATTCGTTCGTTTTAATTTTTATATCAAGAATATTTGACTGAATATCTGGGGGTAATAGTATTTCAATATCAGGAAAACGGCTTTTATAGACAGCCGCTAATAATATTTCTTGAAGACCAGCATTTTGTTTTATTTGAAGAGTTTCACTTTCAAATTTTATATTTTCAATAGAAATATCATCTGTAAATTCAAATTCAAATGAATTTAAATTATTTTCCAGAGAATCATTTAATTTATACCGTTTTTCGCCTATTTTTTTTAATTTTATCCGTGAAATAAAGTCTGATTCAGATTCAGACGAAAGATATATGGTTAAAGGCTCAGCTTCATTAAATATATCATTCTTTTCATCAATAAATTCATTCTCAATCGTTTCTAAACCATCAGGAATTTCTTGATTCTTTTTTATTATATATTTTTTTTCTATTTTAATTATTTCGTTATCATTATCACTTAATAATGTAAAAAGTTTTTCTTCTATATTTGGGACTCTTGAACTTAGTCTAATCATTAATCATGCCGTTCTTCTTTTTTTAAAATAGTAAACATTGTATCTGAAAATTTCATTTTTTTTTGAATAAATTGATATATTTTTGACAATACAATATTTTTACCTAATGGAAACCTTTCTGGATGAATACCTTCATAACTTGTCATAATAACGTTAAAACTAAACAATTTTGCTGCGTTTTTTAAAGTTTTAGGTGAATAATCCACAAAATGATCTTTAGGATGAAATTTTAGCCAATTATTAAACTCAAAATAATAAGATGGTCCATAAATAGACGGCATAGCCAGCATTAAAAAACCGCCCGGTTTTATCATTTCTTTAAATAAACTCCATATAAGATTTTGTTCTTCAATATGTTCTAAAAAATAAAAAGCGCATAGAATATCATATTTTTTATTTTGTTCTTTATTCCATTTTTGATAAAGACTTTTCCAATCTCCCGTTTTTGTCTTTATACCATTTTTATTGGCAACTTGAGCCATTTTCTTGGATATCTCCCATCCCTCAACCGAAAATCCTTCATCTTTAGCTTTCTCAAGAAAAAATCCGGCAGCAGAGCCTATTTCTAACAATGCCATATTTGGGGCATAATTTATATTTTCTTTAAATTTTCTTAATCTTTCTTTTGCTCTTATCTGTAAATTTGCTTTATCTTCAATATATGTCTTGCCATATTGAATTTTATACTCATCTTCAAAATATTGTTTCTCATATACGAATGATTTCGCTTTTATGAAATGAACAAGTTTACACTTTACGCAAATATATAATAATTTATTTTTTTTTTTACATTTTGAAAAACATAGTGAACAATTCAATGTATTATTTATTGACCTGACGGTTTCTAGCTTCTTCTGCCGTAATATACAGTTTTGAAGCTTCTAACTGAGCTTTTTTCACAATTATTGATGCTGCGATTAGTCTTTCACCCATCTCGGGCCAAAGCGCCTGCGCACCGTCTACTAAAGCTTCTTCTGGTTTCGGATGTAAATCTACCAAAATTCCATCAATCCCCATTGCTATAGCACCCATGGAAACTGGTAAAATAGCGTCTCTGTTACCTGTTGAATGAGACGGATCAAAAATTACCGGTAAATTACATAATTGTTTTATTCTTACAACATCTGCACTATCTACATCGTTTCTGTAAGCATCATTAAAAGTTCGTATACCTCTTAAGCATAATATAACATCAGGATTACCATGTGCCGCAATTCTTTCTGCCGCTAATAAAAATTCTTCTATTGTACCACTCATACCTCTTTTTAGTAAGACTGGTTTATCTACCTCACCTAAAGCGTCTAATAATCGAAAGTTTTGAAAATTTCTCGTGCCAACCTGATGAATATCAGTATACTTATTTACCAGCTCGACATCACTAGCTGACATAACTTCGGTTATAACAGGTAAATTATATTTTTTGCCAACATCACTTAAAATCTCTAAACCTTTTTCGCCTAACCCCTCAAACGCATAGGGGCTGGTTCTCGGCTTAAAAGCTCCGCCGCGTAAAATATAGCCTTCAATAGCATCATTTTTAGGGAAATTTGCGATTTGTTTTGCGGCTGTTTCTGTCTGCTCATATGACTCTACTGCGCACGGACCTATCATTATAATAAGTTTTTTGCCCCCTATCGTTACGCCGCCAACATTTATTTCATGCCGCCTTCTGCCACCTTCAAAACTTATTCTCTTATAAGGCTTTTCGATTCTATGAACTTTTTCTACACAGGCAAACTTTCTAACATCTTCTATATCTAAATTGCCATGTCCTATTAGTTCTATTATTTTATTCTGCTCACCTGTCACTAATCTTGGCTTATAGCCCGATTTCGCTATAAAGTCCATTAATAAATTTATTTCATCTTCTTGAATGTTATTGTGAAGCAATATTATCATATTGTTGTCAAAGCTTAAAAAAAAGACATATTGTCAAAAAGTTTAAATCTAAGATTATGTTTATTCGTTTTTTTATGAATAAATTATTCATTTAAATTGACTTTTTATACTATAAAATAATTGACAATATGTCAGGTTTTTTCTTTTGTTTCGCCCTAATGAAGAAAAATCCATTTACAGAAAAAGAATTAAAAGACTTTAAGAGTACTTTATTAGAAAAGAAAACTAGAGTACTAAAAGAAATACAGGAACACTCTGATGAAGCCCATCATGAAGCTGATGAACCCGGTGATTTAGTTGATATGGCTTCTGAACTGCTTGAAAAAGAATTAAACCTGACATTAACTGAAAAAGAAAAAGAAATTCTAAATGATATTGATGAAGCGTTAGAAAGAATTGCTAAAAAAACTTTTGGTATATGTGTTGATACAGGCGAAGTTATATCTAAAGTTCGATTAAAAGCAATTCCTGAGGCGAAAAGAACTCTCGAAGCTCAAGAAGCATTTGATAAAATACAACGTGAGAAAAGAAAAAGATTATTAGATTCTTATAAATAAGCTTTCGTAATGCATATTTTTGAGTATCCAGCTTTTCTTGAAATACTTAAAAATATAAATTATATTTTAAGAAATAATAAAAATAATTTAATATATAAAAAAGAAGCTGAAGCTCTCCCTGAAAGCTATAATTTATCATTTCATCCTATATTACCTGAAAAAACAATAGAAAAAATATATAATGAAAAACTATGCGTAAGTTGCTCGAAGAGAATATCCTATAAAGAGAATCAGTTTGATGATAACAGGCCTAAACTTCCCTTTTTAATTTTAATTCATAACACTTTAAAAAAGGACCAAAAATACTTTCAAGACATAAATGCTGATACTATGTTTAAAAATATGATACAAAATACTTTAGGCTTTTTACCTGAAGATTTTTTAATAAGAGAAGTCTTAAGATGTCATTTTAGCGCTGACGAAATAGAGAATGAAATTTGGATTAAAAACTGCAAATCTAATATTTATAATGATATTAAAAATTTTAAAATCAAAGGCATTTTAATAATTGGTGACGCCGTTAAATTTTTTATAAATAAAACTGAAATGAATAATAATTTTAATAAAGTAACAGAAGTTTTAGGGTTACCTGCCGTCTTTTCAGCCGGACCTAATAGAATTATATATTTACAAAATAAAAAATATACAAATACAATTATAAAACAAGAAAAACTAAAAATATTTAACTCTATAAAATTATTTAAAGAAAAAATAATGCGTATTTAATGGAGACGGCGGGAGTTGAACCCGCGTCCTACCGCACAAATAAAAGCTTTCTACATGCTTAGTTTGTATTTTGTTTTCAGAAATTTATTCTCTACAAACAAAGTCAAAATTTCCCAGCGAATATTTTCTCAACAATGTTTATTCGCGTCACACTGCCCAGCTTTCTAAGGTTATACCATAAAAGTTGACGAAAGCATTCAATTTTCACGGTGTTTGGCTAATTATGCAGCCAAAGCAAATTCATTATTGTCGGCAGTTATTACCGATTCCCTTTTTAGAAGAGGGTACTTCGCGTGCTTTTCTTTCACTCAAAACGGCAGTCGATACCAGTTCGTCCCCTTCAAAGAACAATAAGCCTTTTAGCTTAATATTATATTATAATAAATCAAATCATTTGTCAAGTATTTTTAATCATTTCTATTTTACAATTTCGGTAGTTTATTAATACATTTCTTGACAACAGATTAAAAAATAATAATATATCTCATGGCAAGAATATTACTGGTAGATGATTTGGCGTTTATTAAAATAGTTGAAAAAGATATACTTGAAAAAAACGGTCATGAAGTAGTTGCCGATGCCGCGAATGGTAGTGATGCTATAAGGCTATTTAAAGAAACGCGTCCTGATATGGTAATTATGGATATTACAATGCCCGGCGTAAACGGTTTAGAAGCATTGAATAAAATTTTAGAAATTGATCCTAGCGCGAAAGTAATTATGTGTTCAGCTTTAGGACAGCAAAATTTAATTATGCAGGCAATTGAGTCTGGGGCTAAAGATTTTATTGTTAAGCCATTTAAACCCGATAGACTTATTTCTTCAATTGAAAAAGCTCTTTCTCAATGAGAAATAAATTAAATTTATTTATAATATTAATAATTTTTCCGGTACGAATCTTATTAAGTAAAGATAATATATATAATGGCGAGGTCTCTTATCCTCAAAATTATAATTTATTTATTTATACACCCTATATTCAGGCAGATAAATCTAAATTCTACCTTAGCTCTTTAGTTAATAATTTATTAAAAGATAATTTATTAATTCAAAAATCTGCCTATATCCCCAATGCGAAACCTCATAAAATAATTTATCCTTATCCTCCGTTAAAAGAAAATGGAAAATATATAGAAGATCCAAATTATAATTACTTATCTTCAAAGAAGAATAATAATTTATATTTTCCAATAAAAATTGAACTTATAAATACAAATAAATCTATAGAGAATTTTTTTCAAAAAATAGACAACGAAAAAATAGATTTTCTAAAGGCAAACTCGTATCACTTATTGCAAAAAATTGAGCATAAAAATTCCGAAAGTTTTTTTAGCTTAACAATTTTATTATATTGGGAAAATCAATTAATATTTAATATTAGTCAAATTATTGATGAAGAAAACGCAAGTAATGGAATTAAACTAATCTCTGATAAAATTAGAGAAAAGTTAAGCGGCTCAAACTGGGGACATCTTGAAGTATTAAGCGAACCAAGCCAGGCATCAGTATATCTTGACGATCAATTTATCGGTAAAACTCCTTTATCAGAAAGATATTTGCCCGCATTGCCATACAAATTAAGTATACAGAAAAAAGGATATTTACCTACATTAAAAACAATTAATGTAAACACCGGAGAAACCTCAGGTTATTCTGAAAAATTAATAAAAGCAAAATCCACCGGTTCTATAACTATTACATCAGTTCCAGAAAACGCTTTTATATATTTAGATTCAGAATACAAAGGTAAAACGCCATTAAAATTAAATGAGATTGAAGAAGGCGTTCATCAATTAAAAATTTCAAAAAAAGAATACCAAAGTTATTATAAAACCTTTTTTATTTCTGAAGATATTAATGAGATTTCAATAGATATATCTTTAGAATCTGGCTCTGATATAAAGCTAACACGAACTGATTCTTCTTTTTCAACTGTTTTTAATTATGAAAATTTCTTTTATAGTTTTTTAACAGCTTCTGCTTTTTTTGCGGGCGGGGGTTTGTTTTATAGTTATAAAATGGATAAAGAAGAAGAAATTCTGGCAAAAAACTTAAGCTCAAATGAATTTGAAAGTATTAATTTAGATGAATTTTCATTTAATGAACAAGATTTAAGACTCATAGAATCAGGTGTTTCAAAAATACGTTATTATCAAAAATTATCAGATTATTCTTTTATGAGCGCTGGTTTTTCTCTTTTGATCTCGGTCTATTTTTTTTACAAATCAATTTCAACAGTAGAAAATAATTTTGCTTTTAATAATAATTTCAGTAAATTCTCTTTACAAGCATTTTCAAGTTTTAACAAAAACTCTGGTTATGATCTAAGAATGATTTATCATTTCTAACCGTTTAACCTTTTAATAAATATGCTTTTTTTATCGAAGCAATACTTTCTATATTTGGTTTAGCATTAGGAAATATAAAAAATGGAACCCTTGACTGCGGTATCTCTAAATACTCATAGGCAGAAAAAGTAGCTGCTCTAAAAAGCATACTTTCTGAAAAAAATCCTGTTTTATATACCGCGTAAATTTCATCTAAAATAGACACGTCAGGACTTGAAGCCGCACTATCGGTTCCTAATAATAACCGAATAGGAGTTTTTTGAAGTAATTCCCAATTTTTTCTTATCTCGCCAATATTTTCATTTGAGCGGTGGCACAAAACCCATGCAGCATGAGGAATTATTTTTTCAAGATATTCTAAATCTTTTTTCATTGCGTGAACCAGATGAACTAAAATAAGTTTTTTAAAAGAAAACATCCCCATAGAATTTAAATAATCAAGTAAATAAATATTAAAAATTTTAGTATATTTTTCATATAAACCCATTGTTCTTAAAAATTCAAAGGTTTTACCTCTTTCATACGCAAATTCAATCTCATCAATTGTCTCAAATAGATGTATTGACATTGTTGTAAAACGCGCAAATTCTCTGACAAATGACATAATTTGCGGTGAACTCCCATAATAAGAGTGTGGTGTAGGAAAAATTTTAGCATCATAACCCATTACTTCTTCTACGATTTTTATGTTTTCTTCGGCCCTTTTTGTATTAAAACCTAATATTTCAAAAAAGCGATATCCTTGAAAATTTTTTATATTGCGTAAAAAATCTATAAAAAACGAATCGTTACAAATATCATTATAAAAGAATGTACCGCGTGAAAAAGCATAGTTAATCTCTTCTTTTGCTTTTTTTATCATATCTTTTTCTTTTATTTTTTCTCGATTTTCCATAATTTGTTTAGAAAAGTCTAATACTCCATTACCTAAACGAATTTTGCCCTTTAAGGCAGATAGTGACAAATGAGAATGCGCGTTTACAAACCCCGGAATTACGACTCCATCTATTAATTTTTTAGAAAAAAATTCTTTTGGTGGTTTACCAAAACCTCTGTCTAAAATTTTATTGCCGCCAATTATAAACCAAGGGTCTTTTTTAAAATGACCTTCTGAGTTTAATCCCCACTGGGCTTTGTAAACCTGAAATATATTAATAAATTGCCTCTTACAATTTCAAGATAATTTTAATTTTATTGCTCTTCTTTTATCTAAAAGTGTAACAGTAGGTCAAATTAAAAATAAACATTTATTTTATATTTTGCGGACATTTTTATAAAAATTACTATATTATATAAATCTTTTAGCTTGAAAACCCAAAATATTTGGCCGATAGTATACCATGGTTATAACACAAGATCAAGAAGAAATCAAAATATTTCTAGATGAATTAGAAGAAAGTTTAAATTATTTAGATGATGCCATTATGGCTCTTGAAGAAAACCCCAGTGATAGAGAAAATATAGAAGAAATATTCAGAGTAGCTCATACAATAAAAGGAAGTGCCGGATTTTTAGATTTAAAAAATCTGGTTGGTCTTGGGCACGCGATGGAAAGTGTTTTTCTTGAGTTCCTAAACGGAAATATGGCTGTCTCAAAGGATGTTATAGATACTCTTCTAGAGTGTAAAGACGCTATAAAAGCTATAGGCAAAGCACTTGGCAATAATCAAAATACAGAAAGCATTAAAACTGAAGATTTAATAAATAAAGTTAATCAATTTTTACAGGCTGCTAATAAAAAAAATGGTAAATCATCTGATTTGGTAAAAAAAGTATCTGATGATAAAAGTACAGTTGATGATAAACTTACGGATAATATTGAAGTAATACCGGGTACTATACTGGTCAGGCTATGGATATCACCCAATGAAATGGCTCCTTCTATTAGAGCATTCTTAATTCAAAAGAGATTAAGTGATATTGTTGAAATTGTTAAACAAGAACCATCTGAAGACGCTTTAGAAACAGAAGATTTTACTACACAATATGACAGAGAAATTCGATTTTGGGTACAGGCCGACGTTTCTAAAGATGAAATTAAAAAAGCTGTTAGTGTTGATTTAATTGAAAAAGTTGAAATACATGAAGAAGATGAAGATGAATCAAAAGAAATATCTAAAGAAAAATTAAAAACTGAACCTACCAATGAAGAAAAAAAGCAAACTGCGGCAAAATCTAAGACTGATGAAATAGAATCCAGCGATTCTGTACGTATTCCCGTAACCCGGCTAGATGTACTACTTAATTTGGTTGGAGAATTGGTAATTGCTAACAGCGGATTTGTTCAAATTCAAGATGATATAAAAAATATAATTGAGTTAAGCCATCTTAACAGACGTGTTCGTGATAAAACAAGAGAATTATTTAGAATTTCTGGCGATATTCAAGAATTAATAATGAAATCACGTCTTGTTCCTGTTGGTCAATTATTTAATAGATTTAAAAGATTTGTAAGGGATTACTCATCAAAAACAAATAAAAATATTAAATTAGTGCTTTCTGGCGAAGAAACAGAAATTGATAAAAAAATAATAGATGAAATGATAAAGCCCCTAACCCATATAGTTAGAAATTCAGTGGACCATGGTATAGAAACATCTGATACAAGAGCCTCTATGGGTAAGCCGGCAGTTGGAACTTTAAACTTAGAAGCTTCTCAGGAAGGTAATTATATAAATATTATTGTCAAAGATGATGGCAAAGGTATTGACATTGAAAAAGTCATAAATAAGGCAGTAACAAAAGGCATAATTACTAAAGAAGAAGGAGATAATCTCTCAGAAGAAGAAGCTCTGAATTTAATTTTTCATCCGGGGTTTTCAACAAAAGATGAAGTAACTGATATTTCGGGACGCGGCATTGGTATGGATGTTGTTAAAAGAAGTGTCGAGTCATTAAATGGCAGCATTCAAATTGATTCTTTTATTGATGCAGGAACGACAATGACAATAAAGCTGCCTTTAACATTAGCAATTCTCAACGCATTAATTGTAAAAGTGGGTGTTGAAAAATTTTGTATTCCAATGTCTACAATTATTGAAACACAAAAAATTGATAGTAAAAACTTTATAACCATCGAAGGTAATGAAATGGTTCGATTAAGAGATACAATAATACCCATTGTGCGTTTGGCAGATATTTTTGATGTTTCTCCCGATCCGAATTTTGTTTTAAATGAAGAAAAATCAGTGATTATTGTTGAATATAATGAATCTCTCGTTGGATTATATGTAGATGAATTTTTAAACCGTCAGGAAATGGTTATAAAATCATTAGCTGAACATTTTAAACAAATAGATGGAGTTTCAGGCGCTTCTATTTTAGGCGATGGAAACATTATTCTTATTCTTGATGTTCATGGTATTATGAAATTATTTAAGGGATATAAAGAAAAAATAGTTGAATTAAGAAAACAGCAAAAAATAGATTCTGAAAGATTAAAAGATGATATTAGTAAATTAAAATTATTTTCAAAACAACAATCCTTTTTAAAGCAATCTCACATAAAAGAAGATGATGAAACTGATCTAATTGAAGAATCTTCATACGAAACAGAAGAATCTACTCAAAAGCCCAAAATAAAATTATATACAAAAAGACAGGAAGAAAAGCCGACAACAGATCAAGTTGAAACTCCAGAAGAGGTTCCGGTATCTGAAAAATCTGCTTTTAACGACAAAGAAATACTCGAAACAGAACCCGCAACTCTTGACGATTTTGACAATGAAGATGAAGAAATAGAAGAAGCAGATTATTCAGATCTTCCCGAAGAAATAAGAAGCCGCTTAGAATTAGCTGAAGAAATGCAAAATGTAAACAGCATAAAGAAATTGCATAAATTATTTGAACCCGAAAATGTTAATATGTTAAAACAGTGGCTTTTACAGGGTAATACAAGAGCTATTCAAGGTTTACAGCAGTTAACAGGTAATTCAGAAATCAAGGTGGGCCAAAGCAGAGCACGGCGATTAAGTTCAGATAAAACAGAAATTTTATTAAAAAAGTTAGAAGAATCATCTCAAGGTATGATTTCTTTTTTACTCCCAATTTTACCTTTAGATGGGGCGATACATTTTATTCTTACACATAATAACGCCTCTAAGATAATTAAACATATGTTAAAAACGTTATCATTACCAGATCAAGAACATTTTGATTTAGAACCGCTAATGGAAGTCACAAATATTTTGGGAGCGGCATATACAAATAGCTTAACTACTGTAACAGAAGTAATGGTTGAACCCGGCGTACCCGAAATATTAAAAGGAACAGTAAAAATTAAAGAAATGATTGAAGGAAAAGTTGCCAGTGGCCACTTTAGTTTGTTATATATAGAGAATCAGTTTTTATGGGATGAAGAAGATATTTTAGCTGAACTTCTTATAATGCTGCCAGAGATAAAAGTTTTACAGGATAATGCAGTTTAAATAAATGTCACTATGTCTGAAATTGCGGGAACAAAAGTACTTATAGTTGATGATTCTGGATATATGAGGCAGGTAATACGAAAATACCTTGAGCCTCAGGGATTTATTATCATAGGTGAGGCCCAAGATGGCTGGGAAGCTATCCAAATGTTTGATGAATTAAGGCCAGATGTCGTAACAATGGATATATCCATGAAAAAGATGGGTGGTATAGAGGCTACAAAAAAAATTAAAGAAATAGAACCCAAAGCAAAAGTAATCATGGTATCAGCATTAGGAGAAGCTCGGTTTATTAAAGAAGCAATAAAATCTGGCGCCAGTGATTTTATAATAAAACCATTTGCAGAAGAAAGATTAGTAACTTCAATAACAAATGTGGTAAAAAAGGGATAAAGGCAGAGTATAATGGTAAGAATTTTAATTGTAGATGACGCTACTTTTATAAGAAATATGGTAAAAAAATCATTATTACCGACTGATTTTGAGGTCATAGCCGAAGCAGCAAATGGTTTAGAAGCAATAAAATTATTTCAAGAATTAAAACCAGATATAATTACAATGGATATAACAATGCGCGGTATGGATGGTCTTACGGCTTTAGGAGAAATTTTGAAAAGTAATCCTGAAGCTAAAGTAATTATGCTAAGTTCAATGGGTGAAGAAGGCTTAATTAAAAAAGCGATTAGTATGGGTGCAAAAGACTTTATAACAAAACCTTTTAAACCAGATAGACTTGTCAACGCAATACGCGCTATTGTATAAAAATTTTTAATAATGTCTTCAACAGAAAATGCGATAAAGCATATTTTCAATGAACAGAATATTGAAGTAAATATAGTAAACTCAGTTAAAGATGAAAATGATTTTAATTATCATTTTTGTTTAGATATTATTGATAACAAAGATATATCGCTTTATTCTGTTTTATTATCTACTAATTATAAAACAGCAGAATGGATTGCAGTTAATTTACTAGAAAATAAAAATATTGTTCCTGAAGAAATTGACAGCTCGTTAAGAGAAATTTTAAATATTTTCTCAGGACACGTAATTCCAGATTTACCGCATGAAGGCAGAGAGTATTTATTACTCTCTCCTCCGTATATTCCCGGTAAGATTCAGGCGAATCCGAATAAAAAAGATATATTATCAAAACAATATTATTCTATGCAAAATAATAATGGAACTGATAAAAATATATCTTTTACTATTTTCAAGGCTACCAATGACAAAGAAAAATATTTTGAATCAACTGATGCTTTACCCTTAAAAGATAAATCTATTTTAATTATTGAAGACGCTAAAATAAGTAGCCGTTTTTTAAATGAAATTGTTGAAGAAATGGGAGGCAAAACTTTTCTTTTTTCAGATATTACTGAAGAAAAAAATATCTTAAAAAATTCTTATTCAGCAGCAATGGTAGATCTTATTCTGAAGGGAGGTAGCTCCTTTAATATAATTAAAAAACTAAAAATAAAATATCCAGATATTCGTTTGATTGTAATTTCGTCTTCACCAGATTTATTAGGTAAAAATCCCGAAATTTTACCATATATAGATTTTATATTTTCAAAACCAATAGAAAAAAATACAATTAGACAGAATCTTCTCGATATGGTTCAGCATCCTATTCATGAAAGAAGAATCTCTCTTCGAAAAAAACCCATCCCCAATGTATGGATTGCGCGATATATTAAAGAATTAAATAAAACTGAATTATTTGAAAGCCCTTTTATAATTGAAACTTCAAAAGAGGGGTTCTCATTTCAATCTTATTTTAATTATGATAAAGATGATGAAATAATTATCTGGGTATATGATTTGGTTCATGAGGGCATATTAGAGTTATGCGGTAAGATAGCTTGGGTAAAAAAAATTGAAAATCCCAAAAAAGTAAAGCTTCTATTATATCAATATGGTGTTCATATCGATACTCAAAAAAGTAAAAACTCAACAGAATATATAGAGACAATTTTAAAACAGCCAGAATTTTAATTTCTAATAAATTCTATTTCTATAAAAAAAGAATCCAATAATTATATTAAATATATTTGCCGACCAAGCGGCTACAAATGTGGGAATAAACTCAAATTTTTCTATGATAGAGTCTGCTCCTAAAAATAATATATAATATAAAAATATGAAAACAATAGAAATACCAAGCCCTATACCCTTCCCGCTTCTTTTATTAGTAATTCCAATGGGAAATCCAAGATAAATAAAAGTCAATGCCGCAAATGACAATGCTATCCTTTTATGAAGCTCTAATTTAGCTTTTCGAACTTGACTTTTATCATTTTTCTTAATTTTTTTATTTTCAACATTCATTTTTATATCTTTTTCTTTATCTAATTGTATTATACTTATAAGTTCATTATATTTTTTACTTTGCAAATTTTGAATATCATTATTATCCTCATTATATTCGGCGGGTAACTCATAAATATTTATATCAATACTGCCTTTATGAAAATCAATTCTCTGAAAAGTTTGAGATTCTTTATCCCTTAAAAAAATATATCCTTCATAAAGCCTTAAAGCTCTAATATTTTCTTTACTTTCATCTTTTTTTTGTATTTTTATACCTTTTCTTGCTATTATTAACTGAGTAAGTCTATATATTTTATCATTTCCCTTTTCAGTTGTTCTAATTTGTATATTTTTTAATATTTCATTATCTTTATTTTTTTCTATATCTTCAATATAAACATGCCTTTCTAATTTTTCAGTTTTATCTAAAGTAGTAAATTGTCCTTTTTCTAAAATAGCAATAGGATCATACTGGTAAATATTGCTCATAGCCGTTCTCATTTTTGAAAAACAATTTGGGTTTATTTCAAAATTAAACCAAATTAAAAGAATCGTTATTAATAAACCAAAATATAGTAACGGATTAAATATTTTATAATATGACACTCCTCCGGCTCGCATTGCTGTAATTTCAGTATCAGCATTTAATCCGCTTATTGAAATAATAACAGCAAATAGTATAGACATAGGAATCGTAATACTAATGGTCCATCCAGTTGAATTTATTAATAAATCAAAAATTAAGTTGAAGGGTATTCCTTTTTCAACAGCTGCTTTAATAGCCTCTTTTAAATAAAATAATAAATGAATAAAAGTAAAAAATAATACTCCGGTAAGAAATGGAGTAATAAAACTTCTCAATAAATATCTATTAAGAATTCGCGGATATAATTTTAAAATAAAGCTCATTTAATATTTACATCATACGTATATGTAATGGTTCCTTCTGTTAATTCATAAACAATTAGTGTTCCATTACCTAAATCAATTTTTTCTTCTTGTATCGAAAACTTTTTTGTTTCAACCAAATCAGCTTTTTTTTTCATTTGACCAAAATATTCTTCATAATAAAATTCAACTTCAGAAGAATCTGCTCCCATAAATCTCCAATATGCAAATATCACCTCTTCTTCATTGTTTGCTTTTACATCAAGTTTAGTAAAACTTACAATTATATCGCCTTTTTTGGCAGTCGCATATTCTTTGTTTGGTAATTCTCTTTTAACAATAACTTTGCCGCATGAAAGCAAATAAAAAAAAATCATATATTTAATATATTTTTTCATATCTTTTCTTTACACTTTTCAAGAGTTATTATAATTTTTATGATATAAAAACAATAACCCTCTGAGTGTCAAATTTTTATCTATTATATCAAAAATTTCCTGAATAAAATATAAATTTTCTGAAATACCGCCTGTAGCGATTAAAATCAATTTATCTTCTTGATTTTTATGATGTATTTTTACATAATTTTTTATTTCTTGTATAATTTCTTTTACCAGACCTTTCCAACCATAATATAATCCTGATTTCATTGCCAATTCGGTGGATTTTCCTAAAATATTTTTTTGATTTTCTATTTCAATTTTTTTTAACGCCGCTGTTTTTTCAACCAAGCTGTCTAAAGCAATTTTTATACCCGGAGTTATTAATCCTCCCTGGTATACAGAATCTACAATTAAACAAAAAGTGATAGCCGTTCCAAAATCTACGATTATTACATTTTTTCCATAATTTAAAACTGCTCCCGCTGCATTGGCTAGCCTATCGGCTCCTAAGGTTTCTTTATTTTGATAATTAAATTCATATGGCATTTCTAATTTTAAATTCAATATAAATATATTTTTAATACCAAATTCTTTTAGAATTTTTTCTATTTTATTATTTAAAGATGGTACAACTGAACAATAAATTGCTCTATCACAAATCAAGCTTTTGTTTTTATATTTAACTAAATTGTTTTCACAATCATTTATAATATTTTTTGATTTTGTATTTACACGAAATGAATTAATTATTGAGTTTTTTTCCCAAAAGGCAAAAATTGTATCAGTATTGCCTATATCAATAGTTAAGATCATTCATTACCGATATCCTGTAGGCATTTCGACAATTTTTATTTTTGCGTTTTTTGTTTTACCCTCAGATATTAATTGCATTTCTATTATACCACCCACGCCTTTTTTAATTACTGCTGATTTTAATATAGAAAATTTTATTGCCTCTTTATTTTCTACATGGGTTATAAAATCATATGGTCTTATGCCTGCTTTCCATGCTGGTGAACCAATAACTACCTGAGCGACAAGCAATCCCGTTTTACCTAATAAATTAAGTTCTTTTAACTGTTCTTCGGTTACATCAGGATTAACTGAAACCCCTATATATCCCGGCTTTATTTCTTTTCCTGTTTTTAGTCTTTCTAAAACCTCAACTGCATAATTTATTGGTATAGCAAATCCAATGCCCACAGAACCGCCTGATTGTGAGTATATCATTTGATTTATTCCCACTACTTCACCTTTTAAATTTAACAAAGGCCCGCCAGAATTTCCCGGATTTATTGCCGCGTCGGTTTGAATTCTCGCGATACCATCGGGAGTATTTATATCCTGCCCTTTTGATGATATAACGCCAATGGTAAATGTAGAAGAAAGCCCAAATGGGTTTCCTATTGCTATGGCGAAATCTCCTACTTCTATTTGATCAGAATCTCCTATGTGTACAGTTTTAAGATTTTTTGCGTCATTAATTTTTATTAAAGCGATATCTGAAGTAGAATCTGCTCCAATCACTTTGGCGTCAAATGATTTTCCTGAAATCATTTTTACAATGATTTTATCAGCGTTTTTCACAACATGATCGTTTGTCACGACGTATCCATCTTCACTTATCACAAAACCTGAGCCCAGGCCCTGTCTTTTTTGTTTAGGTGATTCATCATTTGGCATTCCAAAAAACCTTCTAAACATGGGATCACTAAAAAAAGGATGCTGGGGCAGATCAACCGTTTGTTCTGTTTCTATTCTTACTACAGCAGGGTTTACTTCTTTATGAATTTCTCTTAGAGCATCCTGCAATACTAAAGCTCCTTTTACTGATTCTGAATTAAGCAGAGGATTTTTTTCATTTGCATTCGCAAAAGTTTCTGTTCTTTCTTTACATCTGCTAATAAATGGTGAAAAAAATGTACCGGCTAAAAAAGTAAATATTACTATATTTAAAAACCCTAGTTTCGTAATTTTAAATTTTTGTTTAAAACTCATTTTCTATTTTCTCCTATTAACATATATTTAATGTTATAAAACTTAATTATTTTTTCAAGTAAAAAAAATAAAATAAAGAATTTTTATCGAAAATTTAAAGAGGCAAACATTGCTCTTTCTACTATGAAATCAGAGAATATTCCAATTATTAAAATAAGTATTCCTAGCGAAATTCCCGATATCCAAGCAGACACACTTTTAAATGCAAATGATTTTTCTTCTGATTTTTCATCTTCAAAATCCCAGTAACAATTAAAAACCACTCTGGCGTAATAATATACCCCAATTAAACTGTTTATTGTAACCATTAGAGCTAAAAATATTTCATTTTCTTTAAATAATACTCTTAGTAAATAAAACTTACCGTAAAACCCTACAAGAGGAGGAATACCGGCAAACGACAAAGAGCCCATAGATAATAAAAACGCTGAAATTGGATTTCTTTTAGATAAACCCTTAAGATCTTCAAAAGTAATTTGTACTCTATCATTATTCTTTTTAGTAATATTTTCAAGATATGCTATAACTCCAAAAACAAGTATACTGCCCAAAGCATAACCCCAAGCGTAAAAAAATAAAGAACCAGACGCTTCTGCATGTATTAAATATCCTGTACGAGATGTATTGGGAATTACAAATAAAGCAGCCATGTATCCCGCGTGCGAAATAGATGAAAAGGCGAACATTCTTTTAATATTAGTTTGAACTAAAGCAGTAAAATTACCATAAAACATAGACAATACGGATAATATAATAATTGTCAACATTATAGGTTCTCCCATCGGTTTACCTAAAAGAATCATTAATTTATAAAATACTGATACAGATGCGATTTTTACTAAACCAGCCATAAAAGCTGTTACAATAGTTAGACTTCCTTCATATACATCGGCCACCCATCCATGAAATGGAAATAACGCTACCTTAAAGCCTATACCCACTAATACTAAAATAAGCCCTGCTGAGTACAATCTTTTCATATCAGTTGAGATGCCAGTACCTTCAATTAAACCATTTATATCTAATAGGTTCATACTTCCGCTTGCTCCATACAATAACGCCGACCCTAAAAGTAAGAACGCAACAGAAAATACACCCAGCAAGAAATATTTCATACCCGCTTCATTAGCAGATTTATTTTTTCTATCCCATGCTGCTAACACAAATAAAGGCAAAGAAGCCAGCTCTAAACCTATAAATATCATAATTAAATTATTCGCCGTAACAAAAAATAATAAACCCGCTCCTGTATATAATATCATTTGGTAAGCTTCAGATAAATTTAAATTGATATCTTTTAATATTTTTGGTGTAAATAGAAGAGTTAACAAAAGACAGCTCAATATACCAAAAACATAGAGACCAGAATACGCGTTCCATATTGTATGCCCTGAAAAAGCGCTTATTTTCGATAGTTTATCAAAACCTATTAAGAAACCTGAATATGTCAAACCACTTGCCCCTTGGCCAAATATAGAAACCAAAGCTTCTGAAGATAAACCAAATATTGAAATTAATGTAGATATGGTAACGGCTATAATTGATATTATAAATGCGCTTTCTGTTCTATACCGTGGCAATGAAATCTGCAATATTAATATAATTAAAGCCCCTGAAACTAATATTAAATGAGGAAATATTGCAATAATATCTGTTACTTGAAAAAAGCTCATGAGCCTTCCCCCGATTTTTCTATATTTTCTTTTTTATCTACAGCTTTAATATTCTCACCGATATTCATATTTGTTTGAATATTTTGGGACTGTGAAATATTTTTTTGTAGCACAGCTTTTGTAGTATCTAACAATAACCCCGGTTTAATACCAAGCCAAAATATCATAATGACAAAGGGAACTGTAATTATTGCCTCTTTAAAAGTTATATTTAAAGAGATTTTTTCTTTTACTTTTAATAATGCTTCAGAAGGTTTGCCCCAAAAAACTTGTTTATATAAATGAAGCATGTATACTGCGCCAAAAATTACTCCAGTAACGGCAAAAACAGTAATTATCGGACTTGTAAGAAAAGTTCCAATTAATATTAAAAATTCACCCACAAACCCGTTTGTACCAGGCAACCCAACTGAACTTAATGTCGCTATCATAAATATAATGGCATAAACGGGCGAAAGTTTCGCCAGACCGCCGTAATTATCAATTTCTCTTGTATGAGTTCTATCATAAATGATACCAACAAGAAGGAATAAAAGTCCTGTAGAAATGCCATGGTTTATCATCTGCATATAAGCGCCTGATAATCCTATTATATTACCAGAGAACATTCCTAATATTATATATCCCATGTGTGAAACAGAGGAGTACGCTACTAGTTTTTTTACATCTGTTTGCGCCCATGCCAGCCATGCTCCATATATTATTCCTATTACACCTATTAACATGAAAAAGTTTGTATATATTTTAGATACCATAGGAAAAAATGGAAGTGAAAAACGCATTATACCATATGTTCCCATTTTAAGCAGTACACCGGCTAAGATCACTGAACCAACTGTTGGAGCCTCAGTGTGCGCGTGCGGTAGCCATGTGTGTACAGGAAAGGCCGGAATTTTAATTATAAAACTTATAATAAACGCCCAAAAAAGATAATGTTTAATATGTTTAGGAAAATTATTTAAACTCATTATTAAATTATCTGTTATATCAAAAGAAAGTTTTCCGTCTGTATTAAAAAACAATATTGCGATAATACCAAAAATTAAAAATACTGAACCGCCAAAAGTATAAATAAAAAATTTAATTGTGGCGTATTTTCTATTTTTACCTCCCCAAATACCTATTAATAATACCATGGGAACCAGCATTAATTCCCAAAAAACATAAAAAACAATTAAATTTTGAGCAGCAAAAACTCCTAGTACACTAGTCTCTAATATAAGAAGACTACTCCAAAAAAGTTTTTCTCTGTGCGGTTTTTCATTTTGTTTGCTTCTTATTTCAAGACTCACGTAAGAATAATAAATTCCAAGCGGGAAAAGCACCGCGGTTAAAATATAAAGTCCAAAACTTAATCCATCGAGCGCAAAACTCCAGTTAATACCGCTTAAAGAAGATAAAAACCATGTTTCAGTTAATTGAAAATTCTCGTTTTCTAAAGAGAATTGACCGGCAATTACAAAAGAAGCTATCATAGATATTATGCTGGCTGCCATTGAAATATACATCAATAATTTATTGGGCTTATCTTTTTGCGAGGATGGTAATAAAGAAATTATTACTACCGCCAGAAGAGGAGCAATGATACTTAAAGTAAGCATTATTTTATACCTCCATAAATGATTACTGTTAATAGTAATGTTCCAGCCGCGATATAAAACGCGTAATGCGCTGTTATTCCCGTCTGCATTTTTCTAAAAACCGAACCTATTTTTAATGTATTTTTTCCTAAGGCGTCAACAAAGGCATCTATTATTTTATCATCAATAACTTTATAAGAAAAAACCGCCAGTTTTTTTATAGGTTTTAGTAAGAATATTTCGTAAATTTCATCAACAAAAAATTTATTAAAGCTTAAATTCACAAAGAAAGACCGTTTTTTTGAATCTTCACTCGGTATATTGTTTTGTTTTTCATATCTAAACCAAGCAAATAATAATCCTATAAAAGCTACTAAAATAGATCCAAACATTAAACTGTAGGCTAATCCCCCGTCAATATGATTATGCCATGATTTTGAAAGTTCTGTGGGCGGCACAGCTAATACTTTGTCAAAATACTGAACAATTCCCGGAGTTTGATGAGTTATCACATGCGGTAACCCAACATATCCACCAAATACAGATAGTACACCTAAAATCACAAGTGGTCCTAAAATATTCCATCTTAAAGGATGTAAGGTCTCATGATGACCGTGTCCATGACCATGTTCATCATGGTGGTGATGTATGGCCTCTTTCATTTTTTTAACGGCATCGCCGCTTGTATGAAAGGTTAAAAAAATTAATCTAAAAATATAAAAACTAGTTAATATAGCGGTTAAAAATCCCATTAAGAATAAGATACTTCCACCGTACTTATATGTAAATGCCATTTCAAGAATCATATCTTTTGAGAAAAATCCAGATAATCCCGGTATTCCTGAAATCGCAATGGCCGCTATCCAAAAAAGGATCGCTACTAGTTTGATATGTTTGTATAACCCGCCCATTCTTCTCATATCCTGTTCATGATGTAAGGCAATAATTACTGCGCCCGAACCTAAAAATAATAAGGCTTTAAAAAAAGCATGGGTCATTAAATGAAAAAGCCCTGCCCCATAGGCCCCAACACCCATTGCCATGAACATATAACCTAACTGCGAAACCGTTGAATAAGCCAATACTTTTTTTATATCTGTCTGCGTTAACGCTATTAATGCTGATAATAAAGCTGTAAATCCGCCCACAAAGGCGATAAACGTAGAAGCTTCTGGGGCTCCTAAAAAAACAGGAGCTAATCTTGCAATCATGAATACGCCGGCTGTAACCATAGTAGCCGCATGTATTAAGGCCGATACAGGTGTTGGACCTGCCATAGCATCTGGCAGCCATACATATAAAGGAAATTGAGCCGATTTTCCCATTGCCCCGATAAACAAGCAGATGGCGATCAAATTTAATAATGAAGTATCTAATGAATTTTCACTAAAAAATTTATTCATGATATCATAATTTAAAGTGCCGGTATGCTGAAACAACAAAAACATTCCAATTAAAAATCCCGCATCGCCAATTCTATTTGTTATAAAAGCTTTCTTTCCCGCTTCTGCCGCGAAATCTTTATCATAATCAAAACCTATTAAAAGATAAGAGCAAAGACCAACACCTTCCCAGCCTAAAAATAAAAGAGGCAGACTGTCACCCAAAACCAAATGCAACATAGCAAAAATAAATAAATTTAAATAAGCAAAAAATCTCGCGAAATGCGGCTTTTCTTCTTCCATATAACCTGTGGAATATATATGAATAAGCATACCAATGCCGGTTACTATCCATGCCATAAAAACAGATAAACCATCCAGTTTATATGCGAAATCTGACTTTAAATGGCCTACATCTATCCAGGTAAAAAAGTGAGCCCCTAAGCCTGTTTTAGACATTATTATAGCATTTTCAGAAATGGTAAGTATTACAAAAATAATAAAAGATAATAGCACAGATCCCACGCCAAATAAAATCACGGCTTTTTGACTGATGGGTTCTTTTTTTAAACTAAACAATCCATTAAAAAGAAAACCTATAAAAGGAAGCCAAATTGCAGTGATGAGTAATGCTTCTGACATATATTTTATCCTTTCATCTCTCTAATTTTTGTTATATCGACAGTATGAAATGTTCTAAATATAGATATCACCAAAGCCAATCCTACTGCCGCTTCTGCTGCCGCCACAGCCATTACAAAAAAAACAGCCATTTCTCCTTCTAAGTTTTTCCACATTCGGGCATACCCAACAAATAATAAATTAACAGAATTTAACATAAGTTCAACCGACATAAAAATTACGATAATATTTTTTCTTGTCAAAACCCCCACAATTCCTATGCTGAATATTAATAGGGTTAAAATTAAAACATATGACATGGGAATTTCTGATATTATCATTTATTTACCTTAACTTTTTACTCTAACTTGCGTCTGTTTTTTTTCGCAATTACAACCGCTCCTATAACGCCTACCAATAGAACTAACGATATAACTTCAAAGGGTAATAGATACTTTTCAAATAATTGAAAAGATATATTTTCTGCGTGACCTGTAATTTTTATGTTTGCAGATGCATCAATAGTTCTTTCGTATCCCGCACTTGTATCTATTTTATTCTTAAAATGTACCGATACAAGAGCTGTCATTTGAATTAAAAAAGCTGTTATAAGTAATGATACAACCATTGTTTTACCAAATCTAGAACCAATATTTTCAAAATTTTCATCTCTTACAGCAATAAGCATAATCACGAATAAAAACAATACCATAATAGCGCCTACATAAACTAAAACCTGTAATACGGCTAAAAATTCAGAACCTAATAAGCCAAACATTGAGGCTAAGCTTACAAAAAACACAACTAAAAATAACGCAGACTTTACAGGATTTTTATGCATTATTACGCCTACTGACGAACCTGTCATTATAAACGCGAACAGAAAAAAAAGTATTTCTTTAATATTTTCCATAATGTTTACTTAATATATAAATATATTCCCGATAAAAATATTTGAAAAATCGCCAGTGGCAAAAGGTACTTCCAGCCTATATTCATTAATTGATCGTATCTAAATCTCGGCAGGCTCCATCGTACCCAAATAAATAAAAAAGCAAAAAACAAACCTTTTACAACAAAAAATAAAACACCCACGAGCGGCCCCCACCAAAGACCTTCAAGCATTTCCCTTAAAAAAAACGGAACGTTCCATCCGCCAAAAAATAAAAGTGCCGTTAAAAATGAGATAGTAATTAAATTGATATATTCGGCCACCATAAATAAAGCAAATTTAAAGGCTCCATATTCAGTATGATATCCCACAATCAACTCACTTTCGGCTTCTGCCAGATCAAATGGCAATCTATTGGTTTCAGCAAAAACCGAGACAATAAAAATAAAGAAACTTAAAAATCCGGGAATTGTTAATAAGAACCAGCCATATTTAGATTGCGCTTCAACAATTCTATATATATCCAGATGCCCTGTCATTAAAATAACGCCTATGATACTTAATGATAAACTAAGTTCATAGCTAATCATTTGCGCTGTTGATCTTACCGCTCCCAATAAAGAGTACTTATTATTACTAGACCAGCCCGCCAAAAGTATGCCGTAAACAGATAATGATGAAATAGCAAATAAAAATAATAATCCGCTGTTGGGATTTAACACCTGCAAATTAACTTCGCTTTTACCCAGTACTTCAACAGGAAGTTTTATTAAAGGCGTAAATGGTATAGATGACCATAACAGTACCGCCGTTATAACAGAAATAGCGGGAGCAGCTAAAAATAAATAGATATCTACATTTTTTGGCAAAGTTTCCTGTTTTAATAAAAATTTAATACCATCTGCCAAAGGCTGAAAAATACCAAAAATTCCGGCCCTGTTTGGACCATATCTCAGCTGAAAATAACCGGCACCTTTTCTTTCCATTAGTGTATAATATCCGGCGCCTGTTATTATAACAAAAAATAACAATAGTATTTTTATAAGCACCCAAATTATTTCTGACTCATACCATTCCATTATTTCTCTCTATCTATCACCAATTGAAATTTTTTCATGAACTTTTTCTGTTTTATCTATTCTTGCTTCAAATTCTTCTCTAAACTTTTTTACAATAGGTATTACGGCCATTTTTACTGCGTCTCCAAAGGGGCATATTGTAGCGCCATTAGACATATATTCACTAAAATCACAAAGTGTATCTAAATCGTCTGCTGAACCAATTCTATCTTTAAATCTTTTTAAAATATTTTTTACCCATCTTGTACCCTCACGGCATGGTGTGCATTGACCGCATGATTCATGATCGTAAAAATAGGCCACTCTGTACGCTAATTCTACCATATCCGTTGTTTCATCAAGAACGATAACAGCTCCGGAACCTAAGAAAGTTCCTGCTTCGGCCATTCCCTCATAGTCCATAATGGCTTTTTTAGCTTCTTGTGCCGTAAGTATGGGTGTTGAGCTACCTCCCGGAATTACAGCTTTTAATTTTTTATCCCCTTTAATACCGCCTGTTACTTTTTCAATAATATCAATTAATGGAAGCCCCATAGGCAATTCATATACTCCGGGCTTATTTATGTGACCCGATATTGAAAATAATTTTGTACCACCAGATTTTTCTGAACCCTGCCCTAAGTTTGCGTACCACTTACCACCATTAATTATGATATGTGGTATTGCCGCATAAGTTTCTACGTTATTTACTACCGTGGGACATTTGTATAAACCCTCTACAGCGGGAAAAGGTGGTTTAAGTCTTGGATGGCCGCGTTTGCCTTCTAGGCTTTCTATTAAAGCGGTTTCTTCTCCGCATATATATGCCCCCGCGCCTCTGTATGTCGTTAGATGAAAACTGTGTTTTGTGCCTAGGATATTATCTCCTAAATAACCTTTATTATAAGCGTCTTTTATGGCTTCTTCTACTCTTTGCCATGGTTTATAAAACTCGCCTCTTAAATAAATATATCCTTGTTTACTACCAAGAGCAATACCCGCAATTATCATTCCTTCTATAAAACCATGCGGTAAATCTTCAAGAAGCACCCGGTCTTTAAATGTACCCGGTTCACCCTCATCCGCATTGCAAATTAAATACTTGGGCTTATCTGTATCTTTAGGGATAAAACTCCATTTTAAACCAGTAGGGAAACCGGCCCCTCCGCGGCCTCTTAAGCCTGAGATTTTTACTTCTTCAATAATATTTTCTGATGTCCATTTATCTTTTTCATCAATTAAAACTTTTTTCAAAGCGGTATAACCGCCTTCTTCTTCATAAACTTCAATAGTATGGCAGTTGTTTTTACCCCAGTCTTTTAGTAAGATTCTTTTTTCAAGTGATGACATTTTTTTAAACTTCTGCCTTTAATTTTTCAATTAATTCTTCTAATTTTTGCGGATCCATTTTTTCATGATAATCATTATTTACCTGTACCACGGGAGATGTTCCACAGCTGGCTAAACATTCGACATGAGTAAATGTGAATAGTCCGTCTTTTGTGGTTTCGCCATGCTCGATATTAAGTTTTTCTTTTATAGTTTCTTCTAGTTTATCTGAACCATTTAACCAGCATGAAACATTATGACAAACCTGCAGATGATATTTACCTACAGGTTTTTTATTATACATACTATAAAAAGTACAAACGCCCTCAACCCACGATTTTGAAACACCAACACGCTTTGCAACATATTCAATAGCTGGCTTTGATATATAGCCAATATCTTCTTGAACTAAATGCAATGTCCATAAAACCAGAGAACTTCTTTGAGGAAATTTTTTTTCAAGTTCTTTAAATCTATCTTCTGATTTTTTTGAAAAACTATACTCTTTTTCTTCTGTCTTATTCATATCTATTTTTATCCGTCTAGTTCTCCCGCTATAACATTTAATGAACTCATATTCGCGATGGCATCTGCTAAAAAGCCGCCTTCAACTAACTCTGGATATGCCTGATAAAACCAAAAACAAGGTCTTCTCACATGAACCCGATAAGGTATTGCGTCTCCTTTAGAAATTATCATAAAACCAAGTTCTCCATTGGCGGCTTCGGTTGAAAAATAATATTCACCGGGCGGAACTTTTATCCCGTGCATAATAAGTTTAAAATGATATATTAAATCTTCCATTGATGTATAGACTTTTTCTTTTTCAGGAAGATAAATATGGGGAACATCTGCGTGATAAGAACCCTCAGGTATATTATCTATCAACTGATTTAATATTCTCAAAGACTGCTGCATTTCTTCAACGCGTACTAAAAATCTATCATAAACCGAACCATTTTCTCCTATTGGTATATCAAATTTTACCTGATCATAAAACATATACGAATTATCTACCCTAACATCAAAATTTATGCCGGCAGCTCTTAAATTTGGTCCCGTAAAGCCATATTCTAAGGCTCTCTCTCCGCTTATTTTACCCACGCCATTTGTTCTTTCATAAAATATTCTTGATTTAGTAAGAAGCTTGTCATTATATTTTAATATTTTAGGAAATTCTTTTAAAAATACTTTTACGTCTTTTACAAATTCAGGATATATATCTCTTTCTAACCCACCGACCCGGCAGAATGTGGTTGTTAGTCTGGCGCCGGTTAGTTTATCTAAAATATCATATACCTTTTCTCTTTTATTAAACATATAAATAAAAGAAGCGAACGCGCCTAAATCTACCCCTAAAATACCCATAGAAATAATGTGATCTATTATTCTTGAAAGTTCAGACATTATCATTCTTACGACTGTCACTTTCGCTGGGACCTCAATACCCAGCATGTTTTCAACGGCAAGCACCCATCCAATATTATTTAATGGTGTAGAAATATAGTTCATTCTATCGGTACAAACAAGAAATTGATTGTAAGTATAATTTTCGCCAAGCTTTTCAAATGTCCTGTGCACATAGCCAATTACAGGTTCGCATTTTTCAATTTTTTCACCGTCTAAAATAAGATGATTTTCTAGTATACCATGAGTTGCCGGATGCGAGGGCCCTAAATTAATAGTCATTCTGCCCGGTTTCATATTTTCATTACCTGACTTACTTTCTGACTTTATATCTTCTATTTTTTCTTTTGCGTTACTCATAATATTTTTAATCACTTAATGAATGTTCTTTTAATAAATCTTCAATTAAATAATCTTCACCTAATCCTTTTAAAGGAAAGTCTTTTCTTAAAGGATGACCTTTATAATTATCAGGCATTAAAATTCTTTTTAAGTTCGGATGATTTGAAAACTTTATTCCCATTAAATCATAAACTTCTCTTTCGGGCCAGTTAGCGCCTACCCAAACATCACATAAAGAAGGTACTTCTTCTTCATCACTTACAGAAACAATAATTCTAATTAAAGCGCCTTTATTTTTTAAAGATCTTAGGATATATCTTACCTGAAATCTTTTATCTTGATTATTTTTAATATCTTCAGAATCAGGAGAATTTAATAAATCGACAGCTGTTAAATCTGTAAGTACATTATAAGAAAAACTTGTGTCTTCTTTGAAGAATAACATAATATCACGAAGGTTTTCTTTTTTCACCCATATTACAGGCATATCTATTTTTATTGAATTGGGCGCATCTTTAATAACGGCTCTTTCATGCCAGCCGCCTAGTTTTTCAGGCGTCTCTATTTTTTTCTCATTTAAAAAATCTGGCCATTGAATTTTATAAACCCAGTTATTAATACTATTTTGAGATTCTATATATTTTTTTTGAGACTGCCAAAGCTCGGCTGTTTCAGGTTTTATATAAGCGGGTATACCACTTTTTGCTTTTTGTTCAAACCGTATAGACATCGGCGGACAAATTATAAAACAGATTCAAAATTTGTAGTATTTTTTATTTTTTCGGCAATATGAATATAAAAAAAATACTTTACAAGTATTATACCTGTCCTATATATGTTAAATTATAATCTTATAAAGGTTAAGAAACCGATAATAAAGTAAAATTAAGAGGTATACATTATGAAAGCTCCCATAAAAATAATTAATTACTGCATTATATCTATTATAGCCGCTATTTTCATGCTTAACTGCACGTCAGAAATTGACACAAACCGTGTAACTGAACTTTCGTTAAGCCCCGACGGTAAATCTGTTTTAATAGGCAAAACACTAAGCCTTTCTGCTGTTGAAATATACAAAGACGGTAAAACAAGCGATGTAACGGGTTCTGCATCGTGGTCTACAAGCGACAGCACCATTGCTACAATTTCTGCGGGTGTTATAACGGGTGTTAAATCTGGCAAAGTAACGGTAACAGCAAGCTATGAAGGTTTTAGTGATGAAGTATTTGTCTTTGTCTCTCATCTTCCTGAAGGCAGTGAAGCAACGCCGGTTTCTCTTGATTCAACATCAGCATTACCCTACGCGGGAACAACAGACTTTAACGCAAGCTATTACACAATTACGGGTTTAAACGATGGCAGCACCTATTTATTAGTGGCCTATGTGCCTAATCATGAAGAAGAAATGGTATTAACAGCGCCTGAAAATAGCACTGATTATATTTGCGCTCAAGCCAGCATTGGCCTTTCTGATTCAGATTTTTACTGTCTTTTAAAAAATGTAACGGCAAGCGTTAATATTACCGTAGACGGCAGTTCAAGCCCTATTGGCGCCGCCTATACTTTTGAACTTTATGAAATACCTGAAGGTAATTCAACTGCACCCAGAGAAATTGCCTATTCAAGCGACAGGCCTTATTTTTACGGCGCCTCAAATGGGAATACTAGCGGCACCGGCGGCAGCTATTATAAAATAACCGGTTTAAATCAAGACAGCGCTTACACAATATCAGTATTAAAAGGAATCGCTACTAGTAGCAATAATGTATCATTTTCATTTTTTTATGCTGCTGGTTATGATTTTTACTCACCAACTTATGATTTAAATTGCGAAATAATAAATAGTGACATATGCACTACACAAGCATTGCCTTCAACCGATTTATACATACAAGCAGGAATCGCTTCAGGTGAAGCGGTTTATCAAATTTATATAGAATAAAAACTTTACTAAAAAAGTTTTAACTGCTTCATTTTTTTATTTATAATAAAACCAGAAAACAGTAATAACATAAGAAATATAAATGCGTCTGTATATTCTTTAAAAATAAATTTACCCATACCAAATAAAAAAGACAGCACAAAAATACATCCGGCTGCCCATAAATAAAATTTATTAAAAAGAGGTTTTAATGATGACTGCTCTTTGGTTTGAAAATTTTTCCAGCCAGGACCCTCGGGTTTAATTTTCTCTACAAATTTTTTTAACAACGTTTCATCTTCAGGCTTTGTCATATAAGTTACCGCGACCCAAACAAATGTTGTTATTAAAGTGTTTATAATTATTAACAAAGCAAAATCGGTAATACCGGCTATTCTTAAAAATATACTGCCAAAAAAAGCCGCAATCATGGCCGAAATCTCGCTATAAGCATTTACCCTGTGCCAGTACCATCTTAAAAGATAAACCAGCCCCGTTCCCGCGCCTATTGAAAGAAGAAGCTCCCAGCTTTCTTTTACGCTGTCAAAAAAATAACTGGTAATTAAGGCCAATATCATTAATATAAATACGGTTACCCTAGAAATAAGAACGTAATGATTTTCTTTTTCATTTTTTCTTATAAACCTTTTATAAAAATCATTTACTATGTAAGAAGCACCCCAGTTCAAATGGGTTGATATGGTAGACATAAAAGCCGAAAAAAATGCAATGGCAAGAAGCCCAAAAAATCCGGAAGGTAGAAATTTTTTCATGGCCATAGGATAACCCATTTCTGGATCGCTTAAATTATTAAAAGTTACCATGGCGACCAGTGCCGTTATAATCCAAGGCCACGGCCTTACACCATAATGAAGTAGATTAAAAAAAAGCGTAGAATAAACAGCGTTTTTTTCATCTTTTGCGGCATATATTCTTTGCCCTACATACCCGCCGCCTCCCGGTTCTGCGCCCGGATACCATGATACCCACCACTGCATAGATATCCAAACCAACGCGGTTGAAAAAGCGATTTTAGCATTTAAAAAAGGAGACAAAGAAAGCAGTCCGTGATTTTGACCAAACTCTAAAACCAGTTTTTCTTTTAATCCGTCAATGCCGTTTACAGAATCAAGCGCGTATACCATTAATACAATAGAACCAGCCATTGCGGTTATAAATTGAAAAAAATCAGCTATAATAACGCCCCATAAACCGGAAAATATAATATATACACAGGTTATTAAATATAAAATTAAAATTACCTGCCATTTGGGCCAGCCAAAGGCGGCTTCAATTACTTTTGACATTCCAATTGTTACCCATCCCATTATAATTATATTAATGGGCACCGCTAAATAAACCGCTCTAAATGCCCTTAAAAATTCTGCCGGCCTGCCGCCGTAACGAATTTCTGCAAATTCAGCATCGGTCATAACTTCAGAACGCCTCCAGTACGGCGCGAAAAAGAATACGGTCATAATACCCGAAAAAACGAAACTAAACCATAACCAGTTGCCCGCGATACCCGATTTTGATACAATACCGGTAACAGCTAAAGGAGTATCTGCCGCAAACGTAGTGGCAGCCATGGACATTCCGGCTAGCCACCAGGGGAGTTTTCTATCTGATAAAAAATATCCTTCAATATTTTTTTGCGAACGCTTTTTTAAATAAAAACCAGCAGTTATCAGTATAACAAAATATATAACTATAAAAGAAATATCAAGAGAGCTCATGTTATTCCGATTTTTTAATTAAAGGCAGTTGAAATAATTCAATATACAGTTCAGTTGAATCATAAGACTTTTTAAGCCATCTGATTATTAATTCAACCTCTTCTTCATCCCAAAATGTTCGCGCTATTTTTCGAATAGTATTAATTTGATCAAGGTGAATTTTATTGCTAGATACCAAAAGAAAAAAACAAACCCATAAAACTTTAGCCGCTTTTTCTTTGTTTAGTAGTTTTATCTCTGCAAGAAGCGGTTCTATTTGGCGGTTTTTTTCAAGAATCTCTTCAAGCTTTTCATCATTAAAACCGCTTACTTCAAATAAATTTAACAGTTTATTTTTCTCACTTTTTGAAAGCTCACCGCCAGAATTGGCCGCTGCCGCAATTATTTTTAATATTAATTCTTTTTTTTCATCTGCCATAGGTTCTTTATTATTTACCCAAAATTTAAACACACCCCGAAGTCAACTAAAAATCAATGATTTTTTGGCTTGACGGCGCAATCATTATTAATATAAATTTTATAAGTAGTGAAAAAATACAAAATATTAATTTTAGCTTTTTTTTTATTTAATCTTACACATAGTACGTCTGGCACGGGTAGCAAAGTTGTATGGGAAGATTTAGAATGGAACGTTTTAAAAAGCGAACATTTTGATATTCATTATCCAAAAGGCTATGATTATCTTGGAAAAACAGCGCTACTATACGCTGAAGAAGCCAATATTCTTTTAAGTAAAAAATTAGAACACAATTTATCTCAGGTTATACCTGTTTTTATTTATCCATCACACAGTCATTTTCAAATGACAAATATTATTTTTGAAAATATAGAAGAAGGCGTGGGAGGCTTTACTGAAAGAATGAAGAAAAGAGTGGTTGTACCTTTCATGGGCAGTTATGATGATTTTAGGCATGTTATAACCCATGAACTAGTTCATGCTTTTCAATATGATTTACTTTTAGGCGGCGGATTTGGCGGAGTTTTTGCCGCCCAATATACTTTTAATCCTCCGCTTTGGCTTGTTGAAGGGATGGCTGAATATTTTTCTATAGGCTGGGACGAAACGGCAGATATGACCATAAGAGATGCCGTCTTAACAGAAACTTTACCCTCTATTATAGATATGACTGAGTTTAACGTAATGACCGGATACATGTTATACAAAGGAGGACAATCTGTAATACACTTTATTGCAGAAACTTACGGTGAAAATAAAATAGCGGAATTCTTTAAAGATATAAGAGATATTAAAGATTTAAATGATGCCGTAAAAACTAACTTTGGAATTTCATTAAAAAGATTTGATAATGAATGGCGTCTATGGTGCAAAAGAAAGTTTTTCTTAAAAATAGAAAAAAATGTTGATGAAGAAGAAGCAAACCTTGTAAGCAGACATTTTGAAGACAAAAGTTTTATTAATCTTCATCCTGCTTTATCACCAGATGGAAAACTCTTGGCCTATATGACCATTAGAGATTTTTTCCCTTCTATTGTTATAAGAAAAGCCATACCATTTGAAGATAAAAGAAATTATTCATTAAGTAATGACAAACCAGATTTTGATGAAAAAATACTCATTACCAGCGGCAGAAAAAATATCTTCTACCAGCTGAATATTCTTGATAACCGAATTTCTTTTTCTCCTGATTCTAAAAATATATTTTTTGGCGCTGAAAACAGTGGCAAAGATCATCTTTTTCTTTATAATATTGAAAAAGAAAAAATAGTAGAAAAATGGACCCCGCCTTTAGATATGATTCAATATCCACGGCTTTCTACTGATGGGAAAAAAGCGGTATTTACAGGAACTGTTGCCGGTCAAACCGATATATTTATTTTAGACTTAAAGACTTCGGAGCTTTTACAAATAACATTTAATTTATTTTCAAAAAGAGACCCCGCATTAAACATTGATAACAGCCGCGTATTATTTTCGGCTAATAATAATATTGAAAATAATTTTGAATCTACTGTCTTTAACATTTTTGAATATAATCTAAAAACTCAAGAAACAAAACAACTTACATTTAATATGAATAAAAATCATTCGCCGGTCTATATTAATGACAGCGAAATACTTTATACATCGAATGAAAATGGTATTTTTAACGCGTATGTATTAAATTTAAATTCTATGCGTTCAAAACAAATTACCAACTTAACCGGTGGTGTTTTTGAACCCCAAATAAACGCTGAAACTAAAAAAATGACTTTTACAATGTATAGAAATCAGGGTTATGACATAGCTTTAAAATCAACCGCAGAAGATAAAAGTTATATTAATAAAAGCGAAGAAAAAGCAGTTTTTGAAAAAATAAAATACCCTGCTTATCCGGCGGGATTATCTTATATAAAGCCTGTTGATTACAATACCAGATTTTCACCCGACTGGCTTTTTTTTGGAATTCAATATTCAACTTATTTTGGGTTCGGTGGTTTTCTGCAGTCTTCTTTAAGTGATTATCTGGGCAACCATCAAATTCACGGTTATGTTGATTATTTATCAAAAAGAGAATATCAAAACTCTACGTCTGAACTAAATATTTTAGAAAATATGAATTTTGACATAAATTACGGATATCTAAAAAAAAGAATGAATTTTTATGTAGGCTTTTTTCGCGCCTCAAATTTTTTCAGTATATTTAACATAACAGATATTGCTACTTTAAATGAAATTCTTCATAACCAAAACATAGTAACTGAAGATATATACAGATTTGGAGCATATTTTGCGGCTGAATACCCTTTTTCACCTTTTTGGTCAGCAGAAACCCGTCTTGAATTATCCAGATACCAGGAAACTTTTTATAAAAAAGATATTCCTGAAATTTATAAAAGAAAAGATATTTTTACCAATATACAAAGCTTAAACTTAGCAGCGCGTTATAACAATGTTTTATATTCTTTTGAGGGGCCTCTAAAAGGCTTATATTTTAAATTGCAGGGTGAACAAACTTTTAATTTAAGCGGCAATGATTTTGTTTATAACCGTGAAATTGTTGATTTTAGATACTATTTTTTATTTTTTAATCGTTTTGTACTGGCATATCGTTTATTTGCAGGCAATATTTCTGGTCCTCAAAAAGAATATTTTCCATGGCAAATAGGCGGATACAATACAATACGCGCCTATCCTTTCTTAAGTATGAAGGCCAGTAACGCTTTTTTTTCTAATATAGAATTTAGATTTCCTTTAATTGACGCTATAATGTTTGGATTTCCCGTACCATGGATAATTCGCGGATTTTCAGGCGTAATGTTTCTTGATTCGGGTACGGCTTTTGATAATTATAAAGACTTAAAAATTTATGATAAAAAAGAAAAATCACTGCAAGACTTAAAACTGTCATTTGGCCTTGGTATGCGTATGGTAATTTTTCCCGGGTTTTTAATTAAAATTGACTGGGGAACTCCATGGAATCTTAAAAAAGCGCTGCCAATTTCTAAATGGAAAGGTGAATTTTCTTTAGGTTATCAGTATTGAAATTTATTCTTTGTCTGAATTTTCTTCAGCTACATCATTCGCCGACATTCTATTAAAAAGAGCTTCAGGTCTTACACATGATAAAAAAGTATATTGGCTTTCTGTTAAAATCATAGATCGTATTTTTCTACCCATAGTGCAATCAATTAGCGTGTTATTTTCTCTGGCATCGTCTCTTATTCTTTTGGCTGCTGTTGTTTCAGGCGCTATGATTGCCACTACTTTTGATGCCGAAAGAACATTTGAAAAACCTATATGCAATAATGTCATATTAGAATGTTAATAGTGCCCTTTTCATTATATCCTGTATTAGTCTGCTTGTTACTAACGCTTTTATTAATTTCTTGGCCTTCATTTGTATCTACGTTCGATTTGCCTCTCACTGATAAATATAGTAAAGCTTTTATCTCTTCAAGCGTCATTAAAGGGGTCATGCCATTCATACTTGTTTGTACACTGTTCATGATAAACCTTCCTATTTTAAAATATCGTCTGATTAAAAAATAACTTAATAAAATTAATTTTATAAAAAATTTATTTTAGCACTTAATAATACAATCCGATATCATATTCAAATAGAAAGTTTATGATTACACAAACAATAATAGGTTTACTACTTAATTAAAGAGTCGAAATGAAGCGGTAAAAACTTCGTGTTTTTAAAAACTTTCACAGGAGAAATCTATGAATACTAAATTAAATGAAAACATAAAAAACAAAGATTTTTTTTCACATAAAACAGCATGGAGCGAGAGTTTATACTCAGATAATTACAATAAATTTAATAAAAAGTCATTTAAAAGAAATGATGATATTATTGATAATATCAATAATTGTTCCATAGAACAATTTTTATTAAAAATTAAAAAAGCTGAAGATTGGATAAGTTTATGTTTTGAAGCAGAGGTCGCGAATTCAAAATCTGTAGAAAAATTATGGATAGCGGGTATTGAAAAATTTCATGGCTCGGTTATTTATCTTGAAAATTTAGGATTCTATTATTATCGAAAAAAACAATTTCATAAGGCCCTGCAATATTTAAAAAATAGTCTTGATATATTAAAAAGCTGCAATGCGGTTAAAATAGGTGTTGCTTCGGCATACGCGCTTTCTCAATACCATTTAGTTTGGGATTACTATAATTTATTAAATCAAACTGAACAAAAAAAACTAGAAGATGAACTATTAAACAAGGTTGCGATATCTGCCCTTCATCAATCTCAATATAAAGAAGCTGAAAATATTTTTATTTATTTAAGAAACAGAAAAAAATTACCTGAGCTACCTTCACTTGAAGAATCCCTTTTAGAATCTTTTGAAACAAAAGAAAAAATGAATAACTGGATGTCTGAAATGGATAAGCAGGTAAATAATTCTTCATTAAGAAAGAAATTACCTGTTTATAAAATGGTAACCTATGCTTCTGTTTTAATTTATAGAAAACAATATAAAGATGCTTTAATTTTACTTACTAAAATTAAATCGCAAATTGAAAGAAATTAATTAATATTATTCTTCTAAAATCAATTTAACAGCTTCATCAACAGAATCATATACTTTAAATATTTTATCTAGCATGGTAATTTGAAGAAGCTGAAAAACTTCTTCTGAGTTAGATACTAAATAAATATCACCATTTTCTTTTTTAAACTTTCGCTTATAATTTACTAAAACACCTAGTGTAGCACTAGGAATCAAGGTAACCGCTCTAAGATCGATAATTATTTTAGTTATTTTTTTTTCAAAAAAATCGGCAAGTACATCTTCAATTTTTTCTGTTTCATCCTGTTGAATATTGCCCTTAAGCTCAATAATTTCTAGTCCTTTTTCAGAATAGTACTTCATTAATTTTACCAAAAAATATATCTGCGAACCGAATTATTTTGTCAACTAAATTTTACTGACAATCACATGTAAAAGTAACAAGAGCTTTATTTTGTTTCGTTACATTTACGGGCACTTCGGCCTCATTACACAAAACCCCTTTTTCAGGAAAACCATCATTGCCGGGCAAGTCAATATCGTCTTCTGTTTTATAGGTTAAATCGCATGTTTTATATATATTATATTTTCCTTCTGGTAAATTTTTTATTTCTGCGGCAGGCTTTCCCGATACGGCTGCATAGGGCATTTGGGTAGCCGCGTCAAAGTTTTCACCAACAGGAATAGCGGCATAATAATATTTTTCACTTTGGCTTATACCTGAGTCAGATATTTCTACACTTCCTGTTTCTTCTGGAACATATGCTCTAGCGTTAAAAATAATACTGCCCCCCATTTTTCCTTTGTTGTTTATATCTGCATGAGCGTGATTTGAATTCCAATCTGAAAAGGCGGTAAAAGATAAATAATTTATGTCAGAAGAATCTGTTTTTAAATCTGAAATTAAATGTTTCATTAAAATGTTTTTAAGCAGTATTCGAATTTCAAAAACATAAGGTTTATTAGATTCCGAAATTTTAATTTTTAAGTCTTTTCGCTGCAACGGAAACAATCTGGGTTCATTTTCATTGGTATCATCACTGACGTTCCATTGGTAAAGACTTTCAATATCATATCCGTAAATTTTTCTATTATCAAAAGACGCTAATGCTTCTCTAACGAAATTACCGGCAGTATCATAATAATAAGCCGGTGAGATTGCGAACTTTCGTATAAAAATCGCTAGATGTTTATATTCTCCGCTTTCTATATCTACTGAAGGATAATTGAATCCACTTGAGAAAAACTCCTGTAATTTATTAATACCATTATTTTCTTTACATGATTCTAATTCTTTATCATACATCGCGCCATAGCTTGTGCATAGAACCTGCCTGTCTCTGGCAAAATACTGCCAATATTCACTTTTATCGGTTGTCTCACTTATATCGTTTCTTTTTGAAATTCTTATTTCAGCTATATCTATATAAAATTTAAGATCTTCAGTTGAAATTACGTCTTGCGGCACGTCAGCAACAAGTGTATAAGCGTCATCTACGTAAACCGGTGTCTCATTTGTAAATAAGTACGGATCATTGCTTTCATAGGTGCCTTTTAAGTTTAATGTTATTCTCGAATTAGTTAAATCTGATAACACAGGTTTATTTGTACATGAATAAAATAAAAAAATTGCTAGTATTATTATAATATTTTGAATTATCTTCATTTTTAAGAATCCTTCTATATGTTAAAATTTACCATTAACCCTAAATTAAAAAAGTGCCCGTTAATTATTTTCATATTAGGATTTTCTTCAGGGGGTTTTAAATATTTTTCGTACACAAAATAGTAATCTGCCCTTAACCCTATATTAACATATTTACCGGCAGGAAAGCTCATCTCTAAACCTGAAAACCACATAGGATGCGTGTTTGAGTTATTTTCAGGATTATTTTTCAAATAAACTGCCCCTAGGCCAGATTTTGCCTGAAAAGATACCGGAAGTTCCAGCGGAAGCATATATGATAGAGCGGCATACATTGGTATGGCATGTAACCCCTCTGTTTTATCAGAATCATAATAACTATAAGAAGAACATACTTCTGTTTTTAAAGTTTCAAAAGGTAAATTTACGCGGTAAAACAATCCGCCACCTAGGTATGTATTTAAAACATCAGACAATTGACTTCCCGGAAAAGGCGTAACCGCGCCAAACCAAATACCAATCTGTTGTTTTAACTTCCATTCTTCTGTAATTTCTTGTGAATATAAATTAAAAGAAAATAAACTTAAAAAAATCATGAACAATAAATGTTTAATTAGTTTCATAAATTCAAACCAAAGAAGAATAAAAACTTTACTCGTCAATACAAACTATGAATTTTCAATCCATTTTTTTAAAACAGATATCCAGTCTTTATTATAATTTAAAGATGACGCTAAATAAAGATTCTTACCTCCTGCCTTTATAAAATTTTCTTTAGCTCTTATGCCTATTTCTTCAAGAGTTTCTAAACAATCTGCGGTAAAAGAAGGACAAACAAGCAAAATATTTTTTTTATTTTCTCTTGCGGCTTTTATAATTTCTGTTTCAGTAAAAGGTGAAAGCCAAGAATCTTTAGAAAAACGAGATTGATAGCAAATAGAATACTGGCTGTTAGAAATTTTCAATTCTTTTGCCGTCAGATTTGTCGTTTCAATTGTTTGATGTTTATAGCAGGTTAAATGCGCGTTTGATTTTTTTTTACAGCAATTTTCTGTTTGTAAACAATGATTTTTGGTTTTATCGGTTTTTTTTAAATGACGAAGCGGAATCCCATGATAACTAAAAAATATGTGATCTATTTTTTTTTTCAAGAAAGGCTTTATTGTTAAAGCTAAAGAATTTATATAATCTTTATCATTATAAAATGGAGGATGGAACTTTAATTCAATATTCTTAAAATATCTTGAAGCAATACTTTTTACTTTTTCTACACAGGTTTCATAGCTTGACATAGCATAATGAGGGAACATAGGAATTATATAAATTTTTTTATTTTCTTTCGCAAGTTTATTAAGTCCTTTTACAATAGAAAGAGAACCATATCTCATTGATATTTCTATTGAATATTTATTTTTTAAGGCTTTTCTTAGTGACTCTGCCGCATAAAGAGAATTTACAATTAACGGAGAACCTTCCTGTGTCCAAATTTGCTTGTAAGCTTTCGCAGATTTACGGGGACGAAAAGGCAGTATAAAAAAATAAATAATTATAAACCTGAATAAAAAAGGAATATCAATTACTCTTTTATCCATTAAAAATTCTGCCAGATATCGACGTACATCTGAAGTTTTACAGGTATCTGGAGACCCCAGATTTACCAATAATATACCGGAATTTTTCATTTTATGGTGAAAGTCTTACTGTTTTCCATATGTTATTTTCACTTCTATATTCTATTCTATCATGCAGTCTTGATTCTCTGCCCTGCCAAAATTCAATAACTGAAGGTATTAATATATATCCACCCCAATATTCAGGCATAGTTATTTCTTTTTCGGCAAATTCTTTTTTATATTTTGCGAACTCATCTTCTAAAAATTTTCTATCTTTAATTTCATGACTTTGTTTTGAGGCCCATGCCCCTATTTTACTTGCCTCTGGACGGGTTTTAAAATATTTTTCTGCTTCTTCTTTTGAAATTTTTTTAACAATACCGTCAATTCGTACCTGACGGCTTAAAGGTGACCAGTAAAAAAGATAAGACGCCTTATTGTTATTTTTTAGTTCTTGCGCCTTCCTGCTTAGATAATTTGTATAAAAAACAAACCCTTCTTTATCAAAAGATTTTAATAATACAATACGTGTATCAGGAGAATTATCTTCTCTTACCGTACAAAGAGCCCCGGCGTTCACGTCTATAACTTCAATACTTAAAGCCTCTTCAAACCATTTTTCAAATTGCTTTATGGGATCAGCAAAAATATCTTTTTCTAATAAACCATTGCCGGTATATTCTCTTCTTAATTTTTCGTATTTTTCTTTTTTTATTTCTTCGTTTTTTTCACTCAATTTGTTTTACCTCTTATTATAAACGTCAAATATTAAAAGAAAGACATCCCATAAAGTTTTTATCCTAAAAAATTTTTAAATTTTAACTGATAGTTTTTAAAAAAGAAAAACATCAACAAGGCTGTAAATGAACCTAAAAAAGCCAATAAGAAAACCATATCATATTTATTTTCAGACGCTAAATTCCCCAGAAAATACGCTCCTAAGCCGGTACCAGTTGAACGGGCCAATATCAAATACATTGCCTGTGCCGTGGCAAGCCTTCTAGGATGTGTTTTTTTTTCTAAAAACAAAAGTGATCCCATATAACCTCCTGAAAACTGAATACCGTGTAAAAACTGCCAAATTAACACCCCCCCGCCGGGAATAAACATCCATAATATGAAATTGCGTAGCGTACCAGCCGCGAAGCCAGCGCTTAAAAGCGGCATAATTCCATTTTTTTTAATTAAATAAGGTGAATAAATAAAAAATATAATCTCTACCAATGTTCCAATTATCCAGATAAAAGGTATGGGCTGCATAATAAAATTTATATTGCTTAAATATGAACTTATAACATATTCAGCCGAAGAATATCCTATAAAAAAGAAAAACATCATTAATAAAAAAAATATCATTAACGGGGACCGCAAAAGTTTAATCATCTGTGACCAGTGAGCAGCTGACTTTTCACTTTCTCTGGGATTTCTTTTAACAGGTAAAAATAAAATAATTATACTGCTAATTAAAAAAAAAATAAACGCGTATGACATATAAACATATGAATTTAAAGATAAAAATAATAATGGGATATTTACAACAAGAAATCCTAATGTGCCATAAAGCCTAAAATGTCCAAAAAAAAGAGGATCATTCCCGCTTTGCATAAACAAAACATCAACCAATGGTATGGTTCCTCCAATAGAAAAAGTTAAAAGACACCATAAAACTATAGCATATTCATATATATTTTCACCTTGTAAATTTGGCAAAAGTGATAATATATAAATAGATATTGAACTTATTAATATTTTAACTATAATAATATATCTCGCGTGCAGAGTTTTATCTGATATGTAGCCAGAAAGCAATGCTCCAAAAGGCATGGATATTTGCCCGGCCAAAAATATTAATCCCGGATTTTTAAAATTAAAAACATTTAAAAAATAAGGCGATATCTGTGGAACAATTAACCCCATTCCACAGAAATATATAAAAAACCAGATTTTAAAGAATAAATTAATCTTGAAAAGATTCAACAGCGTCTTCTTGATTTTTAAAAACTTCTAACACAGAATCAAGTTTAGTAATTTCTAATAAATTCTCAACATCCGCGCTTAATGAACAAATACCAAACCGTCCGTTTTTCTTTTCTACTTCACGAAATATACTAAGAAAAATTCCCAGGGCGGCGGAATTTATAAAGGGAACTTTTTTCATATCTACAATAATTTTAGGCACATCGCTTTGATGCAAAAAAGTTTCTAGTTCATCAGCTAGAGTAAATTCCATACCTGACTTTATAGGGCCGTCAATAGCAAATATCCATAAATCATTTTTTCTTTTTGTTTTTGTTTTCATAGCATGAATTTCAATTTTGTTTATAAATTCTTTAATTCTCGTTTGACATTTTATAATATATTCAAAGAATTGCAAGTATTTTTTTAATTTATAAAAAATTATTTAATAGATTCCCGCTTTAGTTTATGCCGCGTAAAAAAGAGGTGCGTATCAAGATTTGAACCCGGTACTGTCATCCCCTGCTAATACAAACATTTTTAATTATTGAAACGTATTTTCTTTACGCAAGAAAGACTTTTTCTTATTTGTCCATTAAAAAATACAATGGATTTTGCTTCAATTATAACACTTCTAGGCGGCTTGTCGGTATTCCTTTTCGGCATGAAACTAATGAGTGAGTCACTTCAGTCGGTTGCCGGCGATCGCTTAAAAACCATTTTAGGTAAAATGACAACCAATCGATTTACTGGTGTTTTTAGCGGTTTATGGATAACGGCTTTTATACAGTCTTCTTCAGCAACAACAGTTATGGTAGTGGGGTTTGTAAACGCGGGACTTCTTAGTCTTAACCAGGCGATAGGACTTATCATGGGAGCCAATATTGGAACCACTATTACTGCGTGGCTTGTCGCGCTTCTTGGCTTCAAGGTGAAAGTAAGCTCTTTTGCTTTGCCTGCTATAATTATAGGACTTTTACTAACTTTTAAGAAAAATGAATCATCACGCGGATGGGGTAATACTTTAATAGGGTTTGGAATTCTTTTTTTAGGTTTAGATTTTATGAAAAACTCCATACCCGATGCAGCTAAGCATGCCGAAACTTTCGCTTTTTTATCTCAATTTACAGAAGTAAATTATCTATCTATTTTATTTTTTATTTTTATAGGAACACTTTTAACTATTGTTATACAATCATCATCCGCGACAACAACAATAACCATAACACTGGCCTTCACTGGTCATATTCCCATTCACGCGGCCCTTGCCATGATATTAGGAGAAAATATCGGAACAACCATAACCGCATTTCTGGCATCTTTAGCCGGCAATCATGATTCAAAAAAAGCTGCGTTGGCTCATACTCTATTCAATATAATGGGCGTAATTTGGGCAATTCTTTTCTTTTTTCCTTTTATGCAGTTTATAGATTTTATTGTGCCCGAAGATCCTCTTATAAATAAAGAATCTACAAGATTTCACATTTCAGCTTTTCATACCGCGTTTAATATTATAAATACGGGTATTTTAATTTGGTTTGTGTCACACATCGAAAGACTAGTTAATTTTTTAGCAAAATATATCATTCCCGCTGATAAGGTAAAAGTAAAGTACACAATTCCAGCTCTTCGAAAAGTAATAGGCTTTGGAACCATACATACTCCTGAAGCTGCAATTATAACCCTTGAAGCTCAAAATAAAAAGTTAATTAGAATAGCTCTAAAAGGGTTAAAACGAATGGAATATTTAATCATTGATAAATATCAAAATGAAAGTGTAGAAGCTTTACTTGAAGAAGAAAAAGAATTAGATACGGCCCGTACTGAAACTTTACATTATTTGGCGCAAGTGCAAGAAATAGGAATAACAGGTCACATCGGTTTAAAAGTATTTGAAATAATGGAAAGAATTAAAATTATTGAAGAGATAAGTGATAACATGGCCAAAGTAGCTAAAAAAATTCGAAACGCGCATAACTATAAAATTGCTTTAAGTAAAAAGAAACAGAATATTATTATAGAACAAATAAACTATATTAAACAACAAAAAAAATTATTAAAAGATAATATGAATGAGTTAACTAATCCTTCTATAAAAAAATTAAGTCAAAAACTATATGACGAGAGTCATGCAATATTTAGAGAACTTGATAAAAAAACATTAAATAGAAAGAAAATAGAATCTAATAAACACGAATTATCCGCTTTTTTTTATTTTATGGATATGGCAAGGCTGCTTGATTTAATATCAAAACATCTGCATAAAATAATTATTCTAGATGATTTAGAATAAGTTTTTACTTTATTATAAATAAAAGCGGCCGGGATCCGCGCTGGCGCGTAAAATTATGAACCTTAGATTTAAGTGGGTTCCATCACTGCTAGAGCTACTCTTCCGGGTGTACCCGTACTTTTGCTCTAACAAAATATCTGGATCCCTCTGAGGTACATTGATTCATATATTATTTTATCGCGGACAGTACAGATTTTACCGGCCTATGCCATAGGCATAAATACAATTTAAAAAATATATTTCAAAATTTAAAGAACTTTTTAAAAAACTTCTTGATTATATGATATAAAAGCTTAATTTATCAGATATTCAAATTTACAACTATTTGACATATTTTAATTAAAAACAATAGCCATTCAGTAACATTTTTTCGTATAAGAGTTATATGAGAAAAATGTTTGAGA
Organism: Spirochaetia bacterium; assembly: GCA_029880285.1. Taxonomy (GTDB): domain Bacteria; phylum Spirochaetota; class Leptospiria; order Turneriellales; family JAOUOS01; genus JAOUOS01. The sequence goes on from JAOUOS010000001.1 coordinate 188,912, forward strand.
ATTTTCATTTGTTAACATGGAACTATGAAGACCATGACTTTGAATGCCTTTCTACATTTCCCGATTCACGGGGCTTTTATGAAACAAACTGGCGTCCTTCTGAAGAGGTGTTGTCCGTGCTTTATTTAGCCACATGTAACAGAGTTGAATTGTATCTTCAAATAAGTGATACTGTAAAAAAATCAATAACTCGTGAAGAATTACTGCTATATCTAGAGAAATCACCTATCGCTGAACAAATAAAAAATATACTGCCTGTATGTAAGCATGGTGCATCAGCTATTAAACATTTTTTTCAGGTAACATCGGGCTTAAGAAGTATGGCTCTGGGTGAAACACAAATAACAGGGCAGGTAAAAAGAGATATAGAAAGGGCTTCAAAAAACGGTTATTTAACGTCATTATTTGAAAATATTTCTAAAAAGGCTCTTGAAACGCAAAAAAGTATTCGCAATAATACAGAAGTAGGCAAAAGCCCAATATCTTTACTTACTCTAATGGAAAGAGAAATTGAAGCAGAAACAGGTTCACAATCTAATTTTACTAATGTAGCCATTGGCGGTACCGGCGATATGTCTAGTAAGGTTTTAAAACATGTTATTAATAAGGGTGCTGAAAATATAACCGTAATAAGACATGATACACAAAGAGAACTTCCTTTAGAATTTAAAGAACTACTTGAAAAATATACAGCGGGTAAAAATATTCAAATAAATTTTTTAACATGGGATAATGTAATTGAAAAATCTGTAAAAATATCAAATTCCTGGGATATATTAATTACAGCAACTCATTCAGAAAAACCGGTATTAACTTATAAATTAATTAATGAACTAAGAGAAATTAAATATTTAAAACAAAATGCTTATGTAGTTGATCTTGGTATACCACCAAATGTTGAAATTGTAGAAAAAACTATTGAAAATAAAGAAAAGATTATCAATCTTCAAACACTTTTAAAGCAAAGTGAACAAAATTTAGCTTTAAGAAGATTTCACCAGCAGCAGGCGATGCCTTTAATTGAAAAATCAATTCATGCTTTCTGGATGGATCAAATATACAGAAATCATCCCGAAGTTATAACCACTGCTCTCGATTGCGCTGCGAAAGAAAGAGATAAAGAATGGGAAAATTTATTGGCCGGACCCTTAAAAAATATAACGAATAAACAAAAAAGAGTTTTAATTGATTATTTTAAGAAACAAGAAAGAAAAACTTTAAGGCTTCATAAAGAAATTTTTATAGAAATGCTTGTTACAGGCAATCACAGCAGTATAAGCGCTGACTCTCATTAATAAAGCGCCTTTCAATGCAGATAGTAACCCGTGATTCATTTTTAGCTTTGGCTCAGACTCTTACTGTCTCAGAAAAGTTAATTCAAGCAGGAATTCATCCGGCTATAAATGCAATAAAAACTCAAGGGGATATAAAATTAAAAGACCCTCTTTATGAAGTAAGCAAACAGGCAAAAGACGAGAAAGAAGGCAAGGCATTTTTTACTAAAGAACTTGAAGACGCCCTACTTTCAAATACCGGTGATTTAGCTGTTCATTCTTTAAAAGACCTGCCTACAGAAATGCCAAACGGTCTCTTTTTAAGCTCAGTTATACTTCCCGAAGATAAAGGTGATACAATTGTAACAACACAGCCTTTGCCTGAAGATTTCACGGAACAAAAAAACCTTCTTGAAAAATACACTTTAGGAACTTCTTCATTAAGAAGAATAGCTTTATTAAAATTCTGGTTTCATAACGCAAAAATTATACCTGTAAGAGGTAATTTAATTACTCGAATTAATAAATTAATTCAAAAAACAGACGGATTGAATGCCCTTCTCTTAGCGACATCGGGACTTAAAAGACTTCTTGAATTTCAAAAATCATGGCCCCAATTAAAAACATACTGGCAGAATAAAATTGATAACTCTATTATTAAAAAACTAGATACCGACTATAATAAACTTTCTGAAATACTAAGTAATAAGCTATACTATTATTCTATCTCTCAAGAAAACTTTCAACCCGCAGTAGGTCAAGGTACTTTAGGAACAGAAATGCGTGAAAACGATAAAGAAAATATATCGCATCTTTTAAAGGCAATTCCTGAAGACGCTGTTCACAGAAAAATAATTGATACAGAAAGACATATACTTCATGAACTAGGCGCCGGATGTCACGTTCCCTTCGGCTTAAATATTCAGCCAGCTTCTCTTAATCTACAAGAAAAGAAAATAATAACTGGCTCTGCTGAAAAAAATATAAAAGCCTTATCGGCCGATGTTTTTTATGCCGCCGATTTTAATCCAAATAGTGATGAAAAAGTAAATGCCTATAAAGCCGTAAGATATTTTCCCTTTAATAACAATAAAGAAAAAATTATGGCACTTATTGAAGAAATAAAAGGCAATACCTTTCCTGTTGTATATACGGGAAAAAACTCACAAGACATAGAGAATACACTTAAAGGCTCAACTCATGATTTTTTTCACGTACCTCTTATAGACACTATGTATATAGAAGCTGAAAATTTGTATGAGAAGAATTCATATGACGTTCTTGTTATAAGTTCTCTGGCTTCATTAAAATCTAAGGCTATTAAAGAATTTAGGAATATTAAAACCATAGTGGCCGTGGGTGAAAAAACAAAAGTAGAAACAGAAAAAGTATTTACTGATGCTAAGGTTTTGGTACCTGAAACCTATAACGCGATATCGGCTGCTAAATTAATAGAAAAATTAAAAATAAAAAACATCCTGTGGCTTGGAGCAAGAGCCGGAATAACCGATGGCATTGATTATCTAACCAGTAAAAATATGAATGTGGATGTATTAAATTTATATGAAAATGTTGAAGTAAATATTGATAATTCATGTTCAGAATGGGAAAATAAAAATATTTCTAAGGAAGAATTTTTAGCAAAAAAAGCGTTTTGGATATTTTGCTCGCCTTCGGCTGTTTCTGCTTATTTAAAACAAAATCTACATCATAAAGATCATCTAATTGCCTGTTTGGGAACAACAACCGCAACGGCTTTCTGGTCAAAAGATATAATTCCGTATGTTATTGCTTCAAAAAGTCTGCTTAAAACAATTGCAGAAGAAATTATGGGCAAAACAAAAACGTCAGAATGGGAAACTAAATATTGGCAATTTTAATTTAAAAGGAGATAAAAATGGATCATAACAATTCAAATAAAATTTGGCAAGAATCTGTAAAATATTTAGCAGGCGGAGTTAATTCACCAGTTAGAGCCTATGGCTCAGTAGGCGGCAATCCTGTAGTTATGAAAAAAGGAGAAGGCGCTTTTTTAATTGATGAGGATAATAATAAATATCTTGATTTTGTTAACAGCTGGGGACCTCTTATTTTGGGACACTGCAATAAAGAATTAGTTGATGTCTTAAAAAATCAGGTTGAAAAAGGAACTTCTTTTGGCACAATCACAAAAGCTGAAAATGAACTTGCTCGCCTTATCTGTGAAAATATTCATCATGTTGAAATGATTCGTTTTGTTAATTCAGGTACCGAAGCCGTAATGAGCGCGCTACGACTCGCGCGCGGGTATACTTCAAAATCAAAAATTATTAAATTTGAAGGATGTTACCACGGACATCATGACAGTATGCTGGTAAAAGCCGGTTCAGGTCTTTTAACATTTTCAGGAGATATCTCGCTATCTAGCAGCCCCGGAGTACCCGAATCTTTTGCAGAAGACACTATTGTTCTACCTCTTGACGAAGAAGAAATTCTTGAAAAAACTTTTGAAAGCTTAGGCGATAAAATAGCCGCTGTTATTCTTGAAGCCGTACCGGCTAACTCAGGCTTACTGCCCCAAAGGCTTGAATTTGTCAAAAAAATTCAAATACTTTGTGAAAAGTATTCCGCCTTATTTATAGCCGATGAAGTTATAACAGGGTTCAGACTCGGATTTTCAGGATTTTGCGGTAAGTATAATATTAAGCCAGATTTAGTAACCTATGGTAAAATTATCGGAGGTGGTCTTCCCGTTGGCGCTTTTGGCGGTAAAAAAGAAATAATGAACCACCTTTCACCTGTAGGCAAGGTATACCAGGCAGGAACACTATCAGGAAATCCGCTGGCAATGGCCGCGGGTTATACAAGTTTAAAAATATTAAAAGAACAAAATGTTTACGAGCACTTAAATAATTTAGCTACTTATTTAAAATCATCATTTGATAAATTAATAATGCCCGCTTTAAATGCAAAATCCTTTACTATAAAACTGGTTCAAGAGGAATCTATCTTCTGGTTAAATATTAGAGAAAAAGATTCAGATGAATTAATACGGCGCGTTGATAAAATTTGGCAGGATGCCGCGGGTATTTATAAACAAATATTCTGGCATATGCTTGAAAATGGCATTCATATAGCGCCTTCAGCTTATGAGGTAGGTTTCTTATCACATCCTATGACAAAAGAAGATATTGACTTTTTTATAAATAATCTTAAAACAGCTATTGATAAAATTGACTAAATTAAAATAAAATTTAGCTTTTCGATTATTTTACTTAAAATATTTAAGTAAATATTTTAAATACAAATGAAAAAAAATATTAACTATAGCATATCAAACACAATTAAAAGAGGAATTGATTTTTTTCTTACAGACATTGAATACAGGTTCCCTATTACTCTCGCCGTAATTTTTTTAAGCGTAATTGTTATGACAATTTGGTGGCAGATATTGTTTGAAAGAATGCTACTTTTTTATACTGAAGGACGGCTTGATAAAATTGAAATTGAAATGTTAAAAGCAAAAGAAAATTCGCAGCTAATTAAAAGCCTAATTAATGAAAATAAAGTATTATTGGTTGAAAAATGTTCTATAAATCCCTGTGTATCGGTTAAGTTAAATGATAAAAATAGTTTTTTACAAATAAATAATCATTATTATGAAAATATCTATATTACCAGAGACCGTAAATGGAAAATGATAATCTGGGAAACAACTTTTTTAATTTTTGTCTTATTCTTAGCGTTAAGTTATCTTTTTTGGGCAATATATCATGAAAAATCAAAATTAAAAGAACGGCAGAATTTTTTAGCAATGGCAACTCATGAACTAAAGCGTCCCCTTAGCTCTATTAGTCTTTTATTAGAAAGTTTAAACCGAAAAACCCTGCCCACTAAAGATAAAGATAAGTTTATAAATAAAGGATTAGAAGAAATTAAATCTTTAACTAGTCAGCTGGAAAATTTATTAAAAATTCAAGAACTGCAGTCACACTATAAAAAAAGATTCACCCTATTTAATATAAACACATTTGTAAAAGAATTTATAGAAACATGGAAAATTGTTGATAATAAAAATAAAAACAGAATTATATTTAAAAACAGCTTAAAAAAAGAAGTCAAAGTTAAAATTGAAAAATCTGGATTTGAAACTATATTAAAAAATCTGTTAGAAAACGCTCTTCTTTATTCAAAAGAAAAGGTAATTATAAATCTTTATAACGAAAATAATAATGTTTATGTTGAAATTGAAGATAACGGTATAGGATTTACCCAAGAAGATAAAAAAAATATCGGCACAATGTTTTACAGATCATACAGACACTCAGTTCAAAATATAAAAGGCAGCGGCTTAGGTCTTTTTATTGTTTACAGCCTGGCCGCGCAAATGGGAATTAAAATAAACCTTAAGACCAATGGTGAAAATCAGGGAAGTAAATTTAACGTAATATGCCAGATAGCGAAATAGAAAAAACATTAGTTAATGATACCAAAATTGCTTTAGTTGAAGACGATGATTCTATTCGACAGTTGATAGAATTAAATTTAAAGCATGAAAAATATCAGGTTCATTCTTTTTTTAGTACCGAACAGCTTGAAAGAAAATTTAAAATTTCTGAATTTGATATTCTTTTGTTAGATATTATGCTACCTGGTGAAAATGGTCTTATTTTCGCTGAAAGACTAAACAAAAATAATATTTCTATTCCTATTTTATTTATATCAGCCCTAGGACAGGAAGATAAAATTCAAAAAGCCTATGAATTAGGCGCTATTGATTATATTGTTAAACCTTTTTCAATAGAAACACTTTTGGCAAAAATACGAAATCTTCTAAAACATTTTATTCGAAGAGAAACCGGGGCGCTACCTTCTAAAATAGGTAAAGCCGTTATCGACTGGGATCTTTTAAAAGTTAAAAATGATGAAGAGATTTTAATTTTATCACCAAAGGAAGCCGAAGCCCTAACTTATTTTATTCATAACCCTAATAAAATTATTACAAGAAAAGAACTTATCTCTCAAATATGGGGGTCAGACGTATTTGTTTCAGGAAGAAATATTGATAATTTTCTTGTAAAGTTCAGAAGATTTTTTGAAGAAAATCCGGCATCGCCTAAAATTTTTATAACCTATCCGAGAAAAGGATACGCTTATATTAAAGAAAAAAATTCAAATTAAAAAAGGAAAAAAAATGAAAACAAGAATACAAAAAGCATTAAAAATGGAACCAGTGGATAAAGTGCCAATATGGTTTATGAGACAGGCGGGACGTTATTTACCTGAATATAGAAAAATAAAAGAAAAAAATACTTTCTGGGAGATGGTTATAAACCCTGAACTTGCGGCAGAGGTCACTTTACAGCCAATTGAAAGATATAATTTAGACGCGGCTATTATATTTTCAGATATTTTAACGTTACTTTACGGCATGGGAATAAATGTTTCATTTGAACACGGCCCCCCTGAAACAGATAGAACCGTAAAAAATGAAAATGAACTCATTCAATTTAAAAATGAATATAATGCGGCGAAAATGGGCGAAAGACTGCACTTTTACACAAAAGCCCTGCAATTAACCCGAAAAGGATTATCTGATGATAAGTCATTATTCGGATTCGCGGCAGCCCCATATACGATAGGAAGTTATCTTTTAGAGGGTAAAACATCTAAAACTCATAGTATTATAAGAGCATGGCTTTATTCAAACCCCGAGCTATTTTCAAAATTATTAGATTTTTTAGCAGACGCTACCATTGATTATTGCAAACTTCAAATTGAAGCGGGAGCTGATGTAATTCAGCTTTTTGAATCATGGGGAGATTCTATTGATCCTCTATCTTACAAAAAATATGTTCTGCCTCATATAACAAAAATTTCAAAAGAAATTTCAAAAACTGTTCCCGTTGTCTTTTTCTGCAGAGGGGCCAGTATTCATAGAGAAAATTTACTGCCCGTTTACAATGAGGGAATTTCTGCAATTTCTGTTGATTGGCGTCTTCCTATTGATTTTTACGGTGACCTTCCCGTACAAGGCAATCTTGATCCCGCCTGTTTATGGAGCGATCCTAAATCGGTTGAAAAAGAAACCTTAAAAATTCTGGAAACCCGCGGCAGAAAACCAGGATATATCTTTAATCTGGGCCATGGTATTTATCCCGAAACACCTCTTGAAAATGTGGATGCTATGGTTAAAACTGTTCAAAATTTCAAACTATAAAACAAGAATTATAAAAAAACACATGACAATATATTTATTATATAATAATTTACTTTTTTTCATAATTAATATATTTTAAATTCATATTGCCTTGACGATTGAAATCCAAGGTAATCTGTGTACTATGCCATCTATTCAGATTGTAAGCCAAAATATTGCATTTAGGCATATTATAAAATCTGATTATTCCAATGAATTTGAAATTTTTATATCATCAACATTAAAAGAGGGCCTAAGGAATTTAAATAAACTGAAAATTGATATATTATTGGTAGATTTATCCACAATACGAATAGTGAAAGGCGCATGGATAAAAAAATTATCATTGAATAAAGATATCGAGGGAGCTGAAGTTTCTATTTTATTTATCAGCCCCATTGAATATTTTAAAAATAAAATATTCAAAAATTTAATAAAAACATATTCTCAAATACAAGATATATTTTGGCTTTCTAAAAATTCATTTGAAGATGAATTTTTTAAAGAAAGCTTTCTTTTTTTCATGGTTAAAAATATAGATACAATGCAAAAAAGAAGAAACCGCCGCCTGTTAAACTTAGAACTTTCTTCTTTGATAGATTCAGCTGAATTTCGCACAAATATTCCAGACAATAAGAAAATAATCCCTAATTTTAAAAACGCTCCCTATTCCTTTTTAGCGGGAGAATCTAATGAAATAAAAAAATTTAGGACTCGTTTAGAAGAAACTGCCATCTCAAAAAACCATATTTTAATTTTAGGTGAAACAAGTATTGAATCAATTTCTACAGCTTATTACATACACCATAAATTGAATAAAAATGAAAATCCATTTATACACATAAACACAAAAGCAATACCTAATCATCTTCAAGAAGAAAGATTTTTTGGCGTTTTTTCAAATGATAGCGAAATTTCAGGTATAGGTGTCCTTGAAAATTCTGCAAACGGAACGTTATTTATTGAATCCATTGAATCACTATCATGGGAGATGCAGCAAAAACTTCTTCAAGTTCTAAGAAAAAAAGATTTTACTAAAAAAAATAGTACAAAAAAAATTCGATTAAAATCTCGACTTATTTTTTGTTCTAATTTAAAACTTGAAACTTTGGTTGAAAAAGGACTTTTCAGGCAGGATTTATTTTTTCATATTCAAATAATGGTTTTAAAAATTCCTTCTTTAGAAAAAAGATATGAAGATTTTCATGCAATTATTAACAATTACCAATCTTGGTTTAATACAAAAAACACAAGAAATATATCAATTAATGCTGAAGCAAAATTAATATTAGGGAAAAAACCATGGAAAAATATTCAATATTTATACAAATACCTTGAGAATCTTTTTACTATATCTGATACAGAAGAAATTAATAAAAACTTAATTACGCTTCTTGATAACGTTGAAAATAAGAATAACCAGCAAAAAGATTTATATAATTTCATAAGAGAAGATACCGCGCAAAGTAAACAGCATTTATTATTTGAAAGTATTGTGACAGGTGAATATGAACCAACCCTTGAAGAAATTGAAAAAGAATATATAAATAAAATAATGCGAACTCATAAAAATAATATTTCAGAAACCTCTAGAGTATTGGGTATTTCAAGAAAAACATTATATCAAAAATTAAAGAATTTTTCTCAAAAAGCAAATAACTCTAAAATAAAAAAAACCGGTTAAGGTATAATAATTTATAAATTAAATCATGCGAAAATCTTTCTCTTTTGTATTAAAAGGAAACTTAAAAAATAAAAGAATTTTAAATTTAGAGCCCATAAAAGGGCATTCTCATTCAACACCTCAAAAAGTAAAAGAAGCTGTTTTTCAAATTATTGAAAATCATATACAAAGTTTTGAAAATACTATTTTTTTTGATTTATACGCAGGTTCCGGACAAATGGGTATTGAAGCAATAAGTCGCGATGCCACAATTTCTTTTTTTTGTGAAATTGACGGTAAAAGGCTGGCCAATATACATAATTGGATAAGTAAAGAAAATCGGGAAGACAAAGCCTTTTTTATAAAGATCGACGCTCTAAGAGTAATAAAAAATGCTCTTCAATTTTCTGAAAAATTTCAAGAAAAATATTTTAATAAAATAATTAACGCAAAACAATATAATATAGTTTTATTTGCCGACCCGCCCTATTCTTTTGAAAAAAATCAAAATTATATATATCTTAAAATTTTAGATGAATATATCAAGTACTCGCAAAATAATAATTTTAAATCAACTTTACTATTAATTCAAACGCCTTCTATAAAATCTAAATTTATTATCAAAGATAAAATGAACCAAATAATATCAAAATTTAATAAAGTACATGTGTACGGTAAAAATCAAATTTTAATTTATAGATAATACTGTATATTATTTTTCAAAAAATATACAGAGCACAGGATTGTGACATATAATTTTTATTTGCCGTATTATTATGTATTATTATATTTGTAGCATATTTTTAGAAAATGAAAACTGATTATACCTTTTCTAAAAAATCAATTAATAAACTTAAAATGTCATTTAAAGTAAAAATATATAAATATGAAAAAAATAGAAACTACAAAAAATAATAAAAATGAAAATGTTAGTATAAAATACTTTATAGCCGCTTCAATACCGTTATTTTTCATCTTAATTTCTTTATATTTTATATTAGGCAAAATAATTAATGATATAAAATTTACAGAAAAAGAAATAAAAGGCATTACGCAAATAAAAAACATAAATGATATGACAGAAAATTTACAGGAACTGAGAGGATTAAGCACAATACAATCAACATATTCTAATGAAAATATTTCTTTTAAAATTAAAAATGAACAAGATAACATAATTAAACAAATAAACTCTATTTTAAATTACGAAGAGAATACAGTTCCCATTATAACAGAAAGATTAAAAAATATAAATAGTGAGATATTAACGATCTTTAAAAATAAAAGTTTTGAAAGAAAAGACATATTCTTAGCGTATTCTCAGCTATTAAGAGAAATTTTTGCTATTAAACGTTTGCTAGCAAATTCATATAATTTAATCTTAGATAATGAACCAAATACTTTTCATCTGGTTGAATTTTCTATTGATATAATACCATCAATAAATTCAGAAATCGCCAATATTAGGGGTATTTCTTCAAGTTTTGAAAAAAATAAAAAAGAAAAAACAAATACCAATTTCGATCGTAATATTATACAAAAAAGCCAAGAAATTATATTTCATGAAATTGAAAAATTAAAAATATATGATGATATTTTCAAACAAATATTTATAAATGAATATAATTTTAGTGTAGAAGAAAAGTTTTATTTAAAAAAATATATCGATAATCTTCAGCAATATATTAAAGAAATTGATAATCTATATGATAATGAAAACTATATTAAATTTGATCCTTTAATTATTTTTGAAAAAGGCACAATTCTCATCAGTTACAGTGTTGCAATGCAAGAAAAAGCCTACGCTAGTTTAGAATTTTTATTAGAGAAAAGACTTCAAAATTTTTATTTAAATTTATTTGCGGGGTTATTTGCCCTTTTTCTTGCAGTCGGATTTATGATATATTTTATTTTTATTTTTTATTCTTCTAATAAAAATCTAATAAAAGCAAACAAAACAATATTTAAAACAAATATTTTATTAAACGCAGTTTTAAATTCAATTCCTGTACAAGTTTTTTGGAAAGATAAAAATCTGGTATACATTGGCTGTAACGAGGCTTTTGCGATTGATACAGGTTTTAAAACTTCTAACGATATTATTGGAAAAACTGACTATGATATGCCATGGAAAAGTGAAGCGGAATTATATAGAACTGATGATATGAATGTTTTAAAGACAAAGAAAAACAAAATTAATTATGAAGAACCTCAAACAACTTCAGCGGGCAAAACTATTTGGCTTCAAACCAGCAAAATGCCTTTATATGATGAAAATAATAATATATTTGGCGTTTTAGGAACTTATTTTGATATAACAGCAAGAAAAGTAAGTCAGGAGAAATTAGCAGAAGCTTATGAAGAATTAAAAAAAAGTTCTGAAGAATTAAAAGAAGCAAATGAAGAATTGTCTCAATATGCATATGTAGTATCGCATGATTTAAAATCACCTTTAAGAGCCATTCACAATTACGCAGATTTCTTATACGAAGATCTTAACGATTCTTTAGAAGACGAACAAAAAACATATTTAGAAGGTATGTCAAAAGCCGTAAATCAAAGCGAGCATCTTGTTAACGATCTTCTTGAGTTTTCACGAATTGGACGAAAAGAAACAACCATAGAAAATATAGATTTAAAAATATTTATTAATGAAATCATAGATTCATATAATTTAAGAAAAGAAGCAGAATTTGAAATAAGCAATGATTTGCCGGTTATTAAAATTGAAGTAGTGTTATTAAAACAAGTTTTTCAAAATTTAATTTTAAACGGTATTAAATTTAACAAATCAAGCCATAAAAAAATTATTATTGGCACAACGAAAGTGAACAATGGTTCATGTGAAATATTTGTAAAAGATAACGGAATAGGAATAGCGCCTAAATATTATACGCAAATTTTTAAGGTTTTTCAAAGACTTCATACCCAAAACGAATTTGAAGGCACGGGAATAGGCCTTGCTATTGTAAAAAAAGCTGTAGAAAAAGCAGGCGGATCGATAAGGGTTGAATCTATACCCAATCAAGGCAGTACTTTTTTTGTAAAACTATTAAAAAACCAAATTCGAAGAATCGAAGTGGATGAAAACAAAGAAGTAGAAGTAATGAACACTTAAAGGAGATTAATATGGAACCAAAAATATTCACAGTCTTAATGGCAGAAGACAATGAACATGATATTATTGCCACCAAACGCGCATGGAAAAAGTATAAAATAAATAACCCATTATTTATTGTAAACGACGGCGAAGATTGCCTGGACTATTTAAACCGCAGGGGAAAATACGAAAATGCTGCCTTATCCCCAAGGCCAGATCTAGTGCTTTTAGACATCAATATGCCTAGAATGGATGGAATTACCGCATTAAAAACAATAAGGCAAGACGAGAGATTTAAGCACCTACCCGTAATGATGCTCACGACATCAAAATCTGAAGAAGATAAAATGAAAACATTTAACTTAAATATAAATGCTTATATAGTAAAACCTGTTGGTTTTGAAAATTTTGCCGAAGCCGTAAAAAATATAAATATATTCTGGCAAATGGTTGAACATCCAGAATTTGCAAACTCTTTTGCCTAAAAAGAAAAATGGAACTTAAAACTAAAATTATTTTTATAGAAGATAATGAGCATGACTTAATTGCTTTTAAGCGTTTAATTAAAAGAAAAAATTTAAATTATGAACTCACTGAGTTTACAAAAGTTGAAGACGCAAAAGAATTTATTTTTGAAAACCATCAAAATTATGACCTATTAGTAACCGATAATGGTTTACCCGGAATTTCTGGTATTGAACTTTGTAAAACTTTAATAAGCCAGAATATTGAAATTCCTAAAATAATTTTAACTGGTTCAGATTCAACAGAAATTGCCATAGAGGCACTTAAGTTGGGTGTATCTGATTATATTATTAAAGATTATTCTCAAAACTATTTAAACCTTTTGCCCCTGGTTTTTGAAGAAGTAATATCAAGATTTAAAAATAAAAGTGAAACCCAAAAAGCACAGACAGCTCTTGTTGAAAGTGAAAGCCGGTTAAAAAACCTTTTTGAAAGCACAAGCGATTTGATTCAAAGTATTACTAATAACGGCAAAATTATTTTTGTAAACCGCGCGTGGAAAGAAACACTAGGATATTCAGATGAAGAAATAAAAAATTTGAATATATTCGATATTATTGATCCTGCTGAAAAAGAAAAATGTATTAAAATATTTGAACAACTATTAAATAATCCCAATGAAATTAAACAAAGAATTGAAACTACATTTATCACAAAAGATAAACATAAAATAATTGTTGAGGGAAGTTCAAATTGTTACTGTCAAAATAATATACCAATGGCCACAGTTTCAATATTCAGAGACATCACGCGAAGAAAACAAACAGAAGAAGCTTTAAGAAAAGCCAAAGAAAAAGCAGATGAAGCTTCTAAGCTTAAATCTATTTTTTTAGCAAACACATCACATGATATTAGAACTCCCCTAAACGGCATTATTGGTTTTACTAATTTACTACTTCAAGAAGAGCATTCTTCTGAAACCAAAGAATATCTTGAAATGATTAAAAGAAGCGGCGATCTTCTTTTAATGCTTATTAACGATATTCTTGATTTATCTAAAATTGAATCTGGCGAAATGAAAATAGAAAAAAGTGCATGTCTTTTAGAATGGATATTTGATGATGTTGAAATAACGGCTAAAATGTTCATGACCCAAAAAAATAAGAAATTAAAACTTAAAAGAATATTAAATAATAATTTTAATAGAAATATATTGGTAGATTCATTACGTGTAAAACAAATTATGAATAATTTAATGAGTAATGCCATTAAATTTACAAAAGATGGTACAATTGAATTTGGCGCGTTCTTAAAAGAAAATTTTTTAGAATTTTACGTAAAAGATGAAGGTATAGGAATTTCTTTAGAAAATCAAAAAAAAATATTTCAACCTTTTAAACAGGCCGAGCCTGACACGACTCATAAATACGGCGGTACGGGATTAGGTTTAGCTATTTCAAAAAATCTTGTTAAATTCATGGGCGGTAAAATGCGCATTGAATCTAACCCTAAAGTAAAAAAAGGAACCGTATTTTATTTTACAATTCCCTATGAACCGGCCAATGAAAAAAATTCAATAACAAATAGACCAAAAGAAATAGAAACATCATATGCTTTTGATGTACAGGAAAATAAAAACTATACAATTTTGATAGCAGAAGATAATCCTGTTAATCAAGTATTAACAAAAACAATTTTAAAAAAAGCCGGATTCAGCACTATTATTACCAGTGACGGTTTTGAAACCGTTAAAGAATATAAAAACAATAAATCTATAGATTTAATTTTAATGGATATTCAAATGCCTGTTATGAATGGTTTACACGCAACATCTTCTATTCGATTTATAGAATCAACGAATAATATTAAAAAACCAATTCCTATAATAGCGTTAACGGCCGAAGTCATGAAAAAAGATATTGAAAAATGCGAAGAAGCAGGCTGCAATGATTTTGTTTCTAAACCGGTAAATCAAGAAGTTCTTCTTCGAAAAATTTTACAATACTTAAACAATATTAAACTAATAAAATCTTCGTAATCATTTTTTTTTAATAGATAAATTCAAAAGTAAGCTGGAACTTTTCAATTTGATGCGATTCTTCCCAAAAAAAAGAAGGTATGAAAGCCGATATTAAAGAAAAATCAATTTTTAATCTTTCTTCCCAAAAATTGGAACCGGCCAAACCTCCAAAACCAAATGTTAATAAAATTTGCTTATCATTTTTACCCTCAAAGTCATAAAAATCTTCAGTGAAAATTCCTGCTCTTAAGTTAAGCCCCTGCCAAAAAGGTAACGCGAAATCAAAACCAATATGCGGATTTATTTTACCTAAAAAACCTTTTTCAAAAGCAGGTGTTAAGTTAATATTATTTTCTTTAAAATATGAATAATCCCAATTGGTATATTCCGCTTCTAGTGCAATTTTAATTAACTCAAATTTATATGTTATTCCCCCTTTTATAAAATGTGGCGTTCTTTCTTCAGCAGATTTTCCCGTTACATAGGTTTCATATGTTATTTTTGTCCCGGGACGAAGTAAAAGCCCCGAATCAACAAATTTACTTCGAAACAATAATGAAAGCGAATATGTAAATCCCCATCCGTCAAATTCTTTATTTTGCATGCCAAAAGCTGGTCCGGCTGTTATGGCCATATTTAAATTTCTATGAAAAGTATAAGCAAATGCCGGCTCCATATTATAAAAAATAAAATCAGAATCGGGAAAGTATCGTTGAAAAGGGCTGTAAATTAAAATACCCATTCCCGCGTTATAACCAATGGGAAATGCTGCCGCGACAACCGGCAAATACTGCGGTTTTAAAGATACATTAGTTTGAATAGAAGTAATTCTTGTTTGGGCATCTAGTCCCAAGGCAAACGCCGGTTTATAAATTTCTGCCAGAAAAGCCGGATTGTTTGAAACAGAACCCAGTGACTCTATGTTACTTGTTCCCGTTGCCCCTGCCCCCGCGCTTCGCGCTCCCGGGCGGTTAAGATCATAGGGTCGGTAAATACCTTCAGAAGAATATATATTAATAATAAAAAGAAAAACAAATATAATAAAAGAAAGTATTTTAATACATTTTAACATGCTGGGGTTAATTTTAATTTATATCTATTATAATTATCTTTCTTTTATTTATTTTACAAACCGGGTTTGTCAAGATTTTTATTAATATTAAGAAAATAGGTTGAGCAAGTTTAGTTATTTAATAAGCTTTTTATATACCGTTTACGCAATAAAAAATACGGTTAATGAGATGATCTCTAATTTAAAGAAAACCTTGCTCTCTTGTAGATTTTTGGCATTCAGGTAACATCACCGTAAATATCTGAAAACCAAACTATCTTAAAACAATTAAAAAAGCCGCTTGTAAAGCGGCTTTTTTTATTAAAATACAAAGAAAACTTGACAATTTATCATTTTATTACTTAAATGACGTTAATAAGAGAGATTATATTCATATCAATTAAAACTTATACTCTTTCTTGAGGAGAATAATATGAAAATTTATTACAAAATATACTTAATAATATCAATTTTTATATTTATATTAAATTGCTCTGACAAAAAGAAAAATAACGAAACTATAGATACAGAGACTTCCCTTTCTACAAGCATCTCGGGTACAGCAAGTGCCCAAACTATTGAAACACTTTCTGGTTCTTTGGCGAAAATATATTATTCTAAAATAAATAAAATGGAAGCTGCCGCTTCAGGCTGCGGCAATAGTAATTTTAGCGTTTTAGCTGTGGGCAGCGGCGGTTCCAATTTATATTCAAGTCAAGCAAACGCAGATGGATCATTCAAAATTGAAAATCTTGACAACAGTAATGAATATGTACTTATATTTGAATGCGCCTCGCCTATAACCGAATTTCTTAAAACAATGAAGTGTCTTGGTAAACCGGGAGATATAAATTTAATATGTGACCCTGTTTCTAACGCTGTTATTCGCGCTATAGAACAAAAAACAAAAAAGATTCTCGAAGAAACCACAACATTACAAGGCTTAGAAATTGCCGAGCAAACCGAACAGATTATAAATGATATAAAAACCGCGGCTTTAAACAATACTTCAAGCACCATTATTCAAGATATTGAAAACTCAACTTCTTTAACATCTCTTGTTAATTTATTAGAAAATGATTCTGATGTTGGCACATTAATTTCAACAAATATAATGAATATTGAAACTGAAATAAACCAGACAGAACAGGCAAATTTGAATTTATCTGTATGCGCAGATGGCAATATAGAAGGGGTTGAAGTGTGCGATGATGGCAACACTGCCAATAACGACGGATGCTCATCTACGTGTCAGCCTGAATTTTGCGGAAACATGATAGTCGAATCAAATGAAGAATGTGATGACGGTTTCTTAACATCGACCTGTAATTTAAGCTGTAATTTAAGAAACACATTCACATGGATAAGCGACGCAGATACTGTAAATCAAACCGGTATCTATGGAATAAAAGGTACAGCCTCCCCTTCAAATATACCGGGGGCAAGAAGAGCGTATGTTTCATGGATAGATTCATCAGATAATTTTTGGTTATTTGGTGGTTATGGCAATGATTCCGCCGGAACATTAGGTCCTTTAAATGATCTTTGGAAATTTGACGGCACAAACTGGACATGGATAAGCGGATCTAATATTATTAATCAAGCAGGCGTTTACGGCACAAAAGGTATAGCTGCCGCCACTAATATACCGGGAGCAAGATATTTTTCGATTTCTTGGACTGATTCATCTGGTAATTTTTGGCTTTTTGGCGGAAACGGATATGATTCTACTGGCACTACCGCAGGCTTACTAAACGACTTATGGAAATTTGACGGCACAAACTGGACATGGATAAATGGTTCTAATACCATTAATAATACAGGCGTTTACGGCACAAAAGGTACTGCTGCCGCGACAAATATACCCGGCGCGAGAAACAACGCGGCGAAATGGCAGGATACATCTGGTAATTTTTGGCTTTTTGGAGGCAATGGATACGATACCGGTACTACCGCAGGCTTACTAAACGACTTATGGAAATTTGACGGCACAAACTGGACATGGATCAATGGTTCAAATATTATTAATCAAACAGGTATTTACGGGACAAAAGGTACGGCTGCCGCGGCAAATATACCGGGTGCGAGAACTGGTTCGGGCGCATGGATAGATACATCTGGCAATTTATGGCTTTTTGGCGGTAATGGTTATGATTCTACAGGAACCTCAGGACTCATAAATGATCTTTGGAAGTTTGACGCTACAAACTGGACATGGATAAATGGTTCTAATACCATTAATAATATAGGTGTTTATGGTACAAAAGGTACAGCCGCCGCTGCCAATATTCCAGGAGCAAGGTCTATACCTTTAACATGGATTAATTCATCTGGCATTGTATATATTTTTGGCGGAAATGGTTATGATTCAATCTCACAAACTTCTAACCATAAATTAAATGATTTTTGGAAATTTGACGGCACAAGCTGGACTTGGATTAACGGCACAAATACTCTTGATCAAAACGGCGTTTACGGCACAAAAGGTATAGCTACTTCTTCTAATATGCCTGGCGCAAGAAGCGCTCGATCTACATGGATAGATTCATCAGGCAATTTATGGTTTTTTGGCGGTCATGGTTTTGACAAATCAGCCACAACAGCAAGTGAATTAAATGACCTATGGCGCTATGTTCCCTAAGATTATTTGTCTAATTTTTATTTATCCATTGTAATACATCACTTAATATACTCTGGTTTCTCATAAACATATTATATCCTGAACCTGCCTGTTTGTATATTATTTTAACACCGCCATATTTTTCGGTCAGCTTTTTAATAATCTCAGATTGATACTCACTACCTGCCCATAAAATATTTTTTTTATTTTTTAGAAACGCTGCCTCATTTTCCAATAAAATTTCCGCTGGCGATATGAAAACATAAGAGTCAAAATCAGCTTTAATAAACTGTGGATTCTTTATAATTACATTTACAGAAAAGGCCGGTATTATCGCTGTTTTTTTATTTAAATTGGTTTTTTTTTGCGCTTCTTGTAAAAAGGTTTGATGGGCGGTATAATCCCATAATATATCGCCCGTATAATATACTCTATAAAAACGCGGCCTGTATTCTAATGAAAGTTTTTTAAAAATCTCAAAGTTTCTGCCTAAAAACTTCGTGCCCTCTTCTTCTCTAGAAGGTAAAGTTAAAACCGAGTTAAACTCTGATATATTTTTAGACACATTTTTTCTTAAAACATCCCGTGAACTGCCGTCTGGATATAAAACAATTAAATTATTATTTTTCAAATTTTTATTTTTATAAAGGCGGCTTTTTACAAATTTACCATCTAAAGTTAAAAATTCCGATTCATATAAATTTTCTACTACCGTAAAAAATTCACTATTTTCAAATTCAATGGAAAAATTATTTTTTGTAAAGAGAACAAATAAAAATAGAAAAATTATTTTATTTGCAGATATAAAATATTTTTGGTTTTTATTATTATACATTTAGCAAATACTTTTACAACAGTTTATTGATATATAAAGACAATAAATGTGACATAATGTCCAGTCTTTTTATGTCACATTTTTGAGTTTAATGAAGATCGGTGAGATTTATGGGAAGGAAAAATTGTCATTCCCGTGAAAACGGGAATCTACGATTAAAAATTATTATATAGCTTATTTTTATTAGATAAATTGATCCTAATTGCATTATAATTATAAATAAAATACAACTGAAATTAATCCCGTTAAAAGAAAAACACTGAACAAACTTCTTACAACGGCTTTTGATACAAAAATGGGAATTTCAAAAAGTGTATTTGGTTTTAAACCGTAATAACTGCATACTAACGGAATTGTAATTCCACATACAAGAGCTTTTATTTGACTGCTTAATATATCAGTGATCGCCAATGATTTTAATAAATGCTCTAAGAACGTGCTAAAAGGAAAAGACGAAACCATATTCGCGATCATATAGCCCCCCAAAAATGCAACAAAGTCAAAATAGACGATAAGCAAAGAAACAGAAACAATACCCGCTATAATTCTGGGCATAATCATTAATAAATTTGGATTAATTCCCATAAGTTCAATGGCTTCTATTTCTCTATGCAGTTTTTGTGTTGCCATTTCTGACGCTATAGCTGAACCCGATCTTGTAAGAACAACAATTGCTGTTATCAAAGGGCCTACTTCTCTTACAATTACAAGTTTTAAAAGGTTGCCAATAAAGTCATCCTGCCCGAACTTTGGCAAAAAAGTAACAGCTTGTATAATAGTAGAAGCTCCCAAAGTTAAAGAAATTATAGATAAGAGAGGCAGAGCTTTCGCTCCGGTAAATTTAATTTGGTTTATTACAACTCTTAAAAAGGCGTCCATATGAGAAAAAGTCATTTTTCTAGAAGAACGTATGATGTTCCATGAAAATATCGAAAACTCGCTGACACCAAGAAGAAACGTATAAAAAGCGGTCTTACCTAAATAACGAGAAAAAAACCGATTGACAGACACTCTTATACTTTTTTTGGGTTTATTAATCATTGTCTCGGATGGCATAAGATAAGAATTTAAAAATTCTTTATAATGTCAACTATTTTGACAAAGGAGAGCCCGCCCCTACAATTTGAGTTCGAAGGGGCGGGGCTTATTATGAGAATTTTATTGGTCTAAGAAAACATTAAAAATTAATTTAATGAATAATTAATGGGAACCGTAACCCATGTTATCATTTGCGGCTTGGGCAATCCTGATAAACTATTTATAATATCTAAAGCGCTGTTATCTAACACCGCGAAACCAGAGCTTTCTTTTAATTTAACTTCTATAATTTCTCCCTCTAAGTCTACTAAAAACATAATGACTGCTTTGCCTTCCCACCCCATTCTTTGAGCAATTAGCGGATATAATATTTTTTTCCCGATTTTGGCCTTAATGCCGCTTAAATTTTCTTTAATATATGCGGCATCTACGCCTTCTTCACCGTCTTCTTGGCCAAAGATTTTCTCGGCTTCTTTATTTAATACGGATGAATCTAAAGCTTTTTCTTTTTTTTCTTTCTTTTTTATAACTTTTTCTTTTTTTTCTTCGAGATGTGCTTTATCGAGACTGTTTCCCTTTGGTACCAGATCATATACAATACTAAAATCAAGGTTTAACTTATTTGCATACGCAGATGAATATTCATTCATTACAAATAAACTTATAAAAATGAACCCGTGAAAAAATAAAGAGACCATAATGCCCCATGATTTTTCGTCTATTCTTCTAATAATTTTTTTCATATTGATCCCTCGGCTTCAGTCTGCAGACTTACGTTTGAAAAGCCTTCTTTTTTAACCGCTTGTAAAACCTGTACAAATAAATCAAGATAAATGCCTTTATCTGCTCTTATGACAACGGCTGTATCTTTTGATGTTTCTTTTAATAGTCCCTTTAATTCTTCAATAGAAACAGCACATGAATCCATAAAAATGTTCCCTTCTTTACTTATTTCTATAATTTTTTTATTGGTCAATGAATTATCTTCAGTTTGCGTTTTTTCTGCCTTTGGCAAGCTCACCGGTATCAATCCCGAGGCTATGAAGGTTGAAGTCGTTAAAACAATGGTCAATAAAACAAGCATAACATCAACAAGCGGGATAACGTTCATGTAATCAAAACCTTTATCTTCATCCATTTTTAATTTTCTCCCAAAGAGTCTTTATCAATTTCCCATTTCATTATAAGCTCTTTTATTTTTCTTAAAAGCAGATTATAAAAAACAACTGTGGGTATGGCCACGCCAAGGCCTACTGCTGTTACTTTCATGGCCAGCGCCAGACCCACCATTATCTTATTGGAATCCATAACTCCTTCTTTACCCATGGTATAAAAAGTAAGCATAATACCAAGAACGGTACCCAAAAGGCCCACATAAGGCGCGTTACTGCCGATTGTAGCTAAAAAGTGCATTTTTTTGGTAAGCTCTAGCTCAAGAGATTTTTTATCTTTATAATCTTTTAAATTGACTTTTCTTAATACAAGATATTTTTCAATAGTAATAGCTACCGCGGCCATACTCATTAAAATAAGAAGGCCAATCATACCGTATTCTACCAATTCTTTTATAAATTCCATAATTATTTTAGTTTTGGGGGACGTGCAAAAACAAAGAAAAGATTAAACGCAAAGACGCGGAGGACGCAGAGAAATCCGTAAATTCAACACTTTCCCTTTGCGTTCTTTGCGCCTCTGCGTTAAAAATCTTACTTATTACACAGCCCCTCAAAGCATTTTCTCTCCATTTTTATTCTTTAATTTTAAAACTGTAAAATTTAATTTTTCAATTTCATTTGTTTTTTCTTTATAAAAGACATAGAATTCATTATTAATAAAAACAACTCGTGGATTTTTGGATAAATAATCTATATTTGATAATAATTCAGGTTCAGACCAAGAAATACCATTATCTTTTGAGATTACTGATTTAATTATCTTTTTACCATTTTGAATTTCATCCCAAACAATAACTATTGCCTGTTTATTTACCGCGATATCGGGATGAGACGCGTCATCACTACCAATTTTTTTAGGTTTGGACCATGATATTCCATTATTCTTTGAATATACATAATAAACGCCTGTATTTTCTTTTTGTCCCATCCAAGAAACGGCATGTAAATTTCCGTCATTTGAAAAATCAAAACCTCCTCCTACATGCGGACATCCATTAAATTCCCATTTAAAATGGGTTATAAAACCTTGTCTTTGCCATGTATTATTATTCATCTTGGCCAACGCCATATCTCTAAAATGAGCGTCTCTATAAAGAATGTAAGATTCATCTGATGAGTTTATTTTAATTTTATTTTGACAGCAAAAACAGGTTTCTTCATCCACAGTAGTTTTTTTAGACCATGTTTTACCAAAATCTGTTGAGGTAGAATATCGAAGCGCTTTGCCAGATTTATCTTTAGGCAAATTTTCAGGTTTATCAAGCCAAGTTAAATGCAAATTGCCTTTGCTATCTGCCGCAATATCAAAAAATCCCTGATCGCCTTTTGTTTGGTCCTCTATAATTTCAGGTTGTATATTCCAGTTTTTACCATTATCATAAGAAACCGCTGTCATCATTTGACCGCGATTTTTATATCCTGTTCCCAAACCCTGCCAAACCGCTATAATTTTATCTTTATAAGACGCGATTTGCACATCATTACCCGAGTGGCATACCGACGCAAAACTGTTACTTGTTTTATATGAAATAATTTCAGATTCTTGAATAATGTCATTATTTAAAGAGCTTCTTTGAAGGTACCTAATTTTTTGTCTGCCCCATAAAGCGTCTTTTTCAAGAATTAAAAAATGGACTTTCTCATCTTCAATATAGATATCATAACTTTCAAGAGTATACTTACCCCACTTGCCAGCAGTTTTAGCGGCAAGATAAAAGCTCCCTGCCGTAAGGCAGAGAGCCAATGTAATAAATAATTTTTTATATTTTTGTTTTTTCATATTCTTAGGAGCATTTAGTATGTGTAAGTTATACCGCCTGATACCGTAAAGGGAAGGCCAGGAGCATATGTTTCTCTACCCCATCCATAAGCCGCTCTTTCGGCATATTTTTCATTTGCTAAATTATGCATACGAACAAAAGCACCAAAATTTTCAGTAACATCATACTTGCATCTAAAATTAAAAATTGAATGCCCCGGATATTCCATGATATTTTCGTCATCCATGAAATATTTACCTACGTATACCCATTCAAACTCAGTTTCTAATGATTTAATAGGAATAATTTTTAGTGTTATGTTCCCAATTATATCAGACGCAAAAGAAATTTTGTTTCCTGAATAATCTTCGCCTGGTTTTGGTGACCATGCTTCATAGGTATGCTCTGCATACGAAAAGCTGGTATTTAACATAACTATTTTTCTTACAATTTCAAGGCCAAGACCTAACTCAATACCCTGATGAAGAGTTTCACCCGCGTTTTGTTTTTCATTAAGAGTAATGCTGCTATCTTCTGGGTCAGGTCTTTTATATGAGACGATATCATCTTTTTTCTGCATGTAATAGGCCGATAAATCATATTCAATAAGTTTTTTCATTACAGAACCTCTAAAACCTAACTCATAACTGTCTACCTTAACTGGCTGTAAATCAACTGTATTTTCAGAATTTCCCTGCGTAAATAAATCTCCGGCTCCCGGTACCCTAAACGCGTGTCGGTAAGACGTGAATATATTTAAATATTCATCCACATTATAAACAATACCCGCTTTTGGCGAAAAGTGTTGAAAATCTTTTTTAGTATCAGCCGGTCGTCGGTTAAAACCTGTTTGAACATCAGATAATTTATTATCATAATCATATTGATAGTAATCAAATCTGGCCCCTGCGCTTAGTCTTAATTTTTCAGTTACGGGAGAAAATTCATATTGCGCGAAAGGTGAAGCACCTAAGAAAGCGACATCATAATCATACTGAACATCGCCTACTTTATATGTTGTATAATAATTGCCGTCTTTATCGCCTAGATTTACTTTATTTTCTTTATATGTTCCAGGGCTAAAATCAAAGTCGGCACCGGCTACCAAACGGCTTTTTAAGAAATCAAAATCAACACGATGCTTGGCCAGCATTCCATAAGACATATTTTTAGTCACATAATCTTTGTTAGGACCCCAGTTAGGAAAAAGATACATTCTGTTATATCGCATAAATGGCGTTAAACTTAAAACTGAATCTTTAAATAAATGGTCATATTGAACAGAGGCCCTAACCGCCTGAACATCTCTTCCCGCGAAATCTACATAATTTGCTGTGGGGTTATCTTCATAATCTTCTTTTGATAAAGCTGCCGTACCTGCGGTCTGCTGTTTAATGTTAGAAGCAGTTACAACGGTTTTTAGTATACTGTTACCAAAAGCCGCGTCATGCCTTATTGTACCGCTTTGTCTCTGGTATTCAGTGCTATCCTGCCAGCCGTCACTTTTTGTTACGTTAGCGTCTACGCGAATACTTTGAGTACCAAACATTTGACCATATGATACAAGACCTCTCATCCATCCAAACTGACCGCCTTCAAGCGAAACATCAATTTCTCTATCTTTAGTAACCGGATTTGTAAGTACGTTAATAACACCGCCAAGAGCGTCACTGCCATAAAGCGCTGTTCCTGGTCCTTTTAATATTTCGATACCGCCTGATTGAGGCACGTTTACCTCATACATGGCATTATGATTAAAAAATCCCGCCGATCTGGTTGGTATTCCATCTTCTAAAAAGAGATAAACCGAACTTGTAGTCAAAGGATGGCGAATAGCTGTTAAATGACCCTCTCCGCTTGTTGTGTTTATATGAACACCCGGCACTCTTCTTACAATTTCAGCAGGATGCGTTGGTTTAACATCTCTAATTACATTCATCTTTACTGAGCCAATAGTAGCTGCCACATTTTTTTTAGCTTCTTGCTCTCTCGTTGCAGTTACAACAACTTCGTCTAGTTCTGCCTCAGCTGTTTCTGTTTTAGCAGCATTATCTGCTGTCCCTGTTTGTTCTGTTGTTTGCTGCGCTGCTTCATTTTCAGTTGTTTGAGCCTCTGCCTCCTGCGCCCATATATTTACTGAAAAGAAAACAACCGTAGCAATTAAAAAATATTTTAAAGTTTTGTTTTTCTCTATCATTTTTACTCTCCTAATTTTTTCTATTTTTAACTAAAATTATCTTTAGTTCAGTTTTTTTTTTACCTTACCGGCAGCTTCATTTTCTGCTTTTCAAGTATAAGGTTCAACTTAACTTATTTTTAATTTTATTTCTAACAATAAGTTAACGTTGATTTTTATTAGATTTCACGAGATAAAGATTTATTTCAACATATTTTAGAATACACCATTATGAATATATATCTCTATTTATATATCTCGCGAATGTGATTTGTCAGGAAGGTTTTTCAAACCGATCAAGAACAATCGATTCAATATCTAAAAATTTATTTTTACCAAGGAATACTTGTTTTTGTTTTTGGTAAAAACTTTTTTCGCCCGTAAAGTACAAATCGGCGTTAAAAACAGCGTAAATATAATTGCTTTCGCTTTTATGGCATGGAGGGTTTTCTAAAAAAAACTTCGCGATAAAATTTATTTTTTTACCATTTATTTCAATTTTAGCATGTTTCATATCACATATACCACAATCACAGTCTTCATGCTCATGACCCGCTTCATGAGTGTCGCATTTACAATTTTTTACGCTTTTTTGAAGAGCGCTTACATAACTCGATAAAGCAAGAATATGCAATAAAAGTAGAAATGTTGTAACGAAACGTTTCATTATATTATATTATACAAAATACCCTATTTAATTTATATTTCGATTCGTCAAGAAATATTAAGGATGTCATATCATCAACACCCTTACTCCCATGATTAAAATTATAATCATAGAAAGTCCTTTTAAGTAAGGCATAAAACTTTTCACTTCAACTTTCATACTTTTTGAAATTACGGCCAACCCGCCTGCGGCAGGTAATAGCGGTGAAATCATAAGACCCAATCCGTATGCTAAACCGAACAAAAACCCGTAAAACACAGAGCCTTTCTCTGCCGACACTAAAAGCAGACCGATTACAGCCGGACAAGGCAATACGCTTGTAGAAATGCCCATCATAAACATGGTCAATTTTTTATTTCTTTTGAAAGCAGAAGCAGAACATTTCTTTTCACTTGATATAAAAGGAAAAGCAACAGCCAGAGCTATCATTGTGATACCCATACCATATTTACCCGAAGATTTCAAATTTTCTGCGAATATTTTACCGAGGTATCCTGCGCCTGCTGATAATGCAGCGTATATGATTATTTTGCCTATTAAATAATGAAAAGACATCAAAACTCCGTCTTTAAATCCGCCGCCTGTACATAATAAAAAAGGACTCATATACTGTAGACAAGAAAGCGTACATAAAGCCGCTCCATTTAATATACCAAGTAAAAACAAAGTTCCTATTTCAGGCATGTACCGCCTCTTCTTCATAAGCTTCTTTAGCGATTAAAGCGGCTCCGTAAGCGGTGGTAATTTGCGGTATTTCAGGAATAAAAAGCTCTCTCATGAGTTCATTTTCTACAGCCTCAACAAGACCTTTATTCATTGCCGGACCGCCGTCAAAAAATATTATATCTTCAACACCTATACGCTTGATAAGGCGAGCTATTCTTTTAGCGATTGAATAATGAACTCCTACTACAATACCCTCATGCGAATGTCCGTTAGCCAAAAGACTAATAATCTCAGATTCGGCAAAAACTGTGCAGGTGCTATTAATCACAGCCGGAACTCCTTTCAAACTAAAATGCAAATTAGATAAATTGCCCACTTCTGTTTCAAGAGTTCGAGCCACCATCTCAAGAAACCGGCCGGTCCCTGCGGCGCATTTATCATTCATAACAAAATTGCCGCAATTACCGTCTTCATCGAGAGATATGCCTTTTAAATCCTGTCCACCTATGTTTATGACAGTTTTGACTTTGCCGCCTGTGACGGTTTTTCGGGCGCCCACAGCATTCGCGGTTATTTCGCTGATGGTTTCGTCAGCTTCTTTTAATAGCTTTCGCCCGTAACCTGTTGAAGCAATATAAACAATATCATCTCTTTTAATATTTTCTTTATCAAGCAATGAATTAAAGGCGGCCATTGAATTTTTATGAAAATTGGCTCCTGTCGCGTTTACAGAATGAGCTATTATTTTTTCAGCTTCATCGGTAATTACAATTTTTATGGATGTAGAACCGATATCAATTCCAGCAAAGTATTTCATTTTGTAGCCCTTTTACCTTTAAGGTCGCTTTTCTTTTTTATTTTAATAGACTCAATAAACGCTTCAATTCTTGTAGAAAGCTGGCCTGTATCTTCTTTGCTGTAATCTGACTCAATATAAAGCATGGGAATTCCTTTTTCCATTAGAAAATTACCAATCAATTTTTGCTCCATTTCGTATAGCTGGCAACCCGAAAAAGACTGGTATATAACGCCATCTATATTAAAAAGATCGATTAAATTTGCCAACTTATCTTTTCTCTCTTCGTTTGGAACAAAGCAGGGGCAGGTGCAGGGTTTAAGATAACAATCGGCAATCGCGGGAATCATATCATATAAAGCGCCTTCATCATATGCCGGCATATCATACAGCAGTCTGGATGATGAACAAACTTCATCTACAGCAATCAATCCGCCGGCTTCTTCTACCAAAAGGGGTATTTTCATATTAGGAAAAATAGGCGGCGAACCGGTAAATAAAAATCTTGGGGTTTTTTGATTTACTATCGAAAAATTTTTATTCACTCGCTTTTCAAGTTCATCATTTAAGTTTTTTAACGCCGATGTCCAGCTTTCGACTTCATCAACAAAATACGCGTTAGCAACTAAAAAAGCGTCTTTACCGTAAATTACAGAAGGACTTTTTTTTCTTAAATTAAAAAATCGTCGAAATTCATATCTCGCGTTATTTTTTAAATCTATAGCTTTTTTTATGTTTGAAGTCGTTATCTTTTTTCCGGTCTTTTTCATAAGATCGGCGGCAAATTCTTTCACTGAATTTTGCCAATAATGCCGCGAATTATCATTGTCTTTTCGAGAAGGCAAAGACAAAGAATAAGTTTCATACCCCATATCTGTTAGCATTTCTGTTGTTTTCTTCTTTTGGTCACATGTTGTGGGAATTACCAGCATATCAAATTTTTTTTGATAATTTTCAACAGAAAAAAGACCCATTATTGCTTTTATCATAGAACAGGTTTTAGCGGGCATAAATTCTGCACCCGCATTATCATACGGAAACGAACCGCTGCAAACTCTTATCGGTATCGCATCTACCGCAAGAATCAGCTCATCCGGTACCTGAACGCACATGGTTCCTATAACTTTTTTGCCGTTTTTTGGCAGTATGCCTTCTGAAAATTGACGGCTCAACAAATCATAAAAATAATTCATCCCTTCTGGGTTATCGGGAAAATTATCTTTAATTTTATTTAATACATCGCCCGCCTCAAGAGCGGCTTCAGAGCGTACATGCTTTCGTACTTTTTCAAATCTTTCTTTTTCCATCTTTTATTTTTTTCCTTTTTGTCGTTTATAAAAGCCTTCTTCTGTGGCTTCATAAATTGTCTTCCCCAAAAAATTAACTTTTAGGCATTTTTCTTCGGGACAAGCCGCCACGCATTTAAAACACATCATACAATCGTCCTTAATAATATCTTTGCTTTCAATGTCATCGGCGATTTCACGAATTCCCATATCGCAGGCACGGTAACAGTCGCCGCATTTTGTGCATTTCGTGCCGTCTTTTATAAGCCTTAAAAAACCCAGTTTTTTGAAAATAAACTGTAGAGCGCTCATAGGACAAAAAAAACAAAAAAAACGCTTCTTAAAAAAAGCACCCGCGAAAAACATACCGGTTATCGCCATACCCAAAACAGTAAAAATCATTTTTGTTTTTGAACCATAATCTATGACCAACTGTGAAGCATCGCCCTGAAATAATGGTAAAACAGTTCTTCCCGGACAAATCATGCAAAATGGTACGGCCCAGTCATGTGAAAGCTTGCCTATAAAAGGTATCGAATTTGCCATAAAAATTGGGATTAAAATAAGAAGCCCCAAAAGAATATATTTTATTTTTTTTAATTTTTTAAATTTTGCCTCTGAATAATTGCTGTATCTGATACCAATTTTTTGCCTTAACTTTGTAAACCAGTCTTGAAGGGTACCCAATGGACAAATGTATCCGCACCATGCTTTATTAAAAAAAATAAACCATGATACAAAAAATAAGACAGATGTTAGAACAGCAAGTCCTCGAAAAGAAATCAACTGATCAATGGGAAGCGTAAAACGATGCTGAAGCCCCATTAAAAAGCATGTACCACCGCCTTTATCAATGTAAGGACACGAAAACGTAGGTAAGTTCTCGCCAATATCAATAGAAAGAAAACCCCCATAAACCATAATAATAAACGCGAAAATTTGAAACCAGAAACGAAACCGGCTGATATTTACGTTATTTATATATTTTTTAAACTTATTCATTTTTATTTTTCTTATTTTTGCGGGGTTTCTTTTCAAAATCAAGTTCTAAAAAAGGTTTTCTTCTTCTTTCACGGTACAATAAAACTCCGCCAAGAGTTAAAATAAAAAATATACCGCCTACGGTTAAGCCCGATTTATATGACGCGTAATCTTCAAGCGCGGGTGAATATTTCCATGGCATACTGGTACTCATTATAATTTTATTATACAATTCACCTTCATAATTTCCGCTTTCGTTTATTTCATATTCCGCCTCAACAATCATACGGCTTCTATGACTTGTGTGAAATCTTTCCCAGTTTCGTTCATAATAATCGCGTATCATTTGAAATTCAATGCCGCCATTTTCGTCGGTTATCATTGTTTTTTGCCAATCTTTCTCTGATACGACCGTAACTTTCGCGTTTTCAACTGGTTTTCCGTACGAATAGACAAAAACTTTAAGATTATCGCCTGTTTTTGTTCTTATATGAAACTTATCATCCCATAATACCTGCGGAACAATTTCAAATGGTATCTTCTCAAAACTTAAAGCGCTGTGTCTTATTTTATCATGTTTATGACCGTGCCCCCAGCCGCAGCTGTGATTTACGGTAATCCATTTTGCAGTGCGGATGTATAAAGTTTTATCAACTACTTTCTTATCAACAACATATACGTTATTGGCGCCATGATCTTCGCTGTCTTTAAATGGGGTATTAAATGAAACAAGCCAGCCCTCTTCTTTCTTTTCTATTTTAAGTTCTTTTTCTTCACCTAAAGGATTTAAAAGATAACCTTCTAAATTTAAATCTTTTTCAGCTGTGCTAAGCCAGTATTTTCTAACCGGTTTAGCCGCGTGCTCCGATTCATGTTTTTGTTTTTTTTCGGCAGGACTCGTAAGCGAAAAATGAAAAGACTTTGGCTCGCGGTTTTCAGCAAATACCGGCGCAATAAAAATTACGCTGATGATTATTAGCCCACGGCTATAGCCGTGGGCTATAATTCTTTTTTTTTGTTTTTTCTTCATAAAACTTTCCTTATTTTAAGCTACAATCGCCTACGGCTACCTGTGGCGAGCATCGTCGAACCATAGCCGTAGGCCAAATATAGTAAATCTTTAAAACTTATAACTAACCGTTCCTATTAATGATAATGGAGGCGCGACGGCATAAGATTTAGCGCCTGTATTATCTTTTTTAGAAGCTTTCTTAACTTCTACGGCGTAAAATTTATTTAAAATATTATCTCCGTTTACCATAAAACTTATATTTTTATATTCATAACCGATCATAGCGCTTGTAACAAACGAATACCCGTCATAAAATTCAGAGTTCGCGTGATCCATATAATAAGGCCCCCACGTATCGGTTTTAACTTTGGCTTTAAAGCCCCCCTTTGTTTTATAGCCAAGTGCAATAGAATACATATAGTCCGGTGAAAAGGCCACCTTGTTACCCGCTCTATCAAAAGGAATTAAGTTTGACGAGTCTCTTACTAGTTCAACAAACTCTTTATATCTATGATCATTATAGGTAAATGTACCGCCAATAGACAAAGGCTTTGTAATGTTATACGAAGCGTCTAATTCAAACCCAACCTTTTCTGTTTGACCGGCATTCTTATATTCTGAAGTCCCATCTGTATTTAAAATAGCAACAACTTCATTCTCAAGAAGATTATAATAAGTAGACATATCAAAATCCCATGATTTACCTCTGCCCTTAAAGCCTATTTCATAGTTTGTTGATTTAACAATATCTAAATCTGGGTTACTGCCAATTTCGCCTGAAGTAGGCGTTTGAATACCTCTCGCTATACTGGCAAATACGCTTAAAGGTTCAATTATTCTATAAGAAAGAGCGCCTCTTGGTGAAACATCCTGAAAATCTTTATAGTAACTATATTTTTGGCCTAAAACACTTTCGCCGCATTCAGCCGCCCCAACTGTTGGGCAGTCATAATAAGCGGCCTCACCATGGCTGTAATAACCCTGTATGGTACCCTCATGGTCAAAAGTTATTATATCGTATCTTAACCCTAAGTCTAAGGTCAAAGACTTAATCATATTAAAAGATTCTTGAAGATAAAGTCCGCCCAGCCATGTTTTTGTATTAGATTCATTTAATTGCTTACCATTACCATCGCCATGCACATATAAAACACTTTGTTTGTAAAGTTTAACGCCCGTAGCGTCTGTACTTACATAAACCGTGTTAGAATCAATTTCATTATATCTGTACTTTATACCATCCTGATCGTCAAATCTAGCGCTTGCGCCAAAAGTAAGCGTACCCGCCATCGCGCTAAAAGAATGATTCTGGTCGACCTGAATATCTAGACCGCCTACAAGCGCTTTTGAAACGCCAATACCAGAGTATACCGGATGATAATGCGACCATCTTGTTAAATATATCATAGGCTTAAAAGTAAAAGAACCCATTTCTTTTGTAAGTTTTGAGTTAAAAAGCAGTGTATCGGCGTAACGGCCAGATCTTCGCCATAAGCTTTCAGTTTCGGGAGCTTTACCTGTTTTTTTATATTCTTCAAAGCCATCTTCATTTAGAGTACCGGCTAGCTGCGTGTCAGATTGATTAAACGTAACATAATTTTGCCATGTTGTACCGTCTTTAAATATAAAGCCGGGTTGAAAGGTAACGTTAAACGCCGAATGATTGTTCCAGTCTCTCCAGTCGTTGCTTTCTCTTCTATATGAACCGTTCAAAGAATACACAAAAGATTCGCCAATACCCGCGCCATAATATAAGCTGGCATCGGCCATACCATAATTGCCGCCGCTTACTCTCGCGTAACCGCCGCTTTGTTTTATGGGATCTTTCGTAATAATATGAACAATACCGCCCGTAGCGTTAGCGCCCCATAATGTAGAATTAGGACCTTTTACAACTTCAATTCTTTCAATTTGCAAAGGGTCTATAGCGTCAAGCTTACTGAATCCGTCTGGATCAGTAATAGGCACGCCGTTTAGTAAAAACATAATTTCACGAACGCCATAGGCAGCTTTAGCTCCCGCACCTCTTATCACTACTCTTGTGCTTGAACCGCGGCTTTTCGTGTCTATTTGAACGCCTGCCGTACCTGTTAACGCGTCTTTAATATTGTGCATTTTCATGTCTTCGATTTCTTCTTCACCCACAACAGTCATACTCGCGGGTACATCTAGTGTATTTCTTTTTACGCGTGTTGCCGTTATGCTGACTTCGTCAATCTCCTGCTCGGCAATCGGCTGATCTGCCTCTTCGTTACCTTCTATATTTTGTTGTTCTTCTGCTGTTTTAGGCTGTTCTGCCTGAGGCGCGGCTTCCTGCGCCCATAAAGCATATGAAGAAAACAAAAAAACTATGAATATATTTCTTATTTTTTTCACTTTAATTCTCCTAATTATATCTTTTTAATTTCATTCTATTTATAAAACAATGCCGGTTGTTTTTATTTTATTTTTTCAGCTATTAATTAGCCGCTGTATATACAACCTGTTGTATAGTTACAGGGTTATCCTGCCCAGCGACTATGGTTGTTAGTGTTGCATCGGTAGGTTTTGTATCGCTGTTAGTACCATGATAGCCCCTAAAGTCACCTGTCGCGGGTTGTCTTGGGCTATGTGAATTATTATATACAAGCGAATGTACAAAATAATAACCTAATTTAACATTCGTAAATGTACATGTATATGAACTGGCGCCTATTGTACAATCACACGCATCGCTTGGAGTACTTGTAGTACTTACGCCAACGCTATCAATAACACCTGTAGTCATTGTATCGGTATCATTGTCAAGAGAGGCGTAGCAGTAAGCCGGCGCCGTAATAATTTTATCTACAGGTAAATTTATAGTCGCTGTAACAGTGGTAGGCGCGGGTGCTTCTTCATCTTGAGGTATTACAAACAAGCTGATTTTAACGTCTTGTACCACATCGGCTAAAATTTCAAAATTTCCCGCTGTTGGTTTTACGCCGTCTGCTGAACCGTAATAGCCTATAAAATCACCTTCTGCCGGTGAACTACCGCCTTCCTGATTTACAAAAATTACAGAAGTCATAAAATATGTTCCTACTTCTATTTCTGGTATTGTACATACAAAAGACTCAGCTCCTACCGGACATTCACAATCGGCGCTGGGGGTATCAATTGTGTTTACTTTACTTACCCCAAGTGATGGATAGTTGCCATCATCATCTAATGAGATAGAGCACTGCGAGGGACTGCTTATTTTTTTGCCCGCTGGTAATGTTACTGTCGCTTTTGCCCCGCCCATTTTTACAGTATTTTCTATTACTTCTTCTACATCTGCTGCCGCGCAATAGACAGATAAAAACCCTATTGATAAGCTAATGCTTAATACTTTCATTAATTTGTTTTTTATTTTCATTTATTTTCTCCTTAAAATTCTTTATTTCATTTTTTGTTATTTAGTTTCACTAAACAACCGGCATTTATTTTTCTTTAATAACATCTTATAGATGAAATTATAATAGCACTTAATTCATCTTAAGCCTTTCTTCATTTTTCATTCAATTTTATGAATGTTTATTCACTTATTATCATTTATTCAAAAACCCATATTATAATGACTTTTTGAATAAATGATAATAAGTACTTTTAACATTTTCTTATTTATAATAAATGTTAAAATTTATATAGTAGTGATTTCACGTA
Organism: Spirochaetia bacterium; assembly: GCA_029880285.1. GTDB lineage: Bacteria > Spirochaetota > Leptospiria > Turneriellales > JAOUOS01 > JAOUOS01. Next base: position 223,341 of record JAOUOS010000001.1, read on the forward strand.
ACCTAATTGCATTTATCTTAAAACTTTTTTAATAGTTTTAATTTTAGTACATACTTCTTCTAATAAGTATGTACCAAACCTACAGATTACGTAAATATGATTTGTCAGGAAGGTTTTTCTAATCGATTGGGAATATTTGACTCAAAATTAAATAGATTATGATTGCCTAAAAATGTTTGTTTTTCTTTTTGATAAAAATTTTTTACTCCCGTAAAGTATAAATCGGCGTTAAAAACAGCGAATATATAATTGCTTTCAGATTTATGACAAGGCGGATTTTTTAAAAAGAATTTCGCGATAAAATTTATTTTCTTACCATTTATTTCAATTTTAGCATGTTTCATGTCACACATGCCGCAATCGCAGTCTTCATGCTCATGACCCGCCTCATGAGTGTCGCATTTACAATTTTTTACGCTTTTTTGAAGAGCGCTTACATAGCTTGTCATGGCAAAAACATGCGTTAAAAGTAATGTTATAATTACAAGTTTTTTCATATACTTTTACAATTTAACAAATTTTAAATTGAAACCTCTTTGTCAAGAACAATTGAATTTTACTAAGGGAGAGTTAATAGGATGGTACCCCCCTGAAGCGATTGGAATATTTTCAAAATAATGGTCTATACGAAAAGGCAAAAAATTTAATATATTTCTTGATATTGTTGGTTCTCTATCTTGAATAAT
>JAOUOS010000042.1 GCA_029880285.1 Spirochaetia bacterium
ACTAGAGAAATGGTTTTACAGGCTATAACATGGATAAACAATATGCCTAGAAAATCTCTTGGATACCGGACTGCATATGAGGTCTTTCACAATATTGAGCCTGTTGCATTTGAGATTTGAATTTGCCATTTTTTCAGTTATGAATTACATTCTATAATAACTAAAACACCCAAAATTTTGGGAGCATAATTTGATTTAAATACAAGAAATCCTAAAATAAGCAAATGAAAACTAAAAAAAACAAAACTCGCGTCCCAACTGTATTGAAAGGCACTCATTGATAACATTATCTGAGCGTTTAGGTGATTTAGTTCAAAAACTTTTAAATACTCTATTTTCGAAATTAGAGTAAGTATATTTAACAAATGACTTACCGAAATCAACATAACCACAGCATAAGAAACCCTAAGCCAACCAGAAAGTAATGAAAGATTTTTATTAGCGGGTTCAAGAAAAACATAAAGAGCCCACGCTACAATAATATCAAGAAGTGCTACAAATAAAAAACAGCATATAGATAGGCGAAACAATGTTTCTGATGCAATTATATTTTCAGCAGTTTTTACTGCGTCATTTTCTACCAGAAGATTTTGATAACCATTGAAGTAAGCCAAAGGTGCTAGTATTGTCATCAATAATAATCCCAAACCAGCTGTTAGGGCAGAACCCCTCATTGTTGTTTTAAATTTATTTTCTATATGATCTTTCATTATTAACCTCTTTTAATAATGAAATTATAACCATAAAATATATTTTTGTAAAGACACTAAAGTGTTTTTGATAGTGTTATTTTAAGAAATTGTAATATATTTCGAATTATTAAAATATACTTATTTTATTTAATTCAATAATTTCTATAAAGATATTAATTAGACCTTTATTAAAGGTCTAATTAATAATATAATTTATGTTCTATTAAAAATGATTCTAAGGCGTGAACCCAATTCCTGTTATAACTGAACCAATTGTTGAATATGCATCAAAGTTCCATGTTATATCCATATCAATAGGCGGCCCTACGGGACATCCACTACCATCAATTGATGCTAAACAATCAGGCGAGAAGTGAAAAAGTCTAATTTCATTGACATGAGATACAGAACCAATATTCGCGAAAGTATCAGTAATAATATTCGCTAAAAGATTTGCATCTGTGGGTAAAGTTTTTCCCGACCAGTAGTTTCCTGTGATTGTAAAATTCAATATCGTAGGCGCGCTGTCTAAGACAGCATCTTTAGCGACTACAAAACCACGGCATCCTGTTGTGGCATCACCGGTACAATCTATATTATTGTTTGATAGAACCACATTTTCAATATGATTATCTCTATAATCATACGGTATCTTATAGTATAAATCACAGTAACCTGAGGCATTACTACAAGTAATATTATTTGAGTCGAAAGTTATTAATGGATCATAAGTATTCCCATAATAACCTGTTTGTCCGTATGAATAAATAAGTTTATCTGAGACTGTAATATCAGAGTTAGATATACTGGCCCTTGCGGCATTTGTTGCGTTTAATTTTCTCATTTCAATGCCCATAGTACAATTTAAAGATGAATTGGTTACAGTAAAATCATGGTTATCAGCAATAAATGCAATTTTTGAGCATCCTGTAATATTATAATTTGAGTAACTTGTTACGTCACCGCTAGATCCTGTTCCTGTTCCGAAAGCGATGCAAGTACCATCACCAGTAAATGTATTGCCTGAATGCACAAGCGTCCCAGAAATTACTGAAATAAATGTACCACCATTATTAGAAGAGCAGAAAAAATTATTATTTGTAAGAACACTATTATTTGCGGTTGCTTGCTGATGAATAATATTTACTACTGTACCTGAATTTCCTGAAACTATAGTGTTTCCGTTACCTTCATAAACTAATATTGCACTGCTCCAGTTTGAATATACATTGTTCTCTAAATACAACATGTCTAATCCATTTTTGTATATAGATCCGCTTGGGGTTGCGCAAGCGGTACTATCAAACTGGTTATTTGAAAAGTGGCCCCCGTTTGCATATAAACGACCCGATTTAAGAATAGTATTCGTCATAATAAAATTTTCACTTACTCCGGGAGTACTCTGGTCCAAATATAAATATGGACCTGTACATGCATTAGTCGGGTGCTCAATAATTACTTCATTTCCTGGTGTACCCAATGATTTAAATTCATTTTTTACGGTAATAGAAGATCCTATTAATTGTGTTCCCGCTTCAATTTCAAGACCCCCGTTAAATATAACAGTACCGTCTGTAATATACGGGCTTTGCGCGGCATATAACGTAATTTTTTCTTCATAGGTTTGCGCATGTATAAGTGTTTCAGTATTGAGGTTTATAGAGTCTGAAACAACTTGTGATTCATTATTTAGATAATCACGCACTTTGGCATAAACTGTTTTAGCGCCAACACCGGCTGATAAGGTAAAGTTGACCCGGCTTGTGTAAGGCTGCCATGCTGTGCATCCTGTAAATGCTTGATCTTCACAAAATAATACTTCTTTAATACCGGTTCCATTGTCTAGAGCATCAATATCAATAAATATATCTTGAACCCCTGTAATTGCCCAGCTATTTAATATTACGATATTTGAGAGCTGTGGCGGCTGGGTATCAATATAAAACGATTTATAAACCGGTGAGCTTTCAAGGCCGTTTAGGTCTGAAAATTTTACATAGACAGTTTTTATCCCATCAGTCGAAAAATAGTTCATTGCTTCAGCATTAGTTGCCGCATTAAAAGTATATGTATTTATTACCGGCTCCCACTCTCTGTTTAAGAAAGAAGATTCATGAGCTGCTTTCATTAAAGTCGCTCTTGTATCATAGAGAAGGTTTAATTCTACATTGTTTGAAGTTAGTATATCAAATGTCTCTGCGCCTATCACAGCTTGGGTTGTTCCGGCTATGCCCGTAATTTCGCCTGAAGGGCCGGTTGAAAGAGCCATATAAATTGTACCAATATTTGTATCTTGGTTTGTAGCGACATCAACATTAATAACTTCAGATGAAGTTAAGCCCGACTTATCAAAACGAACTAAATCATAATTACCTTCGGGAATATTTGATAAAACAAAATTTCCCGACTCATCAGTTTTTGCAATATAGCTGGTACCTGGTACATATACATCGATACCAACCAGTTCAACATTATTCGGGTTATTTAATAATGCTACGGTACCTGAAATTGAACCTGGGGTCGTTAAAGATTTTTTGGGTAAAATAGTCGGCCCTTCTACCGAAACAATGATATTTTTAAATTGTCCGGCAACAATATTAGAATCTATCGCGTTTAATCTGTTATTAGCAGAAAGTTTCGCCAGAGATCCCGATATCGTACCCGTTACATATACCGTATATTCACCGGGCATCATATTATTTAACGTAAATTCACCATTTGCGTCAGTTGTTGTATTATATTCAGGATGATATGCCACTTCGACATTTGCATTAGAGTTAGATACATTGCCCGATAATGAGCCTAAGCCCGAAAGCCTCATCTCAATTTCAGTTTCTTGAGCAGCTATTTCATCTTCCTCTTTTTCATCAGCCTTACAAAATAGTAAGGTAAATGCCGCTAATAAAACTAAACTTAACTTAATTATTTTTTTCATTTTGTTCTCCTTTTTAATTTTAATATTCTTGAATAATAGATCCATTTATCAATATATTTTTTAACATAAAAAAATCAATCTGTCTTCCTTTTTTATAAAAGAGGAAATATTTTTTTTAAAGTATTCTACAATGTTGGCTTCAACGGTCCCTCGCCAATAAAATGAACATGGCTATATTGATATTGTATTCTCGTAAAATAAATTTACTGAAAGTATCAATTAGATATCCATTCCCGCTATAATAACTAAAATACCCAAAATTTTGAGAGCATAATTTGATAAAATTGCCGATTTCGGCTGTAATATTTAAAAATTCTTTACGTTAAAAAAAATATTATAAAAGTGCCGTTAAAGTTATTTATTCAAAAATTGGTATAGAAGAGTAGAGACTCTATGGGTTAAATAATTGATAAATACTTATAATATGCCTAAAGTTAATTATATAAAAAAATTCATTCTTTTTTTAAATACTGTTTTTATCTTAATTTTTTTAGGCATGAACTGTTCAAAAAATGAAAAAATACCGCTTATAAAAAAAGGTTTTATTGATTTATCGGCGTGGGATTTTACTAAAAAAGGAAATTTTGAATTAAAAGGCGAGTGGGAGTTTTACTGGAACGAATTATTAACATATGACGATTTTCAAAAAGAATTAACGCCCCCAATGACGGGTTTTTTTAAGATACCACAAAGCTGGAACAAATATAAAATAAATGGAAAAAAAATAGGTAGCGATGGGTACGCTACTTATAGATTAAGATTAAAAACAACAAATAGCAAAGATATTTTATGCTTATCGGCAAAAACAAATAACTCATCTTATAATATATTTATTGATAACCGGTTAATTCTTTTTAACGCGAAAATAGGTAAAACAAAAGAAACAAGTGAGAAAAAAAGGATATATACTATGGGGTGTTTTTTACCCGAAAAAGAAGAAATCTCGCTTATATTGCAAACTTCAAATTTCCATTACGCGACCGGCGGTCCAACCATAAAACTTACAATGGGAAGTTCAGCAGATACCACAAAAAGTTATTCTTTAGAGATGGGTTCAAATATTTTATTAGTAGCAATCTATCTTTCGATGATTATGTATCATTTTGCTATTTATTTTTTTAGAAAAAAAGATAAATCTACTTTATATTTTGGAATTTTTTGCGGACTTTTCTTTTTAAGACAAATTGTCTACGGAGAAATATTTTTAACGCAGATATTTCCTTCTTTAAGCTGGGAATTTTTAGTTATGATAGAATATTTTACCTTCTATGCCTTATTGCCGGTTTTTATGGCTTATCTTAGAGAGCTTTATCCTAAAGAAGTACCGGTTTTTTTCTTAAGAAGCGTTACAGTGTCTTTTTTTATTTTTTCACTTTTTCTAATTATGCCCCCCAAAATATTTTCGTATACAAAGATTCCTTATCAGATTATTTATATATTAAGTTTTTTATTGGGTATTCGTATTCTATATCAAACAATAATTCAAAAAAGGCATGGCGCTAAGATAATGTTAGTGGGTTTAACTATAGCTTTTGTTTCTGTAATAAACGATATTTTACTTTCAAATGAATTGATAAACACAATCGTTCTCTCGGGATACGGTAATTCAGCATTTGTTTTTTCTCAGGCTTACCTTTTATCTTTAAAATCGATGAAAGCTTTTGAATATATAGACGAAATGAAAAAAACAGAAAAATTAAAAGCTGATACAGAAAGAATGATGCGTCATGACATGAAAAATTCTCTTTCTGGCATTATTGGTCTTTCTGAACTTATGCTTGAAGATAAAAAACTTTCATCAAAACACAGAGAATATTTATCTTTAATAAATGACAGCGCTGCCGATTTAACAGCTGTCATTAATAATTATATGGCCATTTTTAAGATGGAAGAGGGTACATATAAATTAAATTCGAAAGATTTTGATCTTCTTTCTATCTTTAAAGAATTGAATAAAAATTTTTCAAAAAAGTTGAAAGAAAAAGAATTAAATATGGTAATTAAGTTATATGAAGACAAGAAAATAGAAAATGAATCTCTGCCAATAAAAGGAGAAAAAGTTTACTTGAAAACCATGTTAGAAAACCTTCTTGAAAACGCCGTTCAGGCTTCGCCAGAAAAAAAATCTATTATAATTGACATTCAATTTAATAATTCTTTCTATATAATTAATATACATAATTATGGTGTGGTACCCGAAAATATTCGCGGTAGTTTTTTTGAAAAGTACGCGACAAGCGGCAAAAAACAAGGAACAGGACTTGGCACCTACAGCGCGAGACTCATTGCCAGAGTGCACGGCGGCGATATTTCTTTTACATCATCTGAAAAAGAGGGGACAACTATCACTATACTTTTGCCTTGTAATTAAGGTTTAAGTTTTCGAATTGCTTCGTCGCAATTTTCCATATTTTCATCAAACAATTTTTGAACTTCTTGAGTAATTTCTTTTTCATCTATTAATTCGGCCATTTTTTTAATATCAATCGGAACCCCATATGAGATAACAACTCTTGAAAATGGTTTTGGGATAATATGACAATCCCATGATTTTCGAACGAGCCACTGCCGGGTTGCGGCATAAAAAACAGGAATTATGGGAGCTCCCGACTGACGTGCCGCCTGTATAATACCTTCTTTAAGTTTAAGAGCGGGTCCGCGGGGCCCATCTGGTGTTATACCTATAGTGTGTCCCTTTTTTAAGGCCGCTATTATTTTTCGTAAAGCCCTTATCCCGCCTTTTGATGAACTCCCTCGTATTGCTTTGTTTCAGAAACGGTATAGAACTCGTTTTATCATTTCACCATCCTTCGAATCAGAAACTAGAAGATACACCTGCTGGTTTCGTATAACATATGGAGCGAATAATGTGTTACTGCGCCATTATGTTTTATTAATGTGATATAATTATTTAAGAAAAAATTGTATGACACTTAATTTTAAAAGCTTTTAAAATTCGATAATCTTTTATTATAAACCTCTATTTTTATGAATATATAACGGGTATGCCGGTTGTATAGAAAATTTGTCATTATGGTTACAATTACTTAAACTATTACAATGGAACAAATTCATGACAATAATGCAGATAAATTTCTTTCAGGTTCTGTAAAAACTGGCAAAGCCGACGGTATAAATGATAATTTTTCAGATTCTGCTGATGATATCATTGAAGGCAGAGAATGGGTTGAATCGCTTGAATATGTTATTAAAACAAAAGGTTCAAAGCGCGTGATTTCTCTACTGCGTGAACTTCAAAACCACGCTGCTTCTCATAAAATACATCTGCCTTACGCGGCAAATACGCCATATGTTAATACCATCCCCGCGAAAGATCAGCCGGCCTTTCCCGGTGACCGCGACATTGAAAGGCGCATTAAAAGCATTATCAGATGGAACGCTATGGCAATGGTAGTTAGGGCAAACAGAGAAAATGAAGGCATCGGTGGACATATTTCTACCTATGCTTCTGCGGCCACTCTTTATGAAGTGGCGTTTAATCATTTTTTTAAAGGTAAAAATTCTCCTGACAGATCAGATCTAATTTTTTTTCAGGGACACGCTTCGCCGGGTATTTACGCACGTGCCTATCTTGAAGGAAAGCTTTCAGAAGAAAATCTTAAAAATTTCAGAAAAGAACTTCAAAAAGATAAAGGACTATCTTCATATCCGCATCCTTATTTGATGCCCGATTTCTGGGAGTTCCCCACGGTATCAATGGGTTTAGGACCCATCATGGCTATTTATCAGGCGCGTTTTAACCGTTATCTTGAAGATAGGGGGCATATAAAAAAATCAAGCAGAGTGTGGGCATTTTTAGGCGACGGTGAAACAGATGAGCCCGAAGCTCTGGGCGCCATTTCTCTTGCCGGACGTGAGAAACTTGATAATCTCATATTTGTTATAAACTGCAATCTGCAAAGACTTGACGGGCCGGTAAGAGGTAACGGAAAAATTATACAGGAACTTGAAAGGGTTTTCAGGGGCGCCGGATGGAATGTTCTGAAAGTTATCTGGGGCTCAAACTGGGATCCGCTTCTTGAAAAAGATGGCGAAGGTGTTTTGTTGAAAAAAATGGAAGATACCGTAGACGGGCAGTATCAAAAATATTCAATTGAATCGGGCGGGTACATCCGCGAAAATTTTTTTGGCGGCGACAAAAAGCTTGCCTCAATTGCCTCTCATCTTTCAGACTTAGAACTTCAAAAACTGGCCCGCGGAGGCCATGATCCTATAAAAGTTTACACGGCCTATAAAGCGGCAGTTTCTCACAAAGGTACACCTACCGTGATTTTGGCAAAAACTATAAAAGGCTATGGTCTTGGCGATAATCTTCAGGGTAAGAATTACACACACCAGCAAAAGAAAATGGATCTTGATGAAATAAGAGAATTTAGAAACCGTTTTGCAATTCCCGTTTCTGACGATAAGCTTGAAGAAATACCTTTTTACAGACCGCCCGAAAACAGCCCCGAGATGAAATATTTAAGAGAAAGAAGAATCACTTTAGGCGGTTATGTTCCAAGACGCTGTGGTATAAACATCCCGTTTGAATTTTCAGATGAGCAGGTCTATGATGAATTTTTTAAGGGCTCAAGGGAGAAAGCAGCCTCAACAACAATGGTTCTGGTGAGACTATTAACAAAACTAATGGGTGATAAAAACATGGGAAACCTCATTGTGCCCATTGTTCCCGATGAAGCGCGCACCTTTGGTATGGAAGCTCTTTTTAACAAGGCTGGAATTTACTCACATGTTGGACAAAATTATGAGCCTGTAGATAAAAATACTCTTCTGTACTACCGTGAGGCAAAAGATGGCCAGATTTTAGAAGAGGGAATTAATGAAGCGGGCGCAATGTCTTCATTTATCGCGGCGGGTACTTCTCATTCACAATATGGGGTCAATACCATTCCATTTTTTCTTTTTTATTCCATGTTTGGTTTTCAGCGTGTGATGGATTTAATTTGGGCTGCGCAGGATATGAAGGCCCGTGGTTTTTTAATAGGCGCCACTGCCGGCAGAACAACATTAAACGGCGAGGGGCTTCAGCATCAAGACGGCCACAGTCATGTTCTAGCTCTTCCTCATCCAAAAGTGGCAGCGTATGATCCAGCCTACGCTTATGAAACAGCAGTCATTGTAAAAGAGTACATCCGGCGGATGTACGGACAGAACGAAAGTCTTATCTGCTACATTACGGTTACCAATGAAGCATACCCCATGCCCGCTATACCGAAAAAAAAAGATATTGAAGAAAAAATTATCAGGGGAATTTATAAGCTAGAAAGCAAAACGCCAAAGAAAGCGAAAGCTAAAATAAACCTATTTGGCAGCGGATCTCTGCTTAATGAGACGTTAAAAGCGGCAGATATTTTAAGAGATGAGTTTAGTATAGAATCAACAGTTTTCAGCGTAACCAGCTATAAAGAAATTTATAAAGACTGTGTAAATACTGAAAGAGAAAATATGCTTAAAGTCAATTTAAAACAGGAAGAAAACTTTCTTCAGAAAACGCTGAAAGATTATCCCGAGCCCGTTGTCGCTGTTTCTGATTACTCAAAAATTCTTCCTAATCTAGTCGCGCGATTTGTTCCAAACCGGTTTATAAGTCTTGGTACCGACGGATTCGGCAGGTCAGAAACCCGTGAAGCGCTAAGAAATTTTTTTGAGGTCGATTTCAGACACATAGCGGCGGCAGCCTTAAAACTTCTTGCCAATGAAAAAAAGATACCTGAGACAATATTAAAAACGTCTCATCAAACATTGAACATCAACCCAGAGAAGGCAAACCCGAGTGAGGTATAAAAATGAATAGTGAAGTTATAATACCTGCTCTCGGCGAAGGAATTGAATACGCAGAAGTCATTTCTATTCTGGTTAAAGAGGGCGAAAAGGTTTTAAAAGAACAGCCGCTTATTGAACTTGAAAGCGACAAGGCTACGGTTGAAATACCATCACCGGCAGAGGGTATTATTGAAAGTATAAATATAAAATTATCTGATAAGCTTTCTGCGGGACAGGTTATTATGAAAATTGAAAGTATAGGCTTTGGCACAATGGATAAAACTAAAAATCAAAAAAACACCGTAGAAATTTCGGGGGTAACTAAAGCAGAAGAACAGCAGATGCCTGAAGAACAAACAATTGTTAGTATAAATAAAGAAAATGAAACGCTGGCATCGTATGAAAACGCCGCCTACCTATCTAATGAATTTTCAAAAGAGCATAATATCTTAAGCGCTCCCCCCGCTTCTCCCTCTGTAAGAAGATTCGCTAGAGAATTGGGAGCCGATATCAGGAAGATATCTGGAACGGGAAAAAATGGACGCGTTTCAGAAGAAGATATAAAAAATTATATTAAAAATTTAATGTCAGAAAAAAAAATCAATATTTCTTCTGCCAAGGCTCCTTTTGAAAGTTCTGATGTTATTGAACCGTTATCGGGCATCAGAAAAAAAACGGCAGAGAATATGTCTTATTCATGGCAAAACATCCCGCATGTCACACAGTTTGACGAGGCAGATGTTACAGAGATTGAAAAATTTAGAATAAAATATAACGCTAATAAAAACCAAAAAGAAGGCAGGCTTTCTCTAACGGCTATCATGATAAAAATTACAGCTTTAGCGCTTCGTAAATTTAAAAAATTTAACGCTTCGCTGTTAATAGAAACAGAAACCGTCGTCTACAAAAAAGATATTAATATAGGCGTTGCCGTCGATACAGAAAGAGGGCTTCTTGTTCCCGTTATTCGCTCAGCCGATAAAAAAAGTCTAACCGAAATATCAAACGAACTATCTACTTTATCTAAAAAAGCCAGAGAAAGAAAAATTTCACCTGAAGAACTTTCGCACGGAACTTTCAGTATTTCAAATCTGGGAGCTTTAGGAACAACTTATTTCTCACCTATTATAAAATCACCCGAAGTTTCTATACTAGGTGTTGGCCGTTCAAAAACAGAGCCGATTTTTAATAAAGAAGAAAATAAATTTGAACCACGAAACATACTGCCGCTTTCTCTTTCTTATGATCATCGCCTCATTGACGGCGCAGAAGCTGCCCGTTTCTTGCGTTATATCGCTAAATCTATTGAAAATACAATGACATTGTTTTTGTAAGCCGTTTTTTATAATCAGATATCAAGGGCGACAAGATGCTAAAGGCATTTTTTTCTTATAAAATACCACCTGTCTTCTATTTACTGGTTAAAAGCGGCAAATACAGAGATAAGCTCTTCGCGCGAAAGAGGTTTTTTTAGATAACCATCAAATTGCGCAGAAGGCGATAATTCAGAAAGTTCTTTTTTAGAATACGAGGTAAGGGCAATGATAAAGGGCGGAACTTTTGTCTGCGAGCGAATTTTTTCAGCCGCTTCAATACCGCTCATAAGCGGTAAATCAATATCCATAAAAATAAAAATATATTGATTTTCTTTTGTTAAATTTAGCGCTTCTTCGCCGCTTTCAGCATGGTCAATATGGCACTCTAAAGCGGTTAAAATTCGCGCGCTAGTTTCAAGATGAAGTTTGTCGTCTTCTACAAGAAGAATCTTTTGTCCTGTAATGATTTGTGTTGAATCTAAAACCTCTGTCGATTGAAAAGAACCATCGTTTGCTGCGGGCAGCGTGAATGAAAACCGTGAACCTTTTTCAAGGCGGCTTTGTACGTTTATTTTACCGTTATGCTTTTCAACAAAATCTTTACATAAAATAAGACCTAAACCTGTTCCTTTGCCGCTATGATCAGAGGGCCGTCGGTTAATAGAATCAAGCTTAAATATTTTTGAAATTCTTTCAGGGCTTATTCCGACACCTGTATCGCTAACAGAAATTTCAATAACTTTATTTTTTTTCTTGGCGTCAATTGATATCTTGCCGCCTTTTTTGGTAAATTTTACCGCGTTGTTTATTAAGTTTCGTGTGATTGTTTCAAACATATCAATATCGGCATGAACCCATAGATCAGGTGAAATTGTAGAGTTAAATGTAATTTTCTTTGCTTGAGTCTGGGGCATATATAATGCTACTATTTTATTGATAGTTTTTTTTATATTTACCGTTTCTGGTTGAAATTTGATGTCTCCCTGCTGGTTTCGTGACCATGTAAGAATATCTTCAAGTAAATTATAAATATTTTTTGTGGAATGCCTTATCATATCAAACAACTTGGCTTCAATAATTTTATTTTTTTCTAAAATCTCATTAAAATAGATAGAAAGACTGCCAATAGGCGCCCTGAGATCATGCGCGAGAATTGAAAAGAATTTCTTTTTAGTTTCATTAGCAAGAGTGAGTTCGGCAGTTTGGCGGTTTAACTCTTTGGTTCTTTTGGCCACCTGCTTTTCAAGATTTGCCGCGTATTGTTCAGAGTTTTTTAGCATAATTTTTTGAGTTTCATCTTTTTCTTTTCGTAAGCTGTTTATTCGTGCCGTCATAAAAAATGAAAGAATAATGATTTGTGTAACTACGCTTATTGGCATAAAATAACGGTAAAAATCGCTAAGGACACCCGTTACTCTTAACATTTCAAAAATGCTGCCAATATTAGAAAGGCCAAATGAGACAAGAAGCCAAAGGGCAGAATTTCTTACGTCAGGCAAAAACGTGTGTCGAACAAGTATGCCAATAATACTTCCGGCGCAAAGCAAGATAGAGATATTATATAAAATCGGAGAGGCAAATAATGGGCTGATAGATAAAACAATCGAAAATAGATAGAAAAATATTTTTAAATATTTATAAACAGGGTTATTCTTATCAAGTTTTAGAAAAGAATAAATATACTTTATCATGAAAACAAAAGACATAGCCAGTATACTACGAAAGATAAGTAATTCGTATTTATAACCGCTCAAATTTAAGTTTAACCATGCCTGGTATAAATGATCGCGAAAAGGAAACCCTATGCTTCCCATGAAAATATAGCCCGCGAAATAAAGATAATATTTATCTTTAAATGAAAAATAAAGAGACAGATTGTAAAAAATCATTATAAAAAGAATTCCAATAATAAAAGCAAACACTGAATTGTCTTGAATCGTGCGTTCATTTAACGCTGCCTCTTCCCATAAAGTAAAAAAGAGATGACCTGCATCTATAGATTCAATGCGCAGCAAAAAGTCATTTTCGCCTGAATTAAGTGTAAGGGAAAAGTGATCAAGTGAGTGAGGCGTTCCCGGGTATGGCTCTAACCACGGGTAAACGCGATGATCAAGTTTTTCTTTTTTTGAACCATTTAGCCTCCAGAGAGTTATACTTTTTCGCGTATATGTCCAGCTTAGTAAACGATTTAAAACTTTCGGTTCAATATTATTAAGCTTAAATGAAACCCAAAGATTTTCACTTTGTGTAGAATTTATTTTTCGAAGAATTGAAGAATCTGTAAATTTTACGGGCTCTTCAAGCGGTGATGGCTGCCCCTTTTCTTGCAGGTAATAACGGTTTATTTTAGTCAGATCAATTTTCTTATCGTTTGCAGAAATGTTTATAAACTCATTAGCAAAGATGGATGAAAAAGAACCAAAAGATAATAGAAATATGGATATTTTTAATAGCATTTCTACTCTTGACATATTTTAATTTGTATACTTTATAGTTAATATAAACACGTCGTAAAGAAAATAAACCATTTAAATGACCTGAATCTAGACAGGGACATCTTAAGGGCCACAGAGATCACAGAGAACACAGAGAAATTCTCTTGATTCCATCTATTAATCTTTTTTTGCCAAAATTTACGATTAGGCCGCGCTTTCAAGCATGATAACGTCTGCGCGATAGCCACATCTGGTAATTTTTCAAGTGATTTGATTTCTACGATAACCTCATTTTCTACCATCAAATCTAGTCTCTGGCCTTTAATTTTATGGCCTTTGTATACAAAATCAATGAAATGCTGTCTTTGATATTGAATTTTACGGCTATCAAATTCATGGCACATGGCCTCTTCGTAGATTCTTTCTAGTAATCCCGGGCCTAATATCTTATGCACTTCTATAGAGGCACCAATTATTTGATCGGGTATTTCATCCATATACTCTGTGTTCTCTGAGGCCTCTGTGGCTTCAACTAAAAGAAACCTGCCCGTGTCTGGACTCATGTAAAATGACCTGAAACGAGTAAATAATACTTGACAATATATTTCATCGCGCCGTTTTTTTTATGAGCGGCGCGGTATTGATGTATTGTTGAAAAAGAGTCTTAAATCTTTTGCTTTTCAAAAGAAAAAAGACAGCTAAATCTGGTTTTCTATGCTAGAATGTTATACCTTAACTGAATAAAACGAATATGGCCCTGAATAAAATATTGTGTATTGACGACGATGAGTTCAGTCTTCATATACTTCGGGAAATTCTTGAAGAGAATTATGACGTAATAACGGCAAAAGAAGGCAAAAGCGGTATAAAAATGGCCGCCTTAGAAAAGCCCAATTTAATTCTTCTTGATATTTCAATGCCAGAAATGGACGGTTTTGAGGTTATTCAAAAACTGAAAACAGATAAACAAACAAAAAAAATTCCTGTTGTTTTTGTTTCTAACTTAAACGATGAGTTTAATGAAGAAGCAGGATTCAAACTCGGCTCTATTGATTATATTATAAAACCGGTGCGTCCCAGAGTTTTAACGGCCAGAATTGAAAATCTTCTGAAACATTTTTCAAATTCTGTAGAAGAAAAAAAGAATAATTTCAAAGAAACTTTTCTTGAAAAAGCTCAGGTAGATGGTCTTACGCAAAGTCTTTATTATTTGCTGACTGAAAAACAATTGGTATTAAAGGACAATTTGCGGGTCTCGCTTGTCGCAAAAGAGCTTGGCATAAGACCTCATCATCTTCAAGAGTTGTTAAACAGACATCTTAACACTTCATTCCCTCAACTTATTAAGAAAATTCGTATTGAAACTGCCATTGAACTAATGAAAGAAAATCCGAATGAGAAGATTATTAATATTGTTTACGATTCTGGTTTTCAAAGCAAATCGGTTTTTAACCAATCGTTTCTTGAGATAACGGGCTTAAGCCCAAGCGAATACCGCAACCAACATATTATGAAAAATAATTAATTCTTAAGCTACGGCTTCTGTTAAAAAAAGTCCTATTTTTAAAAGCAGGTCGACAAAACAAAAAAATGTGTTAGAATCTTGAACAAAAAAATGTCATACCGGCATTGCCGGTAAACGAAAAACTAATTGAAAATGGGGCCAAAAATTAAATTATATCTATTGTTAATAGCTCTTTCTTCTGCGTTTAGCTGTGTTAAAGGCAAAAATGCTCCTGTTATTGAAAAAGGAGTTCTCGATCTGTCAGAATGGAACTTTGTCGTTGACGGTAATATTGAGCTTAAAGGAAGCTGGCAATTTTTCTGGAAAAAACTCTATACGAAAAGCGAAGATCTTTCGAAAGAAAAATATTCTTATATATCTACCCATCAATCGTGGAACGAAAATATTCATCATGACGAAAATATTTCGGGAATCGGATATGGAACATATAAGTTAATTATCAAATTGCCAGAAAACGCTCCTATTCTTGGTATAAAAATGGTTGATGCATCGTCCTCTTACAACTTATGGTTTAATAATGAAAAAATCTTCTCAAATGGTGTCGTCAGCGACAAAAAAGAAAGCTATAAACCCGGTTTTTTACCGGCCGTTGTAGAATTAAGAAATACCAAAAACATTAACGAATTAGTCGTTGAAGTCGCCAATTTTGATCACTATTATGGGGGCCTATGGAGGTCTCCTGAGCTGGGAGTTCTAAAAAATCTTGAAAAACAGCATCAAAGAAATCTTTTAAGAGATTTATTCTTAATCGGAGCTTTATTAATTATGGGAGCATATAATATTTTTATGTTCTTTTATTATAAAAAAGATAAAGCTCCCTTATACTTTTCAGTTTTTGCCCTTATATTAATTTTTCGTGTGCTTATTGTAAATGAAAGAGCTATTTACCAGTTTTTTCCCGATTTGAACTGGCATTTTGTTTATAAAGTAGAATACTGGACAGTTTATTTAGGTACATTTTTCTTTTTGCTGTATATATATTCGATTTTCAATGAATATGTGAACAAACGTATTTTAAATCTTTTATTATGGCCATTCTTTGCCGGTTTTGTTGTTGTTTTGGTTTTTCCGCTGTATTATTACAGCCAAACCCTGCCGGCATTTCAATATTTAATGATTCTTTCTTGCCTTTTTGTTTTTTATATTATCTTTAGGGCATTGAGGTATAAAAAAGACGAAACCCGGTCCCTGTTAGCCGCTTCAGTATTTTTATTTATTTCAGTAATTAACGATATTTTGCATAACCAAAAATATATAAATACTTTATATATCTTTCATTTTGGCTTATTCGCTTTTATGCTTATTCAAACAGGGGCCAGCGTTAGGCGGTTTGGAAAAACTCTGTTAGAAAGTACGCGCGAATTAAATACCGTAAGGGGAAGCTTCGTAAAAACTCTTGAGAAACAGGTTAAAGAGAAAACTCGAGAGCTTTCAGAAAGCGAAGCAAAATACAGGGCGCTTATTGAACTTTCTCCCGACAGCATTACAGTAGTTTCTGAGGGAAATTTTGTTTTTATAAACCCGGCAGGAGCAGAAATTATGGGCGTGAAATCGCCTGACGATTTAATTGATAAACCTGTTACCGAGGTATTTCATCCGTTGTTTCGCAAAGCTGTACTTAAACAATTTGAGCGTTTCAGCAAGCTACGAAAAAAAATATCTTTTGCCGATAACCGTTTTATTTTAAAAAATAGAAAAATTATTTATTTAGAAATGAATATTATGAGAATAAAATTCAATCAAAAGCCTGCTCTTTTAATTATTGGAAGAAATAATGAAGATAAAATTAAGCAGCAAACAGAACTTAAAAAACTGAAGCAGGCAATAGAACATTCTCCGGTATCAATTGTTATTACCGACAAGAGAGGAAGTATTGAATATACAAATCCTAAATTTTCTGAAATTACAGGGTACACGGCCAAAGAAGCTTTAGGTAAGAATCCCCGTGTCTTAAAGTCTGGCAAACATGACGAGACTTTTTATAAAAATATTTGGGAAACACTTAAATCAGGTAATGTCTGGAGCGGTGAAATTTTTAATAAAAAGAAAAACGGAAATTTTTTCTGGGAAAAAGCCAACATCTCTCCCGTAAAAAGCGGAAAAAGCATCACCCACTATATTGCTGTTAAAGAAGACATAACCGAATTAAAAAGAATTGAAAAATTAAAATTAGATACCGAATTAATGATGCGGCATGATATGAAAAATGCTCTTTCAGGTATTATTGGTCTTTCAGATATCATGCTTGAAGGCCAAGATCTGCCTGAAAAAAACAGAGAATTTTTATTTTTAATCAATGAAAATGCTTCTAATTTATCGGCTATGGTTAAAAACTATATGGCTATTTATAAAATGGAAGAAGGCACATATAAATTAAACCCGTCTATTTTTAATTTAGTTTCTATGTTTCATGAAATAGAAAAAGAGTTCGCGAAAAAACTTAATGAAAAACACATTAAACTAAATATAAAGCAAAACAATAAAAAAATAAATGGACACAATTATCTTGAGGTAAATGCAGAAAAAATATACATAAAAATTTTAATCTCAAATTTGCTTGATAACGCCATACAGGCCTCGTCAGAAAAATCTGAAATTAACATAAGTATAAATTCTAAAGCAAAATTTCATGAGATTCAAATGCATAACGCGGGGGTTATTCCCAAAGAAATTCAAAACCGGTTTTTTGAAAAGTACGCGACAAGCGGCAAAAAACAAGGAACAGGACTTGGCACATACAGCGCGAGACTCATTGCCAGAGTGCACGGCGGCGATATTTCTTTTAAGTCATCTGAAGAAGAGGGAACGACTCTCTCTATACATCTACCTTATAATTAAGGTTTAATTTGTCGCCGCAAAAGCCTCGTATACCCCAGTTCTCTTTGGGGGTTTCAATAATAGAATGTTACTTTTCTTTCACGTCAAAGAAAAGTAACCAAAAGCTTGTACCGGCTTGCCGGTGAAAGCGCCGCCGGTGCCTTCACTTCGGCACAGATCAGCACAAGCCGCTAGCTGCGCTTGCGGCCATGCTTCCTGCATGGATACCGGCGGGATTTGGCGCGTACCTCATGTACGCTCTTGGTGGAAAGTGAGTTGTGAATATAAAAAGGCTTGATGTGATATTATAAAAATTTTATTTAGAGAAACTAATTTATGGCCCTAAGCTGGAACGAAATAAAAGACCGCGCGTTAACATTCAGTAAAGAATGGGCAGACGCTTCAAGCGAGAAATCTGAGGCACAGCCATTTTTGGTTGAATTTTTCAAAGTATTTGGCGTAAACAATAGAAAAGTTGGTACTTTTGAATTTAAAGTTCATAAGCTCGATGATAATGACGGCTATATTGACATGCTTTGGCCGCAAACCATTTTAATTGAAATGAAAAGCCGGGGCAAGGACCTTGAAAAAGCCTATAATCAGGCAAAAGAATACGCGCAAAGCCTTGAACAACATAAAATTCCTTTGTGTATTTTAGTATGTGATTTTGAAAATTTTCATTTGTATAATCTTGAATTTGACGCCAGTAAAAAAGAATTCGCTAAAAAACCTGTTACCTTTAAGCTTTCTGAATTTGTAAAAAATGTAAATCACTTTGGCTTTCTTGCCGGTTACCAGAAAAAAGAATACAAAGAACAGGACCCCGTAAACATTAAAGCCGCCGAGCTTATGGGTAAACTTCACGACCGCCTTGAAGAAGTGGGCTATAAAGGTCATGAGTTAGAAGTTTATCTGGTGCGTCTTTTGTTCTGCTTATTTGCCGAAGACACGACTATTTTTAACCGACAGCAGTTTCAAGATTTAATTGAGCAGAGAACATCAGAAGACGGCAGCGATATGGCCGGTAAAATTCAAGAATTATTTGAAGTATTAAACACATCTGAGGTCGAGCGCTTAAAAAATCTTGATGAGCAATTGGCGGCTTTTCCCTATGTTAACGGCGAGTTATTTAAAGAACGCCTTCGCCTCGCCAGTTTTGATTCTAAAATGAGAAAAGCTTTGTTAGAGTGCTGCTATCTTGACTGGAGCGGCATATCGCCCGCTATTTTTGGCTCGATGTTCCAGAGCGTTATGAACCCCACAGAAAGAAGAAACCTTGGGGCGCATTATACCTCTGAAAAAAATATCATGAAGCTTATTAAACCGCTTTTTTTAGACGAGCTTCAGGAAGAATTTGAAAAGGTTAAAAAAAATAAAAACAAATTATCTGAATTTCATAAGAAACTGGCAAAGCTTAAATTTTTAGACCCCGCGTGCGGATGCGGTAATTTTCTTGTGATTACTTACCGCGAACTGCGGCTTCTTGAGCTGGATGTATTGAAGAGTTTATACGGCACCCAAAAAGAAATTCATATAGACCCCATGATTCTTGTAGATGTTGATCAGTTCTATGGGATAGAAATTGACGAATGGCCGGCCAGAATTTCTGAAGTGGCCATGTGGCTGATGGATCACCAGATGAACCTGAAAATAAGCAATGAATTCGGACACTACTATGCCCGCCTGCCGCTAAAAAAATCGGCGAAGATTGTAAACGATAATGCCCTAAGAATTAACTGGGAAGATGTTGTGCCAAAGAACGAATTGAGTTATATTTTAGGAAATCCACCGTTTGTGGGTAAACATTTGCAATCAAAAAAGCAAAAAGCTGAGCAATTAATTAATCTAAAAGAATTTAAAACGGCTTCTGATTTGGATTATGTTTGCAACTGGTTTGGCAAAGCTGCACGATTTATTCAAGAAACAAAAATAATAACTGGTTTTGTCGCTACAAATTCAATTGCTCAGGGTGAACAGGTTTCATTATTATGGTCAATATTATTTATGTACAAAATAAAAATTCACTTTGCTCATAGAACTTTCCAGTGGAATAGTGAAGCCAAGAATAAAGCTGCAGTACATTGTGTCATTATTGGCTTTGCAACTTTTGATATACAAAAGAAAATTATATATGATTACGATGCAACTAATTCAGACACTCATGAAGTATATGAATCATCCCCGTTTTAATGGACAGTATGTTTAGGTGAACTTAATATGAGGAGTTTACCATGAAAGAAAATTACACAGATGAATTTAAGAAAGAAGCAGTAAGGTTGGTTTTAACCAGCGGCAAAA
>JAOUOS010000043.1 GCA_029880285.1 Spirochaetia bacterium
TCATTATAGAATGCAAATCGCACAAATGGACAGCCGGGTACAATGCGCCAAGCGCTAAAATGTCGGTATGGAACGAAGCCATGTATTATTTTCATCTTGCGCCTAAAGACTATAGAAAAATATTTTTTGTCTTGAAAGATGAAAACCCGAAAAAGAAAGATGTAGACAATCAGCCACAGACTTTGGCAAATTATTATATATCGCGGTATAGGCATTTGATCCCAAAAGGCGTTGAAATGTGGGAGTATGATGGGATAGATGTTAAAAAATATAAATTTTGATATTATTTTAGATAGAGATGAATTATATACACAGGCGAAGCCGTCAAATTTAATTTATACGTGCCAACAATCGCATGGATGCCACGGCCATTCCCCCGCGGTATCTGGTATCGTCGACTTCTCGACCTCCTTGTCGAAGTCGACATTCGGGACATCCTGTCCCTTGAGGCCAGTCGTAACCGAAGGTCGCCGCAGGCCCCGCGGGCAGTTTCTTTTGGTTACTTTTCTTTGCTGCCAAAGAAAAGTAACGAATTAACAGCGCGAGATTGACGCGGCATCTCGATACGAATCGCGAAGCGATTCACTCGATGACCGTGCCTTTATCGAGATGACCGTGTAACCGGAGCATGTATATAGGGCAGTCCCCGAGTAGGCACGGTCGTCTCGATACGAATTGCAAAGCAATTCACTCGACGACCGTGCCTGTATCGAGGGGCCGCCCGGAAGAAAAAAGCCTTGATAGAGAAAGATTATGAGTCGCGAGATGGTTCGGGCCGTTGTTGATTTATAATTTCAACATTAAACCCTTCATCATTGGCAGGGGCCTGAAAATAACCGGTTACCTGATGAAAAACCTTTTCTGTATCAAACTGGGCGCGCTGCGGCGAACTCTTTCTTCGTTGTTCAAGACGCTTTAGGCACAACCTATCTTCAGCCTTGAGATAAATTAATTTGTGGGGGATATTGTCGTCAGAGAATATATTTTTTATCCAGGCTCTTTGCTTTTCTGTATTACCGGGAAAATCCATAACGACAGAAACCCCTGAATTTAAAATTCTTCGCACATGTTCTTTTAACAGAGGTTTTAAACGCGATGAGTATTTTATGTAATCGTCAAAGTTTTTTATTTCTTCGGGATAAATGGCCGACAGCCAGTCGTCTTCAGATAAAAGAACGGCGTTTAATTCATTAGACATTTTTTTTGCATAAGTTGACTTTCCCGCTCCCATCTTTCCGCAAAAAAAATAAAGAGTTCCCTTTAAGTTCATTATCTATACCTTTAACATCAAAAATAAATTAAAACAAAGAATATAATTTCATTAATAGCTTAAAAGGAGCTCCCGGTTTTGTTAATTGATTTACTGTACCGGTAAAATACAAATCTTTTTTCGTATTATAAAATGCAAATGCGCCAGAAAGTCCGGAATGGCCAATGAACTCAGGCGTTTCTTGAAATGGCGAAAATATACGGGGAAGTTTAAAACGCATAAGCCCTGCGCCATATTGCATTGGGAAAAAAATCGCGTTCCATTTTTGCAGTTTGGGAAGCATTTTTTTAGAGAAAAAATAATCGTTAAAAAAAGCTTTTAAAAAAACCATCATTTCTTTTGAATTTGAAACGATACCCCCATCTGCCTGAAAAGACGCCATAGCCATAGGAATATGAAGTTGTTTATCTTTATAATAAATATCGATTGGTTTCTTATCTGAAGAGTCGTGGTACAAGTAAGTGTTATTCAACCCTAGTGGCTTAAATATCAGATTTTTCATTATGTTATTTAATGAATCAGAATATATATTTTCCAGAATTTTACCTAAAAGCTGATAATTTGTATCTGAATATAAAGCTTTTTTAGTTTGGCCGGGAGAAAATTTTGGTTTAACATTTTTTATATCAGAAACTATTTGCTCAAAACCCCATGAGACATCAGAACCCGATAAAAGTTTTTTATGTAATGATATTCCGTCATATATTGGTTCTTCAAAATAATCGGGAATACCCGAAGTGTGTGACATAAGATGTTTCACTGTAATCAGGTTTGAATAATCATGACCATGAATAATATGTATATTTTCAATTATATCTTTACTAAGATATTCAGAGATTTTATCGTCAATATTTATTAAGTTTTCAGTTTGTGCCTTTAATAATAATGCGGTAATATAGATTTTAGTTGTACTTGCGATGAAATAGGATGTGTTTGAATCAATATTACCGGCATACCCTTCATAGAAAATATTATTGTTAGATTCAACCCCAGATTCAACACACAGAGACGCCCCAAAAATATATTTATTATTAATTGATTTTCTTAAAATAGAATCGATTTTATCAAGAATCGTACCCATGGGATCAAATAAATTATCGTTATAAAACAAAAAGCATATTTTTCATGAAGATTAGTCAGGCGAAGTAATTGTTCAATTTATCCAATTCTCAACATGCAAATTTTTAACGCGTTTAAATCCATTTATGTTAAGTTAAGTTTAGAGTTGATTTGTTCAGGTCGTTTAAATGAATCATCTTTAATCGATCCAAATAGGTTAAAAAATTATCATTCCAGCTTGTACTAAATCAATATTATCGGTTATAATGCCATTTAAAGGAATGTCTGAAATTGACTTGAATTCATCCGCATTATTTATTTGTAAATAAAACCTTGTGTTATGCGAATTTAAGATGTTTTTGCAAATCATATTAAAAGTCTTTTTAATAAAAGATCTTCAATATTTCTACGAGAATCTAAAACAGCCAAAATGTATACATTATTTCCCTCGATACGATAAATGATACGCCAGAACTTAATAATTATTTCACGATAATTATTAATAAAAAAATATTCCAGTTCAGGAACAATGCGACCTCGTTGCGTAAAACTATCTAAATCGAGAGAAGCCTTTTTAATAGATTCATATATTTTTATGGCGCTTGTTTTATTGTCTTTTAAGATATATTCAATAATTGAAATCAAGTCTCTTTCGGCAACTTCTGACCATAAAACGTTAAATTTATTTTTTGGCATTAATGAAATATTTCTTTTCAATAGATTCAAAAACTTTAGATTGTTCAATTAAATTATTATTCTCTATATCTTTTTCGCCTTGAGAAATTAGCTTTAAAATACCCAGTGCATTTTGCATATTTTCATAACTTTCAGTATCCATAATTACGCCTTTGGCTTCGCCATTTTGAGTAATATAAATTGGCCGATGGGTACTGTTTATTTGATTTAGAATTTCAGCAGTGTGACTTTTTATATATGAAATAGGTCTAATATCTTCTTTTGATCTCATCTTTGTTCCTCCCAAATATAGTACCAAATATAGACTGGGGTGTCAATTAAAAAATATGGATTTTTACTGAGAAATCAAAATTAATCGTTTCTTTATAAAATTATGAGTAATAATAAATTGCTATAAATATAATTCTATAGAAAAACCAGACGTATCTATTGGCGAGTGGTTGCTGCTTTATTCACTTTCAGATTTTCCGCATTCGTTGACATTCTATTTATTAAAGAATATGCAAACTCATTGTCCTATACTCTCGCGGTCTGACTTAGTTCCCCAGATGTTTCTTAAAAAAGGTGATCTGGTCTTTGACCGTTCGTTCGAATGGTTTTCCCAGATAAAAGTCAAAGTGATCGAAAGGGTATTTTTTAAGCTCAGCCCGTTCCCCCAGAATCTTCGCGGTTATTTCGGCGGATTTCGGCGACGCCAGGGTGTCCTTTTCCCCGACCTGCAGGAGCACCGGAACCTTCACGTCTTTCGCGTAATCGATGGGATTCTTCTGATCGCCCTCCAGCATAAAGCGAGAAAGGACTTCATTCTTAAAGTTTGATGCTGCCAGTTTGGCGTAGCCCTCAAGGGCTCCTGGAATGGAATAAAAAAAAATCAGGACAATCTCCTGAAAAGACGTAAAAGATATTATCTGAAGTGAAAACAAATATTTCTGCCGAAATATCCCTTGAAAATATGAGAGCGGTTGTATTTATCCTGAATATTCTTATTGTAATTTATCAGGATCGCAATTATATTTTTCTATAAATTCCTCCCGTTGAAGCTTGCCCCAAAATGTGTCATTCTTCTCAAAAGTAACTTTAACAATGTTCAGGCTGATGCCCTTAAGATAAGTTCTCACAAGACAAGGAATTGTTAGCCAAACTAAAAATAACAGAGCATTAAGTACCGGATGATAAGGTTCAAGGAAGTATAGAATAAGAAAAAGAAAAGAGCTATGGCCCAATAAGTTATAAACCCAATGTATAATAACTTTAAATAATGTTGTTTTTGTATAGTAAATACAATCCTCATCAGGGCCAACGACCAGGGTATAGTTTACGGTCAATCTTTCGACCCAATAATGGTATAACAATGCTAAAGCCATAGGCGTTATCTCAATTGCCAGATGCCATGAAGGGTTATAATTAACAAAACACCAATCTGACAAAGACAGGCCAGTTGTAACACTAAGTACCAGGGGAACAAAATATAAAGGGTCAATAATGTCTAAAGAAAACATCTCTTTATAGGAAGGTTTATAGTTCTGAATTATCTTCATATCGGATATTTTAAATTTATAAAACAAAATACCTGCTTGCTGAAACTCAGTTTAATAGTCAAAAATTCCACTGGATATTTTGTATGCACATATTACCTCATGCAAATAAAAAATCAAGCAAAAAATATCAACAATTTATCTAGTAAATTTATGAAAAATTCCATGCATAGAGGCCGAAGGGCCGGGGGAGCATAGCGACCGAGCGTTAATAATGGGAGAAAACTATTTCAAAAGGAGGCAGGGCAAGCCGATTTCTTTTGAAATACAACTTATAATTTCTGACTTTTTTTGTTGAATATTTTGTCCTTTTTAGTAACTTAAAAAAAGTTGAAAACCTAAAAGGTTTTGCCATAAGTTCCATTTTTCGAATAACAAAAGGTATGCAGAAATTATGATTTTAGACATTGAAATGATACGTAAATTCTATAAGGTATTGCCGGTAAAGATCAATGCTGCCCGCGAGAAATTTAATAAACCGCTGACTTTAACAGAAAAGATATTATACTCTCATTTGTGCAGCGATCTACCTGATGCGCCTTTTATAAGGGGCCAATCATATGTTGATTTTTTTCCTGACCGTGTCGCCATGCAGGATGCCACGGCCCAGATGGCTTTACTGCAATTCATGCAGGCAGAGAAAAGTAAAACAGCAGTCCCCACTACTGTTCATTGTGATCATTTAATTCAAGCTGAGAAAGGAGCTGCAGCTGATCTTGCTCAGGCAGCCAAAAACAACAGGGAAGTTTACGAATTTCTATCTTCAATATCTCAGAAATATGGCATAGGTTTCTGGAAGCCCGGCGCTGGAATCATTCATCAGGTAGTTCTGGAAAACTATGCTTTCCCGGGGGGTATGATAATTGGGACAGATTCTCATACTGTTAATGCAGGTGGTCTGGGCATGATTGCCATAGGCGTTGGGGGAGCAGATGCAGTAGATGTCATGGCCGGCATGCCCTGGGAATTGAGATTTCCCAAGCTGATTGGCGTTAAACTAACCGGTTCTATGAACGGGTGGACCAGCGCAAAGGATGTAATATTAAAAGTAGCCGGTATCTTATCTGTGAAAGGAGGAACGGGAGCCATTGTAGAATACTTTGGGCCGGGAGCCAGAAGTATATCAGCAACGGGAAAAGGAACCATCTGCAATATGGGAGCAGAAATAGGAGCGACAACTTCAGTATTCGGTTTTGATGAACACATGGCTGAATATCTTGAAAAAACAGGCCGTAACGAAATTTCTGAAATGGCTATGTCTCTACAAACAAGCCTGAATGCAGATTCAGAAATCTATGGCAATCCTGAAAAGTACTTTGATCAGGTTATTGAAATTAACCTGACTGAGCTCGAGCCCCATATTAATGGTCCTTTTACTCCCGATCTGGCCTGGCCAATTTCTAAATTTAAAGAAGCTGTTAAAGAAAACCAGTACCCTGAAAAACTTGAGGTGGGGCTAATTGGCTCATGCACCAACTCATCCTATGAAGATATTACAAGAGCAGCCTCGGTAGCCCGTCAAGCCGGCGAAAAGAACCTGAAAGTAAAGTCAGAATTTACCGTCACGCCAGGTTCAGAAATGATCCGCTATACAATCAATCGTGACGGCTTAATTCAAAGTTTTGAAGATATCGGAGCAATGGTCCTGGCTAATGCATGCGGCCCCTGCATTGGACAATGGGCTCGTCACAATCAAAATCCGGATAAAAAAAACTCTATCATTACTTCCTTCAATCGTAACTTTGCGAAAAGAAATGATGGCAACCCCAATACATATGCATTTGTGGCATCGCCAGAAATTGTTACAGCCTATGCAATTGCAGGAACCCTTGAATTTAACCCTTTAACCGACACGCTGATAAATGAAGCAGGCAAAGATGTGAAACTAGACCCGCCTGAAGGAACAACATTTCCTCCAAGGGGATTTGAAGTCAAAGAAAATGGTTACGTTGCTCCTCCAGAGGATGGATCAGGAGTTGAGGTTATAGTCTCTTCTGATTCGGAAAGGTTACAAATTTTGGAAGGATTTGCGCCATGGGATGGCAAAGATTACGCCGGTCTGAGACTATTAATTAAGGCAAAAGGAAAATGTACAACAGATCATATTTCTATGGCAGGGCCATGGTTAAAATACAGAGGACATCTGGATAACATATCAAACAATCTGCTGATTGGCGCTGTCAACTTTTTCAACGAAAAAACGAATGAGATAAAGAATCAAAAAACCGGCGAGTATGGCACAGTGCCCGATACCGCTCGAGCATATAAAAAAGCAGGTATCAAAACCATCATTGTAGGCGATGAAAATTATGGCGAAGGATCGTCGCGAGAACATGCAGCTATGGAACCGCGACACTTGGGAGTGGCAGCGGTTCTGGTAAAATCATTTGCACGCATACATGAAACGAATCTGAAAAAACAGGGCATGCTTCCTTTGACATTTTCTGATAAGAATGATTATGATTTAATTAGAGAAGATGACATCATTCATATCGCAGGTTTAACTACATTTCAGGAAGGAAAACCTCTGAGTATTGAGTTAGCGCATTCAGACGGTACCAAAGATACATTTGAGGCTCGCCATTCATTTAATGATACTCAGATTAAGTGGTTTAACGCCGGGAGCGCTTTGAATCTAATAAAGCAAAAGAACGCAGGGTAAAAAACTATTTAAGGTCATGAATGACCGGTGTGCCTGAATTTTATGTAATGATTAATAGCGCCTAACAAACGGAGTTAATAACAGGCATTTAAGATTTCCAGAATCTCTTTTTTACCAATATCCTGATGTTCACCCAGTTTAATGCCCCGTGCGTCGAGCCGATTGGCAATGTTCTCAAAACCGGTTTTATCTATATTGTATTCATGCAGTTTTGTCTTCATGCCAATTTGCTTAAAAAAATCCACAGTTTTTTCCATACCCTCGGCATATGCCTCATCCCCATCTTTAATGATGTGCCAGACCCGTCTGGCATAATGCGTAAACTTTTCTTTTTTATTCGCCTTGCGGTTGTCTATCAGAACAGGCATCACCACAGCAAGACTCTGGGCATGATCTAAACCATATTCTGCCGTGATCTCGTGGCCAATCATATGAGTGGCCCAATCTTGAGGCACACCGCAGGAAATGTTTCCATTAAGAGCATGAGTTGCGCACCACATGAGGTTGGCGCGCACATCATAATCGTTGGGGTTACCAAGCGCCTTGGGGCCTTCTTCGATCAACACCTTTAATACGGCCTCAGACTGCCTATCTTGAAGAGGAGCGTTTACATCATAGGTAAGGTATTGCTCCATAACATGAACAAAGGCATCAATGACACCATTGGCCGTCTGGCTCTCGGGCAGAGTATAAGTGGTTTCGGGGTCAAGTATAGAAAATACCGGAAACAACAAATGGCTGCCAAAGGCAAGTTTTTCGCCGCGCTCGCGGCGTGAAATCACAGAAAAGCCGTTCATCTCTGAACCGGTTGCCGCCAGAGTCAGCACCGAACCAATTGGCAGAGCCTCTTTAACTTTTATCTTTGGTTTTTTATCGAGAAGATCCCATGGGTCGCCCTCAGTATATTTTACAGCTGCCGCTACAAACTTGGTTCCATCTAAAACTGAACCTCCGCCAACAGATAACAGAAAATCAATACCTTCTTTTTTTACCAGCTCAGCGGCTTTCATGAGAGTTTCATATTCAGGATTGGCTTCTATACCCGAAAACTCATGAACTGTATAATTCTTTAGCGCCGCCATCACCTGATCAAAAACTCCATTTCTTTTGATGGAACCTCCGCCGTACAGCATAAGAACTTTGGCCTCTTTGGGTATTAGTGTTGATAATTTTTTGATGGTTTCTTTTCCAAATACAATTTTTACGGGATTATGGTATGTGAAGTTATTCATGGTTTCTCCTATTTAGACATTTTTTGGCATTTTTTCTGGCGCACAAAAAATATCAAAATGTTTCCACTTCATCATGTCAACCTTATATTCTGAAGCAATTTGGCTTATAGTGAAAGGCTTTGATATAAAACAAAAAGCATATTTTGCCTGACAAAGTAGTCAGGCGAAGTTATTGATCAATTTATCCAATTCTCAACACGCAAATCGTTTTTGTAGGCCGAGGTTAGCGAAGCTGGCCAATTTGTGCCCGCTTGTGCCCAGCGGGTGACGGGTGGCGGGTAAGGCATACACGAATAAATCTCAATTCGTCTGCGTTTGTAAAATTAGTTAGGTGATGGAGGCAGGCAGATAGTATAAAAATAACCGGAGAGATAAAATAAAAAATATTGTCAACATATATTCCTTTCATTATATTATTTTTGTAAGGAATATAATTGTATAATATGAAATCAAAAATAACATCAAAATATCAAACAACTATCCCAAAAGAAGTTAGAGAAAAATTAAAATTATCCGTTTCTGATAGTATTGAATGGGAAGTTGAAAATGATAAAATAGTAATAAAACCAGCGAAATCCAAAATATTAAACTTTATGGGAATTATCAAAGTCGGTAAAGGAAACATAAAGAATGATATAAAAAAGGCAAGCGATTTAATGACCGAAGATGTTTCATGAAGTCATATATCTTAGATACGAATTGCCTAATTTCTTTCCTTACCGATATTAACATTTGATAAAGAATTTTCAACAAAACTCAAAAAAATGGATTTAGAAAATATATTTTTAAGATAGAATGATTAAAATATAAATCTGCCTGCCTCTTATCGCATAACGTTTTTGGAGCAACGAAAGCCGATTGGATAATTAAAAATGAAGAGATTGAATTCAAGCATACCTACTACAATCTGGAATCTGCCGCCAAATTGTCGCACACGCCAATGTTGACTCTACACTGGAAACTTCATCAGAAATCTATCGTCAAAATTCGGAACCAAATAAACTTTTTTGATTGACTATCTATTCATTCAATCATAATGTGTCCCCATGCCACGCACCAAGAAGCAGTTCGAAGAGATTCGCAATAGGTCACAGAAAATGCTTCTGAGCGCCTCTCTGGAGCTTTTTGCAGAAAAGGGGTTTCATTCTACCACCATGGACGATATTGCCCGTGGCGCCGGGGTTTCAAAAGGGCTTGCCTATAACTATTTTACATCAAAAACAGAAATTCTCAGTAAAATTCTGGAAGATCGATTTTCCCAGATTCAGCTGGCTCTTAAAGATAAAGAAGGCTGCTCTGAACCTCTCGATCGACTGGAAGAGATCATCGTAAGAAGGCTCACTCACCTGAAAGAAAACCCCCTGTTTTACCGCCTTTATTACGCGCTATTTCTCAATCGCCCTACAGAAAAAATTTTGCAGAAACTCATTGCTAAAACTGCTGCCGTGTCGGGTGAGTTAACCAAAGAAATGGATCACCTTTTCTCGCAGCTGGGTGCGAACAATAGTGAGATGGAGGCTGTCTGCTTTTTTTCCGAACTACAGGGAGTCGCCATAGAGTTTGCCATCTCGCCCAAAACATTTCCGCTAGATGATATACAAAAAACTCTCATAGAAAAATACAGGAGGCTTTATGGAAACAACAAAACTCGAGATAAATGAAAACATGTCGATACGAGCGATCCGCATCTTTTATATAGCAGGAATACCATTTTCGCTGCTCATTGCATGGATGGTAGCTTTTTTTTCATCGCAGAGCTTCGCCGATTTGTTTCTTATCAAACAGCCTCTATTCTTGCAATTCGCAATAGGCGCTTCTATCGGCTCAGCTATTGCACTCGGTACGGGAATCGTGATACTGAAAGCTCCTAAAATCCAGGGTCTTCGTTCGGTCATCTCAGAGGCATACATTCACTTTAAGCCAAAATGGTACGATCTCTTTTTTACAGCACTTACAGCAGGAGTGGCCGAAGAGATCGTTTTTCGTAGATTGCTCCAGCCATGGGCGGGAATCGTATTGACTTCGATTATTTTCGCTCTCGGACACATGCCGACTCCCAATACAAAAGGAAAGCTCCTGATGGTGGGATGGATTTTTGTTCTCGGCTCTTTACTTGGAATTCTGTTTGAACAGTTCGGTATCTACTGTGCCATTATGGCCCACTTTACTATTGATTTAATTTTATTATTTTTCTATAAAGTTTATTTGCAGCCTGAATCAGTATAGAATCAATTGCAGAGCTCGTTAGCCGATTCGCGGGAAATATGGGTGATGTACGGGGATCTTGCGATTCAAGTCACTGGATTTAAGGACAACACTGGGTAGCTCATTGCGTACCTGTATAGAAAAAATGATAGGATTCCAAAGAGGCCTTTTAAGAGGTGTTTTCAGTGGTAAAAGCAGTTTTTGCCTTGACCTGCCCGGGTAAAACTGGTCCAATCTAAATTTTAGACTGAACCAAGATTTACAAGCAGGTTCAATGGCTAATAAAACCTTCTATTATTAGAATAAAGCGCCGCAAAATACAGAATTATGATTTACCGCTTATCATATTAGAGACTAAACCCTTTTGATCTTTGTTTTCAGCTATTAAGACGCCGAAAATATGTGTTGGAACAAAAAAAGCAAAGAAGAACATTAGCAGTTCATGAAACTCTTTCATCTCACTCGCTATATCTTTAGAGAGCCCAAATGTCTCTTTAAAATAAAGAAGTAAGCCGGTAATAATCATAACCATTACCAAAAGATATAGTACCTGATAGCTGTAGGCCACAATCTTGTCATGAGCCGATTTTGTTTCTATCTCGCTTTTTGTGAAAAATGGTCGGTCTATAAAATGAAGAACAATTCGAACAACAAATAATGCCACAAGCATAAAACCGAAAACATAGTGCCAATCCCACATTGGTTCGCGGATGGTTTTACCTATGGCTTTTGCCGCATCAAGTGAAATGTCAAGATTGAGTTTCGCTAATTCTGCCTTTATGGTTTCGCCATTCTTTTTGTAGCTTAAAAATGTTTTTCTAAGCAGCACGGTCGCCAGAAGTCCCAAAATAGAAGCAGCGTTAAGCCAGTGCCATATACGATAGGTTTTTGAATAGTCTTTATGTTCTTTCATAGTTTTGCCTTTATCCAGTTTTATAAATTAGTATAAGAAATATATTGTCAATTATCCATAAATTTAATATAAATTTAGAGCGCCGCAAAAAAAATTCGTTGTCTTAATTATAAAGAACCGGCGCTGCGGAATATTTCATTTTTTTCTCGTCATTTTGACGTATTTATTTATATATGTTATAGAGAAATAGATTCGATCACATTTATGTCTGGTATAAAAATTTTTAAACCGGTTATTCAAGAAGAAAAAACAGGCTGCGCGATAGCAAGCGTTGCCGTAATTACAAAATCTTCTTACGGTAAAGTAAAAAAAATAGCAAACAGCATTGGTATATACGCAGAAGATTCTAATTTATGGAGCAAAACCGATTATATTCGAAGGCTCTTGTCTGAATTTAAAATTAAAACAGGAAGCAGAGAAATTCCTTTTAAGAATTGGGAAACATTACCCAATGTCGCGCTTTTAGCAACAAAGTGGCAAAAAGAACAAAATAAACCCGCATGGCACTGGTGTGTTTTTGTTAGAGAAGACAATTCAATGGCTGTTTTTGATTCAAACCGAAATCTTAAAAATAATTTACGAACTGATTTTGAACGCATAAAGCCAAAATGGTTTATTGAAGTTAAGCTGTAAAATATGAATTCAAATATTGAAATATCAGAAATCAAGCCAACTGAATATCATGAGCTTTCAATAATGGTTGGCGAACTTCTCGATGAAATAATGAAAAAGATTAATCACAAAGTATTTAATTTTAACAGAAAAGAAACCGAATTACGGGCCAAAGATTTAATTTCAAATGGCAAGTATTGGGTTTATATGGCAAGAGATATTAATACAAATCAAAGAATTGGTTTTGTCTCTTTATATGAAAGTTACGCTTTATATTCAGAAGGCGCCTATGGAACTATGCCTGAACTTTATGTTAGACCCCAGTGGCGGTCAAAATCTGCGGGCCAGCAATTGCTGAAAAGAGCAGGTGAATTTGCCAAAGAAAAAGGATGGCATAGAATTGAAGTAACAACTCCTCCGCTGCCAGAATTTGAAAAAACATTGCAATTTTACGAGAGCAACAAATTTGTAATTACAGGCGGCAGAAAATTAAAAATTGATATTCTATAAATTTCTGGTAGATTCTTATTTTCGTCCAGATCATTTTCAGGATCATTTATTAATAACATTTAATTAAAATATATGGTTAAACTCAACATAAAAACCGGTTCCCTCTTTTGAAAACCCAAGATCGATTCTTAGTACAGTAGCCTGGTTCCATATGAAACCAGTTCCCGTGCCATAGCAGATTTTAATTTTGTTTGTATGAAAATCATCAATACTATAAAATATGCTACCAGCATCTATAAATGGAACCGCAATAATCTCAAATCTTTGATTAAGTAAAGAAAAAGATTGAAAACGATGACGCGCTTCAAAGTTAACCAGCCATGAGTTAGCGGCAGAAAAACGATTTGATACAAAACCCCTTAAAGTCTTTGAACCGCCCAATTGATTTAATTTATAAAAAGGAGGCTTCCCTTGATATGAAGAAACTGAAGTTCTCGCGGCCAGTGTAAAATTCTGGTAACTTGAAATTGGAGATAGAAAATATTTAGAATCTAGAGCTGTTTTTGTCCAATTAAAATCAGAGCCTATTATCTTGTTAGAAATATCAACTCGTGGTGCATGCCATTTCGTGGGTCAGGTTTATAATCAGTAGTATTCAATTTTATGTTCATATTAACAACAGAACTAAATCCGCCGTAGAAGCCTGCAATACGGCCTTCGTTATGATATTGATATAAAAGAGTCTCGTTTTGAATTACTTCTTGATTTTCAGAAGCTTTTACTATTTTACCTGTGTAATCAGTAATATTGCTAAAGTTTAGCGCATAACCCAGCCCGGGGTGTAATAGTTCTCCCAGTAAAAAATAATTTGCATTTAGATATCCAAAATATCGCACAATATCGTATTGATGATATTTCAAGTTAGTAAATTTACCAGAGAGTACTTTTTGTAATTCTTTGTTATAGTCTTTAATAGAAGTATACTCTTTGCCCTTATACTGCAGGGCATTTTGGGTGTTCAAGTCGCTTCCAAAAAAATTTTCTGTTGGACTGTGATTGTATCCAATACCCATTTCAAGTTGAATAGGCGAATTGAAAACATAGGGAGAATCAAAGAAGATTTCATATTTCTCAATTTCATCCGTCGTTCGCAATATATTTATTTTCATTTTTTGCAGATAAGGAGTGTATGCAAAAAAAGTATGGTCTTTTGGGCCATTGTTAAATAAGAAAAGGGAAGCTCCATAGCCAAACCCCGCGTCGCTGTTAAAATTGATATTAGGAAGACCAGTAACATACCAGCCTTCTTTTTTTTCTTCTAATAATTGTTGAGGGATTTTTTCTTTTTCTTTTAAGAATTCGGGAGAATTTGTCTGTGCCAGCAGTAAAGATTTTTTATTGATTCCCAGAAAAAAAAATAAAATAATGAGCAAGGTTGTTTTCATAATTTTTTTGTATTTAGATTCTTCTTTTGATATTGCTTTCTCTCTAGATTTAATTCCGAAAAGAATATGCATAAAAGGGAACGGTTTTAATATGTATTCATAAATCACATAGCTTAAACCAAAAGTTATAAAACAAATGAAACTAAACTTTGCGCTTACTGCAATATCAAGCTGAATCACATAATATCCGATAGCAACTATAATAGTCTGATGTAAAATATACAACGGATAAATCATTCCCTGAGAATATCGCAGGAATGAATGATTAAAAGACAGATATTTTCTTGCCGCCCCTATCATTGTTATTACCCATAGCCATGTATTTAGGGCAGTAAGGGCATTTAAAATAGTTCCTTTTATGGAATATTGATACATTTCTGCTTTTACATGCATCAGTCTTGCCGTGTATAAAATGCTGATCATGCAAAAGGCAATAAGAAATAACTTACCCAGATTTTTTTTGGCGAGATCAGAAATATGGTCATTGATAAATACCGCGTATCCATAAAAGAATAAAATGAGGTAGAAAAAGAAATTGGCCCAGTCATTATAAAGGTTCTGAAATCCCGGCCAATGGGGTCTAAAAAGTATTTCGGTAATCATTAGAGGTATCGCCATGATAAGAATATGTCGAATGCCTTTTACTTTTTCAATGTATCGCGGAATAAAATTATGAAAAGCCTGCGATCTCAGTTTTTCAAAAATGGGCAGTAATAAGATAGAAAATACAAATAGATACGCTAAAAACCACAGATGGGCCCATTCAAAATTACCATTGGGACGTATTCCATTATAAAACTCTGGATAAAAATGAATATATGTTCCGGTGAAGCTGCCTTTAAATCGAAGCATATAGTATACTTGCGGCGGAACTATAATTAATATGCCGGCCAGAAGGGGAATTATCAAACGGAAAAATCTTTCTTTAATATACTTTCGTGAAGAACGAAAACCAAGAGCATAGCGCGTACCCACGCCTGATACAAAAAACAATAGTGCCATGCGCCATTGACCAAGAAAGAAATGAACACCGTTTTCTATCCAGATGCTGGTATCGGGGTTTTTAATATAAAACCACCCAATATCGAATATTCGGCCGGTATGAAAAGGAACCAGCAGAAATATGGCAATGACTCTTAACCAATCGATATCGTGTCTTCTATTGCTTTCTTTTTTCCTGGTGTTTGTGAATGTATTCTTTTTTATAATCATGATATACTCCTTTTTACAATTATAACTTTATTATAGACGAATAAAAATAAGATTGCAAGCGGGTAGTGGTTAATAGAGTGTAAGTTGTGGTGAACGCTACGAAAGAAAGGGTGAAAATATATCTTAAATTAGAATTCTATTGTTAATTAAATCTTTTGGTTAAAATATATTATATTTTCGATGGAATGTTTTTTTCTAACTTTTTAACAGGCCCATCTGTTTTTTTACATTGGCGGCATAATTTCTGCCTACAGGCAAAGCGCTGTCATCAGAATCATTAATATAGGCAATGTAGGCGCCGCCAATATCATATTCAAGACTCTTTATTTTATCTTTATTTGCCAAATAACTTTTATGTATTCTTATAAAATCAGATTCAGGCAGTTTGTTGCAAAGAGTTTTAAGGTTTTTATTGATAGAATATGTTTTACTGTCTGTTTGAAGAAGGCATATATTGTTATTGGCCTGAATATAATTGATTTCATGAAAGGCAAGAACATGATGGCCGTTTTTATCCCGAAACGCAAATTTCTTTACACTGTCTTGTTTAAGATCAGGTTCGGTAATATTTCTAGATATAAATAGATGTTCCAGAAATAGCACAATTAAAATAACAGGAAGAGCCAGAGAAGTTGTTTTCACTGCTTCGTTGGTATATTGAATTTCGGCCAGATTAAGCCCCTTGATTTTGGCATTAATTATATGAAATATAATATTTCCCATAACGGCAGACAGTACCAGAGTAGTAATCAACGGAATAAGCCGGCTGGCTGAAGCATTTAATAATTCTTCTTTTCTTTTTTTTTCTGGCAAGAACCATAGGTAGGCCATGGCAAGGGGCGGGGCCGCTGAACAAAATGCCGAAAATATTTCCATTGCGAGAGTATAGAAAAAATTATGATGAGAAGGGTTTCTAAGAGCAAGTGCAAGCGCCAATAACAAGAGCCCGGCGCTAATACCCAACATTCGTTTAAAAGAAATTCTTCTCACTGGAATAAATATGCATTGGGCGATCAAGATGTAAAGCGGTTTTGATTTTTCAGGCGGGTTTTTTCTTTTTTCATTTACGCTTGACATCGCATAAAAATTCAAATTTAACTTCATTAAAATTGATATTTTCTAGTAATATCAAAACCGGATTAAACGAAGAAACTGAATAATGAAATTCAAAATTGGTACTTCTGACGAACTCAAACTCGCGGATAATGAAATTACAGAAATATTGAAAGAAGCATACCTTGATGAAGGCTTCATAGATAAAAATAGATTCAAGATTTCATTTTCATCCGCGAGCATTAGAAACCGGGGGAAAATTTATTGCGCGCGTGAAATTGATTCTAATGAAATTGCGGGGATAGTAATTGCTGTAGATTACAAGTCGGCTGCCAAACTTTTCGCGAAAACCAATGAAATTGAAATGCATTTACTGGGAGTAAAACCCAAATTTCGAAACAAAGGGTTAGCAAAACTTCTAATTGAGAAATTGTTAGAAAGTGTAAATAATACTGATTATACTAAAATGCTGTTATGCACGCAGGTTAAAATGTACGCGGCGCATAAGTTATATAAAGCGTATGGATTTATTCATAACCCTTCCCGCGATTTTAAAAGAGGAGATAGAAATTTTTTATTTTTTGAAAAATTATTATAGAAAACCAGGTTTTAATCAAATATGATAAAAAGGTTTTTACCGGTTTACTCTAAGTTTTTAATACTATAACTTAACGCGCCAAAACAAATATGATCTTTTGCTAAACAGTGTTCTGGCTGTACCTCAAGTGTAAATTTGCATTTTTTAGCAAGCCGAATAGATATCTTATTTTCTTTGTATATTCTCGCGTATATTTTTTTTAACCGCAAAGTTTTAAACCCGAATTCAATAAGACTTTGAACCGCTTCGGTTCCATAGCCTTTTTTATGGTAATCTTGATGTATGATGTAACCAATTTCAGCGAATTCTTTGTTAGCCTGTACATTGACAAAACCGCATGTACCAATCATTTTACCGTTTTCTTTTAGCTCTATGGCCCAGTCATAATATTTTTTTGTTTTATATAAAGGCATTATACTTTTTATATACTCCTGAGTTTCTTCAATTGAGTTATGAGTTGGCCATGCCATATATTTGGTAGTTTCTTTATTACCGGCATACGAAAACATGCTTTCGGCGTCTAATGATTTTATTTTTCGAAGGTGTAATCGTTCAGTTACAATTTCTTTAAACATAATTATGAAAACCTGTAAAATAAATAATGATTAATCGTAAAGTATTTCTTCTACCACAAATTTTTCTTGACGCATCCCTTATATCATTTTATTTAATCTATGTGCCTGCTAAATTTAATTTACTACCAATAAATGATGAAGATATAACTGATTGTGTCAATATTTTTATACAAACTTTTAACAATGCTCCATGGAACGAAACACCTATTCAGAAAATTTTTATAAAAAATGCGGATTCATTGAATTAGAGTTTTTGTCTATTCTGGGTAAAAATATTTAAATACAATCATAATGTTTATTTATAAAATCTTCTTTACATTATATTAAAATATAAGATTTATCATGATTTTCTGAGAAGGTAATATATATGAATACATCAATTCATAAAAAATATGTACACGGATACAATTTGCATGAAAGCACGCGCTTACAAGATCAGGCTGTAACCCTTGTTGAATTATTGCATTCTGATACTTCTTACCCTGCTGGCAGCAAGGTTCTTGAGGCAGGCTGCGGCGTAGGCGCGCAAACAATAACTTTAGCGCGTAATAGCCCTGATGCTCAAATTACCTCTATTGACATTTCTGAGAATTCGCTTAAAGAAGCTAAGAAAAAAACTGAGAGTGAAGGTATAAAAAATGTAAACTTTCAACAGGGCGATATATTCCGGTTATCTTTTGAGCCAGAATCATTTGATCATATATTCGTTTGCTTTGTTCTTGAACATTTATCGCAGCCGCTTGAGGCGCTAAAATTTTTAAAAAGACTTCTTAAAAAAGGCGGTACAATTACTGTTATAGAAGGTGACCATGGCTCAACTTTTTTTCATCCTGATAATGATGACGCGCGAAAAGTAATTGATTGTCAGGTACAGCTGCAGGCTAAAGCGGGCGGTAATGCGAATATAGGCAGAGAGCTTTATCCTCTTTTAGATGCATCAGGTTTTAGTTCTGTTTGTGTATCGCCCCGATTTGTATATGTTGACTCAAGTAAACCAAAACTTGTTGAAGGCTTTACAAAGAACACTTTCACCGCAATGATAAAAGGTATACACGAAACAGCTGTAAACGAAGGTTTAATTGACAAAAACACATTTGATAAAGGTATCAAAGCTTTGTACAAAACAGCAGAAGCAAATGGTGTTTTTTGTTATACCTTTTTCAAGGCAGTTGCTGTAAAAGAAACTCTGGAACAAAAAATAGCCCGCGTTACAACAGAAGAAGTTGATGTTGAACCTTATAACCCTCTTTGGAAAAATATGTTTGAAACAGAGCGGGATCATTTACTATCTTGTGTGCCGTCTGGCTTTATAAAACGAATTGAACATTTCGGAAGTACCGCCGTCCCCGGTCTATCAGCTAAACCAATTGTTGATATGCTGGTCGAAGTCGAAAGTCTTGAAAAAACCAAAAGTAAAGTCGCGCCCGTTCTTGAAGCAAAAGGCTATGATTATTTTTGGCGGCCTTCATTTGGCGATGATACACCGCCATTTTACGCGTGGTTTATCAAACGTGATGATCATGGTAAAAGAACACATCATATTCATATGATTGAAGCCGCTTTTGAATCATGGGAAAGATTATTGTTTAGAGACTATCTTATTGAGCATTCAAAAGTTGCTAAAGAATACAGCGATTTAAAAATAAAACTGTCAAAAGAACACAAGGGTGACCGCATAACATACACGAAAGCCAAAACTGATTTTATTACAGAAATCACTAACCTTGCGAAAGAGTATTATAAATAAGCATTGATGGATTTTTTCTGTTATTAATAAAATTTCTATCAAATTATTATAATGATTTAATTATTTCAACGATAAAAAGTTGTTTTTTTTATTATTGTCACTATAATTTAAGTATGTAAATTGATACAATGCCTAAAATAACATGAATGAAAAATTAAAATTTTCTGTTTTCTGGTATTACTGGCTTATGTCAGTAATTAGTGTAGTCATGTTGATTAGTATCTGTATGATTATCATGCCAAACTTAACTAT
>JAOUOS010000044.1 GCA_029880285.1 Spirochaetia bacterium
GTTTAATAAAAGAGCGTTAGAATTTGTATAATCAAGGTCAGATGTATTTTCGCCTGCGGTTATGGTGTAATAAAAAGTAAGTACCGCGGTACCAGTACCGCTTGAATATAAAGCCGCGCCGCCTGAATTTAGGGCAAGCGATGGAGTTCCGCCTGTTACATCTATATCCACAATTTCTGAAAAAACAATATTAACTAAAATTAAATCAGTTTCTTTGTAAGAGGCATCTGCAGTAGAAGAAGTCACGTTTGTGATAACCGGTATAGCACCGTCTATGATAATATTTTTATTGTAAGAGAGCGAATTTAATTCTCCGGGATTTGGCAGTGTAAGATTAGCATCGTTGCCCGCGATATCTTTAATAAAGGCTCCCGATAAAGCTAGTGCATTATTTGCCACATAATCTAAATCAGAAGATTGATGTTCAGGTTCAACAGTGTAATTAAAAAAAAGTGTATTTGTGCCGCTGCCCGAAGAATAATTTGCGATAGCATCAATGCCTCCTGTTTCAAGAGTAAGCGCGGGGGTACCGCCTGTTACAAACACAGATTCTGAAAAGACAATTTCAATTGAAACAGCACTGCCTGAATCATAAGAGCCGTCTGCGGTAGAAGAAGTAACCCAATTAACAGAGGGCGAAGAGGTATCAATAACAAGGTTTTTGTTAAAGCTTAGCGAACCTGCGCTGCCGGGATTAATTAATGTTAAATTCGCATCGTTGCCATAAATATCTTTAATGGATCCGCCGTTTAAAATTAAAGCCGTTGTATTTATATAGCTTAAGTCATTTGAAATATCAGAAGCTCCTACGATATAATTAAACTCAAGCGTGTCTGTTCCTGTTCCCGATGTATAAAAAATTGTACCTGTATCAAGAGTTAAAGAAGGGTTCCCGAAAGTAGTATCAACATTCAATATTTGATTAAATATAATATACACGGGAAGAATATCGGCCGCTTTATATGAACCGTCAGCTGCGGGAGAAGATACATTTAAAACAAAAGCCATATTGTCATTGTCTGTTATGTTCGCCATAACCGGGTTGATACTCTTACCTATATATTCAGATGCTGATGAAGCATTTAGTATATGAGTAATTGTTCCAATATGAAGAGTTGTTTCTACTATATTATCATTCACGGCCGATACAGATACAGTCTGCGGTAATGACCAGTTAAAAGGAGTAAACGTAAGTTGAAAAGAAGCACTTTCGTTTGCTGTTAATTGTGAATTAGCCAAGATATCAATAAGAACATCAGCAGAGGGTTCACTTGTTAAAACAACATCATAAGAATCGGTTATACCGTCTTCAGATATATCAGTTGTACCGCTTTCAGTTATGGTTATGCTGGCTGTATCTTTTATTATTTGAGAACTTTTACCATATGTTATATTGCCGGCCGCGTCTTCAAGTTTTACGCATACAATATAAGTACCATCTACATCAGATATTGTATTTATTGCGGGTATAATGCTATTGTTATATATTTGACTTGCGTCACATGTTATAAAGGGATTATCATTTATTATAGAAGTATAAAGCGCCATATTTATCGGATGATCATTACCACTTGCCGATAAAACCACTATTTCATTTGTCGAGTTTCTTTCTGGCAATTCAAGAAGATTATCTGCGGCTTCG
Source organism: Spirochaetia bacterium (assembly GCA_029880285.1). Classification (GTDB taxonomy): domain Bacteria; phylum Spirochaetota; class Leptospiria; order Turneriellales; family JAOUOS01; genus JAOUOS01. The sequence continues at coordinate 1,643 of JAOUOS010000044.1, forward strand.
TTTGCGCCTGCAAGTGAATTAAAAACGGGAGGTGTCTTGTCAAAATTTACACTGCTTGAATCTAAGACAGTTGTTACTTGTATTCCCTTGTTTCCCACGATATCGGCAAAATCAATGGTAAAAAATACCATACCTTCAGCTTCACTTTCGGTCATAGTAAATTCAGCCGTATAAGGCCCCGTGCCCGATACAACAGCCGTGTTACCAGAGATAGTAACTGTGGGGGCGGCGGATAATGATTCACTGGCAGTAATGTGTACAGCAATGCGATCACCTGTTTTTGCCAGAGATGTATCATTGACATTGTTAGAAATAATAGATACAATGTTAAGCTCAGGTATGATGCCGTCAATTGTTACTAGAAGAGGAGCAAGGCTGCTTGTGCCTGGTTTTGGTAAAGTTAAATCTACATCATTGTTTTGTAAATTGGTAATTGAACCGCCGTTTAATATAAGGGCATTTTCAGCTGTATAGTCAATATTTGAAAAGTTATCGCCCGGCTGTACAATATACTCAAAGATAAGAACATCAGTACCATTGCCTGAAGTGTATACAGCAGTTATTCCATCAGCTAGAGTGATAGCAGGCGTACCGTTGGTTTTTTCAACATTTACGATATTATCAAACTTTACTTTAATTAAAATGCTATCGTTTAACTTATATATTAAAGGAGCAGTATCTTCAAGAGAGACATCGACAACTGAAACAGATAGAATCTCTTTATCGTAACTTGAATCTAGTTTTTTTGTATTGTCAAATATTTCAAAAGTATTAGAATTACAGTTATAAACGGATGTTAATGCCGCTATAATTGCAGCTAATAAAATCTTTTTTAAATAGTTTGTACTCGTTTTCATAGTGTACTCCTTTTCATAACTAATAAAATGTGACGATAGTTGCATATATTTAAAAACAAAATGGGTCAATGTGATATTAAAATCAACAGGGAAACCATGCACAATAAGCGCACAAAAGAGACAAATTAACATACGAAAATAGCGCAAGGCAAGTAAATAAAAGTCTTTGACCTCTTATGAATGAGCGGTAAAGTGCCGTTTCGGTATGAATATTCATTTTATAAAAAAAGGATTTTTTTTGTTTTTTCTTTGGCAAAAATTTTTATTTAGCGTAGAAATTTTAGTTCCTATGGACGAAAGCCAGAAAGATCATTTGAAAGTTTACGGGTTAGTTTATAGGGCCATTGAAAAGGGAATAAAAGCAAAAATACTTTTAAATTATAGAGGCGGATCTTTTGTATTAAGTGATAATAGTTTTATTAGAGAATTTATCGCGCTAAATAGTTTAACATTTGAATCTTTTGAAGATGAAGATAGAAAAATTTTACAAAAAAAAATAGAAACAGAAAACATTGATGAAATTGAATTTGAAAAAGCCCCCAAAATAGCCATATACAAACCTCAAACAACAGAACCATGGGATGATGCAGTTACCATGGCCCTAGAATACGCTGATATTCCTTATGCGCAATTATGGGATAAGGAGGTTTTAACGGGTGAACTTCAAAAATATGATTGGCTTCATCTTCACCATGAAGATTTTACGGGACAATATGGTAAATTTTACGCGTTCGCGAAAAATATGCAGTGGTACCAATCAAGACGCCTCGTTTTTGAAGAAATGGCAAAATCAATGGGATACAAAAGAACAGCTGATCAAAAAAGAGATGTCGCGCTGGCAATTCAAAAATACGTTGCCGAGGGTGGATTTCTTTTTGCCATGTGTTCTGCCACAGACACTCTTGATATCGCACTTTCTGCTCAACATGTTGATATTGTTGATACTTTAATAGATCAAACCCCAATAACACCCGATTTTCAAAATCTATTAAAATATGAATATACCTTTGCGTTTGAAAATTATAAAGTATTTCCTGACCCTTATTTGTACGAATTTTCAGATATAGATATAAATCCGCAGGCAGAAGGCATCTTGCAAAATAAGAAATTTTTTACTCTTTTTGATTTTAATGCCCATATTGATCCTATACCGTCTCTTTTAACTCAAAATCACCAGCGAGAAATTGCCGATTTTTTAGGGCAGACAACAGCTTTCAGGCTTGATAAAATAAAACCAAGAGTATTAATATTAGCGCAAAGTCTTGGTACCTCGCGTGTTAAATATATTTACGGCGGATACAAAAATGGTTTTTTTAGTTTTTACGCGGGACATGATCCTGAAGATTACCAGCACTTGGTAGGCGATCCGCCTACTAATTTAAGTTTACATAAAAATTCTGCCGGATACAGGCTTATATTAAACAATATTCTTCTACCCGCTGCTAAGAAGAAGAAGAAAAAAACGTAATACCTATTTTATCTTTTCTTTGGCGGCCTAGGTGCAACTTGAGGTCTTTGTCCCTGAGGGGGGGGGGCGTCGTTCTGTCCAGGTTCATAATGAGATGCGTCACTAAGAAGACTTTCTACGCGATATTTAGGAATCATAAGCCAGTTGCCGGTATAATGGCTTTTGGTAACATAGTCGGTAGAGTTTTTGGCTATAGGTCCGTTAATTTCAATTTCTTCAATATATCCTGAAGATAACTCAACCTGTATTTTCGCGAAACTTTTAGGGGGATTTGCCTCTTTTGGAAAAAAAGAATTTCCCTGAAGGTCTGTTATTATTCTTAGTAAATTAATAACTTTACTTTTATCAGCGTCTATTATTTTACCAAGCGTGTTTAGTTCCCACATGTCATTTTCTTTTCTATGTATGCTGTAATTTTTTTCACCATTAAATTGAATACTTTTTATGTTTTCTGGAACAAAATTTACAATTTTTTTATCCCGAAAAGCGTCAATATTTTGGTTCCACTGACCCTTAAAGTTACCTTTTGCCGAATATACTGTTTTTTCTGAAGAAAGCCGTAGTAATGAGCTTCCCATTGCGGCTCCGCTTTTACCAAGGTATACATCGGCAAGTACCTGTTCGTTTTCTGATATAAATACCAAATGAAAATCTGAAGCGGCTACAGCGTATTCGATGTGTTTATTTTCTGAAGATGTTATATCATGATATTTTTTTACAGCCAATAAATCTACTAAAGCGTTTTCTATTTTTTCGCTATTGCCCCTGTAAACCGAGTTGTCTGCCAGATTTTTAACAAGCCATAAATCTTTATCTTTTTGAAAAGTTGTTTGAATTTTATCGCCCTGCTTTAGGTGAATCATTTTAATATTTTTTTCATTAATATCAATTAATCTTGGCGCTTTTTGATAGGTAAATTCAAAAAGTCCAAAAGGATCGTTTTTAAAAAATCCGAATATAAAAAAGAAAACACATAAAATTAAAAGAATTAAGTTTCTATTTTTGTAAAAACTCATTATTTATCTCCTTTAGTATTGTCTTTTTTTTCTTCTTCAACAGGGTCTTCTTTAAATAAAACCTGAATATTCGATAAATTTTTTCTTCTGTAGGCGACAAATGCTCCTAAAGCTCCTATAAATAAAACAGGCAAAAGAAAATTTAAAAGAGTTATTAAATTTTTCTCACCTTGTTCCATAGAAGGCAAAGGAGGTGTAGATATTTCTTTTTGTCTTACCTCAACTAACTCTTCCATATCGTTCATAATGTCAAGTGTCGATAAAAAGAAATTCATATTTACTCCCTGGCTTTGCAGAACTCCAATATTTATAATCGCGTAAGGGCTCCCTATAACCAATATTTGTCCCGGTTTTTCGCTTGCTTTTAAATACTCTTTGGGAGCTTCTTTAGGAAGCGGGTTACTTGAATAATAGCTGTTAAATCTCCCTTTTAAATATGCGGCAAGATCATATTGTCCCGTAGTCGTTTGGTTTTTATTCTGTAGTGATTCTTTTATAGCGTTTGGAGCGATAAAGATATTGTTTTTTTCTGTCCATGCTTCAGTAGATGTTCTTATCAAAATATCAATTTTTTTATCTTCACCATCAATAAGCTGTTTTTCATCAATTTTAATACTGCTTGTCCACGGTATAAATAAGCTGGGTAGATCTTTTGTAATTAAACTTGAATCGTGCATGTATCTTTCTTCAGCAACAACCCAAATGGGGTAGGGTATTTCAATTACCTGAAAAGGCCCAACAGGCTGTCTGAAGGGTAAAAAATTCTTTCTTTCATATACCATATCGTCAGAGATAGTAATGCCGTAGTTTTTAAAAAAACTTAATACATCAACATCAGCAGGTGTAGCCTGGCCCGTTTGAAGACTTATACTCATACCGCTCATCGCTAAAATAATATTGCCGCCTCTTAGTAAGAACTGGTCAATTTTAAATTTATCTATGGGTGACAAACGGTTTGGCCCTACAATCAAAAGAGTTGTAACTTCTGAAGGAATTTCTTCTTTTTCGGTATCAATATCTACTAAATTGCCATAAACTGTTTGTATGCTGTCTTTAAAAGCCTGAACAGTCGCGAAATTATCAGCATTTTGCATTAGTTCGCGTGTGTTAAATTCACCGTGATTTGATAAAAAGCCTACCTGCTTTTCACCCGGGTACGCGAGCCTGTATATTCTGCCGGTAAGCTCATATTCAAGAAGCCTTACGTTTAATATATTATCTATTATTTGGTTGTCGGAACCATAAGATAAAGCTAATGAAAAGTATACTGCCGAAATCTCCTGCTTTTTTTGATCTATAGAACCCATGCGGGCAGGACGAATTCCTAAATGGCTGGCTCTATTTTTTGCTTCTTCATCAGTATCTGGATCCAAGAAAATAAGTTTTATTTTACCTTTTGAGGCCGATGCGTATTCTTTTAAAAAATCTTTAAGATAACTTAGTTGTTGAATATGAGAAGCGGGAACTTCGTTTGAAAAAAAAGCTTCAATGGTTACTTTTTCTGGTAAATTTCTTAAAATATTTTCAGTTTTAGAGGTAAGCCTTAGTCTTCCTGATTTTGAAAGGTCAAATCGAAAGCTGCTGCCGTAACTTACCCAGTTAATTAGTAAAAAGAGAATAATAATTAAAATTGTTGTTATTTTTTTAGAGTTTTGAAAGTTTTTCATTGTATTTTTCATTCCTTTTTATCTGTTGTTTTCTATACTTCTATAGTTTAAATAAAGAAACAAGACACTGAAAGAAATAAAGTAAATAATATCACGTGTATCTAAAAGGCCTCTGGCTAAAGATTCATAATGCCAGCTTACAGAAAAAAAAGCGGCAAAAGTTTTTAAAGAACCCAGCGCTTCTAAAACAGGGTCAAAACCGAGTAAAAATAATAGAAAAATAGACAGCACCGACAATAAAAAAGCAACAATTTGGTCTTTAGTTAACCATGAAAGCATTAAACCTAAAGAAATATAAGCTGCTCCCATGCAAAAAGCGCCTATGTATCCGCCTATAATAAGAAACCAGTCTGGCTCGCCTATAACAGCTACTGTTAATGGAATAAAAAAAGTAGAAGCCAGCGCTACGCCAAGAAAACCCAGAGCCGATAAATACTTGCCGAGTATGGCCTCGGCATGTTTAATAGGAAGCGTAAATAAAAGTTCAATAGTGCCTGATCTTTTTTCTTCGGCCCATAGCCTCATGGTTACCGCGGGTATAAAAATTATATAGGCAAGTCTAAACGTGGCAAAAAACCCGTCAAGTGAAGCTCTGCCTATTTCCCAAAACTGGGTAAAGACAAAAAAAATCACATTGATTAGAAAAGTAAAAATTGCTAAAAAAACAAAGCCAATAGGCGTGTTAAAATAATTCATAAATTCCCTTTTGAATATTACATTTACATTTTCAAAAGATATATTGAATTTTTTTGAGTTCAATTTTTACCTCCCGTAAGTGATTTAAAAATATTTTCAAGGCTTGTTTTATCAGTATACAGTTCGGTTAATATCCAGTTTTTTTCTACGGCTGTTTTAAATATTGTTTCTGCGGCGTCAAAAGATGCGGTTATTTGAAAACAGGTCTTTACGCTGTCTGAAGATAAAAGTTCAACAGATTCATTAACGTTGTTAAATATGTTTGAAAACATTTTTTCAGCTTCGGTTGCTTTCCCTTTTATAGTTACCTGAATATGGTGTGAACCTTCTTTTAGTTTTTCTATGTCATTTAAGCTGCTGTCTAAAACTTTTTTACCTTCAGAAATTATAATAGCTCTCTTGCAAACAGCTTCTACCTCAGCTAATATATGGGTGCTTAAAATAATAGTTTTATCTTTTGAAAGATTTCTAATTAAATTTTGCATTTCATTTATTTGGTTGGGGTCAAGGCCAGATGTAGGCTCATCAAGAATTAAAACCGCGGGGTCGTGAAGTAAAGCCGCGGCGAGACCCACTCTTTGTTTGAATCCTTTTGATAAAATAGAAATAGGGCGGTAAAAATATTTTTCAAGGCTGGTCGCCGATACAGATTTTTCAATACCTGAAGCTAGTTTTTTTTCGTCAAGGTTGTGTGATTTTCCTATAAAAGCCAGATAGTCAGAAACAAGCATATCGGTATAAAGAGCCGCAGTTTCAGGAAGATAGCCAATCATTCTTTGAACTTCTTGCCTGTTTTCTTTAACGGAACTGCCATCAATAACCGCATCACCTTCTGCCGGTTCGTAGTAGCCGGTAATCATTCGCATTGTGGTTGTTTTACCGGCGCCGTTAGGGCCCAACAAACCCACAATTTCACCTTTTGAAACCTGAAAACTTATATTGTCTACGGCCTTAATGTCGCCAAAGTTTTTTGATAGATTTTTTACTTCAATCATGATTTATTTATCTTTTTATTGGTTTGTCAGAAAATAAAAAAAACTTAGGGTGTCAATTTTTTTTGAATTGTAATTTAACTTTAAAAATATTTGAAAATTTTTCAATTAATAAAGCGCGAATTCAGTACTGGTTATACGGCACTTTATTAAAAATTCTTGACAAAGTGAATTTGAATAACTAAATAAAGTTTAATGTATTTATAGAAGAAAAAATTATTTTAAAATTAAGAATACTTTTCTTTTTTTAGATAAACACAAAAGGAGCATAAATATGAAAAAAAACATTTTGATTATTACCATATTAATGACAGCGATATCTTTTCAGACAGCAGCCGCTGGTTTGAAAACTAAATCTCCTGAAAAATTTAACAAAGGAGATTTTTTTATTGGCGCCAATGCGGGCTTAGGCTTCGGAGCTGTTTTTACGGGTAATGCTGAATATGCTGTTCATGAGAATATAGGTATTGGAGGTATTTTTGGATATTCATCATTTGATTTGCTTTGGGATAAATATAAATTAATGTTAGTTGGGGTAACGGGAGAATATCACATAGGTATAGATAATAAAGATGTCGACCTGTCTCTTGGCATAATGGTAGGCTATTTTAAATTTATAGAACCCAAAATTTTGGGTGCTAATAGTATATCTACTTTCGCAAGAGGTGTTTATGTGTCAGGCAGATACTATATTGCCGATAACGTAGCGCTAAAAGGCAAACTGGGATATAGCTTATCATTTATAGAAGTGGGTATTGATTTTAGATTGTAATTTTTAATATTACCATGCCCAGCCTAGGCCTACTGAAATAATATAGCCCCCAGGAAGATATATACTCATATCTTCCTGAATTCGTTTATCGAGTTCTACCATATCAAAAGATGAGACATCGCCTTTAACTATATTATAGTGTTCTTTATTACCAACTATTATGCCGTATCCCAGATCTAAATAAATTTTTCTGGAACTAGTCGCTCTACGCGTTAGCATTAAACTAAAATTAACGGTTGTAATCGGGTTTTTTTCATAAACAATATCAATATAATTATAATCATAGTAACCGTAACTATTGATTGTTTCGGTTTCAAGTGATAATGAGCTGTTGCCTCCCCCCATATTGTAAGCTCCCGTAACGGCAAGAGCGCCCCCAAAAGGAAAATCAAAATTGTATCTTATGCCAGAAGACAAACGGCCTCCCCACATGCCTTGTCCGCCCCCAAAATTCCAAGAGATTGCATCGGTTAAGCGGTAATCAAGTCTCATGCCTATACCGCCAACAGTACCGTTCCATCCTGTTTCAATTTCTATAACAGCTTTCATTTCTTTGGTGTCTTTCCAGTTCTCTTCACGGTCTGATGTTTTTTTGTACGTTTTACCAACTAGCGAACCGACCATTTTTTTTGCCGCATTAGGAAAATCGCTTTTTCTTTTTATGACAATATCTTCTGCTTTTTCGTATTTTTGCGACACAACATCTAAAATTTTACCGCTAATGGCGTATTCACCAAAGGCTTCCATTGCCGAGCCTACCATTATTTTTTCACACTCAAGTGCGTTGCCTATATCAATGATGCATTTTTCTGTTGTACAGGAACCTTCGCCAACACCCTGCTTTTGGGTTTGCATTTTTACCATTTCATCAAGCTGATCATTACTGATAACGTCAAAATAATCAGTTTTAATTAATTCTGACCGTATTCTTTCCATAAGGTAGTCAACTTCAGATTTCGTTACAGTACCGCCAAATTTAAATGGTAAAACGGCAATTCTGTATTTTTCTGTGGTTGTTTCGGCGTTTATCGTGTAGAAACCTGATAAAATGCTTATAATTAGTATTGTTTTAAATAGATTTAAATAATAGTTTTTCATATTGATTGATATCCTGTTGAAATAGAAATTTTTAATATTTATTAAGTCATTTATCATATATTAGACATATTATCAAGTAAAATATTTTGTAAATATATCTTGACGCTTTATTGAGTTTTTTTATTTTTTGTCATTAAATAAAGGAGATATCAATGAATAAAATAACTTTCTTTTTGATAACATTCTGGCTGTTTTTTGCGGTAGGAAGCTTGACAGCGCAAGCTTCAGAAAATACAGAAACAGAAGAAAATAAAGAAGCAGTAGAAAATGAGCAAATTAAAACCGATAAATTAGAAATAGAAAACAAAAACTCATTAAATAGTACGCCGTTTTCGCTTTTATTGTCAACCGCATTTGGCGGCGGAACGACCGGTGTAGACTTAAATGACACCAGCCAAAGCGGCTTGGGCTATGGAGCTAAATTGTCATCGTTGTTCAGGTTGTATTTTGTGGGTATTGAAACAGAGTTTTCATATCTCTCTTTGGGAAATATTGACTATGATGTACCAATACCTTCTGGTGCAGCAGGACATTCAGAGGGTCATGGGCATTACTGGAAAACCAATCTTCTTTTAGGCTACATGGGTTATATCAGGCCCGGTCAAATGGGGCATGCTTTCTTCTATTTGGGGATGGGTTGGGCCGACTGGGAAAGAACTCAAACAAAATCTACCATTAAGGTAGACGGTTCTATTGCAAGTACAAATGAAGACGAAATTGTAACAAGATATAATTTAGATAACGGAGCTATTTTACTCGGATTTCGCCTTTTGGGAACCAGGCCCTATGAAAATTGGAGTTTAATTTGGTCATTAGGCTTTCAATTTAAAGGGGTTGTGCCTAAAAGCATTAGCGTAGAGAATTTAACGACCGGTGAGAAAAATGAATATACGGGAGTAGAGTTTGACGGTAAAGAAACAGGTGGCGCAAATTTTGAGATAGGCTTAGGCGCTGCCTTCAAAGAGTATGGTCTTGGTGTTTACTTGAATTGTGTAATAATGGATAGTGCCATAGCCGTTGCAGATTTTTACGGAAATTATGACCCGGCAATAGAAGGGTCAGAAAAAGATGAAATAAATGTTTATGTTGGCGCATATTATGAACTTGCGGTAAGAAAGCAGTTTGATTTTTAATAGGAAAAAAATCGTCGGGTTTCTAAATTTTTTATGGTGACTAAAATGGGCTGCCTAAAGCCCCTCTTTACTTTATTATTACTACTTGTTACTTGCGTTTTATTTTCGTAACTTACATAATTCATAAAATAAAACGTACTAAACGATTATAAAATGAGCACATTTTGTCAATTCAAATTTATATAATTTTTTAAGCCTTGGCGGCTCGAAAAACGTTTGTTTTTTTCATATGCTTTTTAAAATCAAGAAGAAGAATATTTGTCTGCTGAAATTTATTGTTGTCTTTTTGTTTATAACTTTTTTACTGTCTTTTATAAACCGTAAAAATTCAAATGCATTTAAAAATTTTACGGTAAAAAAAATTAAGAGGTAATAGAATGAAAAAAATTTTTAAGATAAAACTGCTGGTACCAGTTTTAATTTTAAGCCTTAATTATTGCGCTTCTATGGTAAAAAAACCGGCGGTAAATAAGGTTAAAAAAATCGCGATTATCAGCGTTTCGGCTAATCGCGCCGTGTATAATACTCAGGGCGGCGGATTTACCGGCCTCGCGACTTTGGTGGCAGATAAAGAAAGTGATGAATCTCCCGCGGCTTTTGGCGGTGCAACTCTTTTAAAACATGCCGAAGATAAATTTGCCCAAAAGCTTTCAGAAGTTGAAAGTTGGCAGGTTATAAACGGCGATAAAGTAACCGCGAACCCTAAGTTTGTCGAGTATGCCAAATGGGTAGAAGACTATCGTAAGAGTAAGGCGTTATGGAACCTTTATAAATTGGGCACGCATAAAATTAAAGATACGGCTCACTCTATAATTCCTGTTATGGAAGATCCAGAAGTAAAAAAACGCTTGGGTCAGCTTTTAAAAGATCTAAATGTTGATACTATTATGGAACTTAATTTAGATATTGCTTATTATGCCAGTTTTGCCATAGGCGGCATGGGAGCGGCGCGCGCCATTGTAAACGCGAGAGTATTCGCGTTAAATTCAGATTTAGAAATCGCGGTTGATAATGGGCAAGTAAGAGCGCAGGGTTCTGGTTATACATCTTCTAACTCAACAGGTATGGTAGCGAGCTCTATAGGCTATAATGGAGAAGTAGAAGATATGTATAAAGAAGCTATTGAAAAAGCGGCAGAAGGTTATAAAAAAATAATTTTAGAAGAATTAAACGAAAAGTAAACTATACAATGTTTTATATTACCGGTTAATTAAAAAACCGGTAATATAAAATATATCATTTTAAAGCAACACCCATTCCCGCGAGAATAGAATAAAGCTTTTTAAAAAGAGATTTATTGTCGCCATAGGGGCAAAATACCACAATGCCCGCTATCATAAAAACTGCTTGTGTTCTATTTGCTTTTGCCTTATATGAAATGATAGCGTCTTTTTCGTTTTTATAGAAAATCATTGTATAACGGGCGCCTTCATTTTTTTCTGAAGAGTATGCAATTGCGTTTTCAGTTTCCCATATTTTAAAAAAATAAATATCTTGAAAGTTGTTTAATTTTTTTATAATTTCGTTTTTTTTATTAAAAATAAAAGAAATATTCTCATCGCTATAAACTTTGTTTGATTCATAATCATGTAAAGGTAAAATTCTTGAAACAGTGCTATTATAAAGATATCCGGCTTCAGTATAGTTTTCAAATAACTGGTACGCGAAAACTTCATATAAAAAAGCAGCCTGATATGCGTAAGAACCTGTGGTGGTTTTATCACAGCCAGGAGCACTTTTTAAAACAAATTCTGGCTGCCCCACCGAAATAAAAGGAAAATTATCGGGACAGGGTACATGTGTAAATCCGCCGTAATCTGAATGTCTGGCTTCATGAATTAAAATGTACATTTTTTCAAGCTCGGTAGAAATAAAAAATTCGTCGCCTATAGAAATATTTCCTGCACCGTCATTGGTGGCAACGGTCCATGTATTAACATAATTTAAGCTTTTCATTCGTTTTAACATCCAATGAAGCAGATTGGGGCCGTTTATTTTAAATTGAAATAATTTTTCAAAATTAGAATATTCATTGTAAATTTTGTTATTCACTTTTAATTTTTGGGGATTGATATTATAGATTTTTTGAAAAGTTTCAATAGTTATTTTTTTCTGTTGTTCATTAAAGCCATTAACTTTAATTTTATTTTTGGCGAATATTGATTCGCTAAGCTTATCGGCCGCGTATAAATTTGTTTTTGTTAAGATAAGTAGCAGTATAAAAATATTTTTACTCATGTATACGTATAAAATAAAAATTGTCTTTAATTCAAGGATTTTTTTTAAAAAATGTTAAAAAACTAAAAAAAATTATTTACATAACATGCATATCTGTTTGTATGTACTTAGTTAATTTTTTAGAGATATATGGTTTTATTAGCGTAGAAACGCTTGGTATCTCCTATGTAATAGGCTCTAAATAATTACAAAAAACCTTAATATAAATTTTAGGAGGAAAGAATGAAAAAAATTATTATGTTTAGCTCTATGGCAGTGCTTGCTACAGCGTTAGTATTGGCACCCGCTAAAACAGAAGCGAAGAGCTACGGTATGGGTGGTTGCGGGGTAGGCGCAATAGTAATAGGAAGCCAGCCCGGCATGATACAGTTAGTTGCCTCGGCAATCAATTGGTATTTTGGGGGATTACAAACTTCTGCTATAACTTCTGGTACATCACATTGTACTGATGACGGTGTTATTAAAGCCGAATTAGAGCAAAGAGTATTTATGGCTCATAATATTGACAGCCTAAAGCTTGAAGCCGCGAAAGGCGAGGGAGAGAAAATTAATTCTCTTGCTTACCTTATGGGATGCTCAATTGAAAGCATGAATGATTTCGGTACTTTAGCAAAAGAAAAGTATAACGATATCTTCAATGGCGAAGAAAAAGAAAGCGAGTGGGTTCTTTATAGACTCAAAGAAGCTGTGGCCGCCGACAATAAGCTAGCGGGAACCTGCACAAAGGTATGGCTATAAGCCTTAACTATAAAGGAGTATGAAAATGAAAAAAACATTACTTTCATTAACAATGGCAGCAGCTGTAACGGCATTTGCATTTATGCCTGCTAATGTACACGCAGCTTATGGAACAGCAGGATGCGGTTTAGGCGCTGTCGTAATTGGCGGCGGTGACGGCTTTTTGCAGGTTAGCGCGGCTACTACTAATGCCAGTTTCTACAGTCAAACCATAGGAATTTTACTTGGTACATCAGAATGTACTGACAGCGGGGTTATTAAAGCTGAAGTAGAACAAAAAGTTTATGCTTTTAATAACTTTGAAACGCTAAAAAAAGAAATGGCAAAAGGCGAAGGTGAATCTCTGTATACATTTGCTCATCTAATGGGATGTAGCGCAGAAGCAGTACCTGCTTTTGGACAAATGACACAGGCAAACTATGGTCAGATCGTTTCTGACTCAGAAGTAACACCTGAATCGATGCTGAATTCTGTAAAAGAACTAGCAAAAAACGATAGTACACTTTCAGGTACTTGTTCAGCTCTTTAAAATATAGAGCTTAAACGAAAGGCGTCTTAAAAAGACGCCTTTTTTATATTTTCATCATATTGTAAACCGAGTAATGGCAGTTATATCTCAAAAAAATAATTATAGTTTAAAACAGTTCTCATTATTGTCTATAATGTTTTTTCTCTTTTCTTTTTCAAGCTTATGGGCACAAGATATATCGGGTGTTGACGAATCAAAAATGGATTTAAGCAATTCTACCAGAGAACTTATGAAAAATATTAAAGACTCTGATATTAATAAAGAATATTTAATTGAACTTATTGAAAAATCTAGAGATTTAAAACTTTCTGAAGAAAGATACTGGATGGTTCTTATGCATTACAAAAAAAAAACGTTTAACAGGTTTGAAAGCTATGTTGACGGTAAATTTTTTTTTAATGATTCCGAAGGTAAGTATGAACCTCAAAGAGAGTTAGAAGCTACATTAAAAGGTTTTTTTTATGGAGATAAAGAAAATCCGTTGATTTTGCATCCTCAGTGTCGTTTTACTGCCAGATATCGTTGGTTAAAAGAAAAATTATCAATTGAACCATCAAAAATTAATGAATTTCAATGTACAAGATTTGAAAAATGGAAAAAGTCTTTAGATGTTGAATCTGTAACACTGGTCTTTTCTTCTTTTTACTTGAATAATCCGGCTTCGATGTATGGTCATACTTTGTTAAAACTTAATAAAAGAAGAAACATAAAAGGTCTGGATCTTCTTGATTATGGACTTAATTTCGCGGCTAACCCCGGTAATATAGATATTATTAGTTACGTTTATTTTGGCTTATTGGGCGGTTTTCCCGGATATTTTTCTATTTTCCCGTATTATATGAAAGTTAATGAATACAATGATACTGAAAGTAGAGATTTATGGGAGTACCATTTAAACTTAAATGGAGATGAAATTGAAAAAATGATGTATCATATTTGGGAACTCTTAGGAACATATTTCGATTATTACTATTTTGATGAAAATTGCTCTTATCAAATATTATCGGCTCTAGAAGCCGCTAGACCAACGCTTTATCTTTCAGATAAGTTTTCATTTATTGTTAAACCTGTTGATACATTAAAACTTGTTTCTGAGCAGAAAGAATTAGTAAGCAGTTTAAAGTACCGCCCCTCTGTGCTTTCTAAATATAAGATAATGTATTCTAATCTTTCAGACAAAGAAGCAGAATTATTTTCTGATATGTTGTCAGATCATATTTTACTGCCTGATGACCTAACGCCAGAGAGAAAAGCTTTTATTATAGAAACATTTTTTGAGTTTTCAACCTACAAAAAATATTTAAATGAAGGTCAAGTGGAAGAATCTGAAAAAGAATATTATAATAAACTTTTATTATTAAGAAGTAAAATAGATGAAAAACCAAATATAGAATTTATAAATACAATACCTGAAAACCAAAACCCATTATCGGGTCATGAGAGTACGCATGCTTCGGCAAATTTTGGATATTCAGGCAGAGGCTATTTTACATCTCTTGTTTTCGCGCCAGCTTTAAGAGATCACATAGATTCTCCAGTTGGATATTCTGCGTATTCTCAGCTTTATATGTTTGCCGTAGGTATGAAATACTTTTATGAAGAAAAAAAATATCCACAGCTTGATTATTTTAAATTGATGGAAGTCATTTCTTTATCTCCATTAAATAGGCATATATATAGACCATCGTGGAAGTTAAGCTTTGGCGCGAAATCTGGTTATAATGAGTTGCTAAAAAAAGAAGATACTGATAGGATATACGCTTATTTTACGTATGGTATGGGGCCCACTTTTGAAAGTTATGACTGGGGATATCTGGATAATTTCGCCTGGTATACGCTTATTGGCGCAGAATTAAACGGAGGGTATTTATTTCACAAAGGATATCGGGCGGGTACGGTGGTTTCATCAGGTATTTTATGGCGAATGACATTGTTCTGGAGCTGGAAAATTGAAGCGAACCATCATTGGATGTATCCTGATTATAAAAATGACTGGTTTGATTTTAAGGCCAAAACAAACATTGGTTTTAATCAATCATTTGCTTTAGAAGCGGCTTATGAATATCATTTAAAAGCAGATAATTATAACGAGATCTCTGCCAGTGTTAAATATTATTTTTAAAATTACAGGTTTTTATAGAATATTTTAATTTATTTTAAATGTTATTTAAAGGCTTTGGTTTTTTCTCCTTAATAATGTTTCTAAACTGCAACAGCTTATTTTATTATCCAAATAAAAAAATATATTCAACCCCTGAAGAATACAACTTAAAATATGAAGATATCTTTTTTCAAAGCAAAGACGGCACAAAGCTTCATGGATGGTTTATTTACGCGAAAGAACAATCTAAATTAAAAGGAACTATCATACAATTTCATGGTAACGCACAAAATTTAACCAGTCATTACCGTTCTTTAGTATGGCTTACTGAACACGGCTATAATTTATTTACTTTTGATTACAGAGGATACGGTAAGTCAGAAGGCGATATTGATAAAACCGGTATTCGGGAAGACGCAAAAGCGGCGCTAGAGTATATAAGAAATATACCGCAAAAGAAAAAAGGTAAGCAAACAATAATTTATGGTCAAAGCCTTGGCGGTATAAAAGCAATAGATGCTTTCTTATCTTTTCAAGAAAAAGAGTGGGTATCTTGTGTTATTATTGAATCGTCATTTGCTTCATATCAAAAAATAGCAGAAGACAGACTCTCGCAAAGCTTTATTACCTGGCCCTTTCAATTTCTGGTGTTCTTGCTTGTGTCAGAAGAAGGCAGTGTTGAAGATAAAATAATAGATATTTCACCCGTGCCTCTTATTGTAATTCACGGTCAAAAAGATAATACGGTTCCGTTTGAGTTTGGCACAGATATATTTAAACGGGCCATAAAGCCAAAGCATATTATTGAAATACCAGAGGGTGGTCATATTAACTCTTTTATGGTTAACGATGGAAAATATAAAGAAACTTTTTTAAGAATTATAGATAAAACTTTAAAAATACAATGACAAACTTTTGGTAATTCACTATATTGTATATAAAAGTAATTAAAAAATTATAAAAAAAAGGGGAGTATTATGAGTGAAACAGCGAAATTAATTTATGAAGGCAAAGAATATGAAATTCCCGTTATTACGGGCTCAGAAGGCGAAAAAGCTCTGGATATATCAAAGTTAAGAGGCGCTACCGGATATATTACCCTTGACAGCGGCTTTGTGAACACAGGTTCCTGTAAAAGCAGTATAACATTCTTAGACGGTGAAAAAGGAATACTTCGTTATAGGGGCTATCCTATAGAGCAGCTTGCCGAACATTCTACATTTTTAGAAGTCGCTTATTTATTAATATATGGTCAGCTACCCACAGAAGCCGAATATAAAGAATTTAAACATATAGTTACTCATCATACCATGATTCATGAAGATTTAAAGCGTTTATATGACGGATTCAGAAAAGATTCACATCCGATGGCGATTTTAAGCTCTATGATTTGCACGCTTTCTGGCTATTACGGTGAATCAATGGACCCTTTAAATGAAAGACATCAGGAAATATCAATTTACAGATTAATCGCGAAAACCCCTACGATAGCCGCTTATTCTTTTAAAAAGTCAATAGGTCAGCCGTTTATTTATCCTAAAAATTCTTTAAGCTATGTGGCTAATTTTATCAACATGATGTTTTCTGTTCCCACTGAAGACTATTATATTGATCCCGTTGTAGAAAGAGCGTTAGATCTGCTTTTAATACTGCATGCTGATCATGAACAAAACTGTTCGGCTTCTACCGTAAGGCTTGTTGGTTCCAGTCACGCGAATATTTATGTGTCGGTAGCCAGCGGGGTAAACGCTTTGTGGGGGCCTCTGCACGGCGGCGCGAATCAGGCAGTTATTGAAATGCTTAAAGAGATACATGAAGCGGGAGGTGACATTAAAAAATTCGTAGATAAAGCAAAAGATAAAACATCGGGCTTTCGGCTAATGGGTTTTGGACATCGAGTTTATAAAAACTTTGATCCGCGGGCGGTTATTATTAAAAAAGCAGCCGATGATGTATTAACCAAACTTGATATTCACGATCCGCTTCTTGATATAGCCAAAGAACTTGAAGAAGTGGCGTTGTCAGATGAATATTTTCTTGAGAAGAAGTTATATCCGAATGTTGATTTTTATTCGGGTATAATATATAAAGCTCTGCGTATACCGGTAGAAATGTTTACCGTAATGTTTGCTCTAGGCAGAATGCCGGGATGGATAGCCCAGTGGAGAGAAATGATTTATGATAAAGAAACCAAGATAGGCAGACCAAGACAGATATTTACAGGTGAAAATAAAAGAGAATATGTTAAAATAGCACAGCGAACGTAAATATATGCATAAATTAAGCCATTGGTACATAAAGGGTCGTCGTTTGAAAATTTATTTATTTTCCCTGTTTTTTTTGAACTGCCGCTCGTTCATAAAAAAATATTTATAGGGAGAGTTAATAGGATGGTACCCCCCTGAAGCGATTGGAATATTTTCAAAATAATGGTCTATACGAAAAGGCAAAAAATTTAATATATTTCTTGATATTGTTGGTTCTCTATCTTGAATAAT
>JAOUOS010000022.1 GCA_029880285.1 Spirochaetia bacterium
GGGGACGTGTAAAAACAAAGAAAAGATTAAACGCAAAGACGCGGAGGACGCAGAGAAATCCGTAAATTCAACACTTTTCCTTTGCGTTCTTTGCGCCTCTGCGTTAAAAATCTTACTTATTACACAGCCCCAACACCCGTACATTAAAAAAACCTGATTGACAGTATATAAGTATTTCTATTCTTCTTCTGTCATGAAAAATTTTATAAATACAAAACTAAATAAGAAGATAATTTTCTTTTCAGCAGTTTTTTTTACCGTCCTATTGATTATAAATTATTCTTTACCCGCTCAAGAAAATAAAGAAAGACCATGGAAAAAGTTTATAACCAATGAATCTTTGCAGTTAAAAATTCCTGATTTAAAGTTTTTTACCTTAAAAAATGGCATAAAAGTATACTTTGTAAACCATAAACTGTTGCCACGATCTTTTTTCAGCCTTTATGTTTACGGTACAGGTTTTGATGAGCCTGACAAACAAACAGGATTAAATTCTTTATGGGGCAGTATGGTTACATTTTCAGGCTCTAAAGAGTATCCGCGTGAAAAGCTTGCTGAATATTTAGAACAAAGAGCTTCCAGTTTTTCATATTCAGGCGGCACAGAAAGGTCAAGCTTTTCTCTTTCAAGCCTTTCTCATTTTTTTGAAGATGATCTTAAACTAATATTAAGCGTTATAAAAAATCCACAGTTTCTTAATGAAGATTTTGAAATATTAAAACAGCAGACATTAAAAGGCATAGAGAAAAGAAAAGAGAATCCCGGTAGTTTAGCATATATAGGTTCAAACCTAAAGTTCTGGGAAAACTCAATCCGCGGTAAAATAACTACAAAAGAAACTATTAACTCAATTTCTATTGAAGATTTAAAAAAATGGCAGCAAGAAATGTACAAAGCGGAACGTTTTACTCTGTTATTAGCAGGCGATTATGATGAAGAAAAGATTAAGCCGATTTTAAATGATACTTTAGGTTCTTTGGTTATTGATGAAAAAAACAAAATTTTGGATGACGCATTAAAAGTAAAACCTAACAATATAAAATTTACAACTTTTCATATTAAAAAAGATCTGCCGCAGGCTACTGTTCTATTAATGACAAATGGAATGAAGCATTCAGATGAAGATTATTACCCGTTAAAAATATATGATTTTTTATTAGGCGGCAGCTCTTTTAACTCAGAGCTTACGCAAAAAATTCGAGTGAAAAAAGGCTGGGCCTATTCAGTTTATTCTCATTACAGCGCGGGACTTTATTTTGGAGACATTCGTATTTTCGCGCAGACCGCTAATGAAAATTTATTCGACTTGTTAAGAGAGGTAAATACAATATTGCTGAATCCCGATAGTTTCGCGGGTAAAGATAAAATAATGGAAGCAAAAAAATCTTTAGAAAATAAATTTGTTTTTTTATATGAAACACCTGAGAGTCTTTTAAATACACAGCTTTCTTTAATGTGGGACGGACTTTCAGATGATTATTTAAAAAACTTTATACAAAAAATAGAAAAAGTGACAAACGAAGATATATTAAAGCTTGCTCAAAAATATTATAATCCTGAAAATTTCTTTTTGGTTATCGTTGGTCCTGAAAATTTATTTGCTGATAAAAGCAAACATAAAGATATTCCGTGGCTTAAAAATATTGTTTCTTTAGAAATACCTGAGTAAGAAAATCAAACCACTCGTTTTAACGTCAATAACGTAATTTCAGAATCGGTACCCATGCGAACCGGCGGGCCCCAATAACCGGTGCCGCTGTTTACGTAAATAAAAGTATTCTCATGTTTATGAAGGCCCGCTATGTACGGATGTACCATTTGAGCAATATAAATCCATGGGAAAAACTGGCCGCCGTGAGTGTGACCTGTTAACTGAAGATTAAAATTGGCTTTTGAGGCTTCATAAATAGATTTAGGCTGGTGGGCCAGTAAAATTGAAATATCATTTTCTTTAATACCTTTGGCGGCTTTTAAAGGTGACGATTTATGAAATTTAGAAAAGCGCTCGCCATGCGGGTCGGCTACTCCCGCGATGAAAATTTTAGAATTATTTTTTTGAATGGCTCTATTTTCATTTAAAAGAACCGTGAATTTAAGGCGGTCAAATTCTTTCATCCATTCGTCAACACCTGAATAATATTCATGGTTGCCCGTGGCAAAAAATTTACCATATTTGGTTTTAATATCGCTTAAAGGTTCGGTATCTTTTTTTAACGCGGCCACAGAACCATCCACAGCGTCACCTGTTAAAGCAACAATATCGGCATTTAATGAATTAATTATACTTACAACATTTTCAGTAAAATCGCCTTTTAGTAAAGCGCCAATGTGTAAATCGCTTATTTGACATATTTTAAAATTATCAAACTCTACAGGTAAATTTTGTATGGGTACATTAACCTGTACAACTTTCGGATTTATTTGCGATTTAATAAATCCGTATGAAAAACTAAGGCCGCTTAAACCTAAAATTGAATAATTTATTGATTTGTAGATAAATTCTTTTCTTTTGATAAATTCTTGTGAATCTTCAGGTTTTTTTTGATTTGCGGATTTTGGTATTTTTTTATAAAAAAAAAATAAAAGCTCGCCTAAATCGCGAATAAGAGTGTATGTAAATAAAAAGCTTATAATTCCCAGACTAGCGAAAGCTATTCTGTCGTACCAATCGAGAAGTGCGCCAAATATTATTCGAAAGGGAAAAGATAAAATAACCATAATGAACAAAGCCAGAATAAGCCTGCTGAAAATTTTATGCTTTGTTTTCGAAATATTGAATTTCTCAACCAGCCTTTTTTTAAGATATGTATATCCTGAACCTAAAACAAGAATAATAAATATTAAAAAAAAGAAATACTGCGGTATTTTCATGGATCTTTATTTTATAAAAAATAGTATATAATATTTTAAGAAAAAATTCAAAATATTCTCGGTATAATTTTTATATATAAATCTTGACGGCTAAATTAAATATAGAAAATAAAACAATAAAAATTTTAATTGAAAATTAATATGATTGATATCTCGCGAAATTATTTATACATAGAGTCCGATTTACAAAAAAAAATCGCGAAAAAAAATATTTTAATCATTGGCGCGGGACTAGGTTCATACATTGCCGAAGCTCTTCTTAGAATTGGTTTTGAAAACATTATAATAGCAGATGGTGATTGCGTAGAAGAAAGCAACCTAAACCGGCAAAATTATGAGAACGAAGACATAACAAAAAACAAAGCTTTAGCTCTTAGAAAAAGAATAAAACGAATTGATGAAAATAATCATATTGCATTTATCCCTTTTTATCTTAAAAAAGAATCTTTGTATAAATGGATAATTTCTGCTGATATTGTCATAAATACTATTGATTTTGATACTAAGGAATTTTTGCTATGCAATGAAATTGCGGCGCAAACAGGCAGAATTGTAATTTTCCCCTTGAATTTAGGCTTCGCCGGAGTAAATTATATCTTTTACCCTGAATCACCTAATTTAAAAGATTTTTTTCAAAAGAAAAAAGCAGCCGACATAAAAGAAGCTTTAATTACACATACACTAAAAGAACTGACCGATAGAGAATCTGTGCCCGACTGGCTTTTGTCAGCATATACAAATTATATGAGAAGAAAGCGGGAATATGATCCTCAAATGATTCCAGCGACTTTAAATGTGGCTTCTATGGTGACGGCCTCATGTGTGGCAATTAGCCGTCAGCAAAAACTAAAGAACTTTCCCAGAGTAATTTTTCAAGATTCATACGGTAATGCTTTAGCAAACGCTTATGATATAAAAGAGAGAGGCAAAGAAACATCTATTTGCCTATATAATCCAGATACCGATTTTTCTTTATGGGAATTAGGTAAAGATAAATTTGATGAGTTTATTGATTTCGTTTGGAAGGTATACATAGAATCATATGAAGAAAAATATAAAAAAAAGTGGCCATATGATAAAAAAGAAAAAATTAAAATGAAAGAAGAAGAGGAAGAATATTTTCCAATTTCTAGAATTTATGCCGTGTTAAATAATGACGGACAAATTGTAGGCACAAGCAGGGTTATTCGCTCTAACTTAATGGATAAAACAGAACTTCCTATTACAAAAGAATATGGTATTCGAAAAGAAGATTTATATTATAAATTTGACGTACACCCTCTTGAAGGTGATATTTTTGACGCTGGTAGAAGCGCTATTGATAAAAAACTATTAGAAGAAAGAAATAAAAGGGGGGACGCAAAACATATACTTTCACACCTTGTGAAACAATTTGTGGTTGAAGTAAGGAGTAATGATAATAACATCATGGTTGGTGAACCTTCAGTTTTATATAAAAGAATATTAAAATCAATGGGCTTAGTTTTTATTGAATTAGCGGAACCAAAAGAATATATGGGCATAGATTGCGTGCCTTGTGCCAATACCGTAAAAGAAGGAAGAATAGAATTAAAAAAAAGATTTCCTCTTTATTATAATTTTTATATGCATAGCCGGGTTTAATGAAACAAAATAATACAACAGAAAATAATTATTTTAATAGAAGAATTTTAAAAAATTGGAAGTATGTAGCTGTAGTAGGTATAATTGCCAACTTATTTGGTTTGGTTGAAGAATATTTTATTTTTAGTTCAAACTTTAGAACCCCTCTCACCCTTAGGACAGTAAATATACTTTTGTTAATCTTTGTTATAGTAGTTACAAATAATTTTAGCGTACTTATTGTTAAAAATAGAGTTTTATTTCAAGTAATTTTAGTTCTATCTAATGCCATATCTACTTCTTATTTGCAAATTATAGCAGCTGATCCCGAGTTAGCATATCATTTTGGTATAATGCAACTATTAATAGGCTCTATGTTTTTTGTAACAAAAACATTTAAGGAAATTTTTCTTGCTTTTTTTATAATTATTTTTATCTATTGGCTTTCGCTTGTATCAGATGGTAAAATATCTGATTCGGAGCATTATATTTTTACCGGCATAATTGCTTGTGGAATTATTTTTATAATTGTTAGTATTAGCAATATTTCAAATATAAAGACAATTTGCGAACAGTATGACGAATTAAAAGCCGCGAAAGAATCTAAAGAAAACTTTTTTGCTTCAGTAAATCATGAACTTAAAACACCTTTGTTTGCGATGGGTCTAAATCTTCAGCTTTTAGAAAAAAATATTAAAGATAAAAAATCAAGAGAACATCTGCAAACCATTAATTCAAATATGAATTTACTAAAGAAATATGTTCATAATTTATTAGATTCAGAATTAGCGCTAAAAAATACAGAAGGAAGTTCGAATATAAAAAGTATTTCAATATTAAAATTAATTGAAAACAGTTTAAGTAATCTATCAAGGCCAGTAAAAATAAATTATAATAATTCAGCAAATAAACTTAAAAATATTATTGTTGAATTTGATATTGAAAAATTTTCAAATCAAATTTTAGGCAACATATTTTTTAATGTATATAAATACGCCGCTGAAAAACAGGTTGAGATTGATTACTGCGATATAAATAAAAATTATTTTGTTTTAACATTTTTAAATAAAATATTATTAAACGCAAAAAGAAAAGAAAGCCATGGTTTAGGGTTAAATATAATTCGTTCTGCTTGTAAAGAATTAGAATTAAAGTGTATGTATGGCATTGACAATAAAAATAATACATTCTCAGTAAATTTAATGATCCCGGTAGAAAAAATAAAATTATTAGAAAAAAATACTGTAAGAATATGAAACCCCAAAGAATAAGTTCATTTAATAAAAACAAGATTATCGCGATTGTTGATGATAATGATCATAATTTAAAAGCTATAGAAATGACTCTTGAATCTGAAGAATTTAATAATTTTCATTCTTTTGCGTCGGGTGAAGAGTTTCTAGTATACTTAGAAAAAGGCGGCAAGGTAGATCTTGTGTTAATGGATTCTGTGATGAAGGGCATAAGCGGCTTAGAAACAATAAAACAAATGTATGAAATGAATGATAAATACAATCATGTAGAAGTTATTATTCATACGGCCTATCCCGAACATATAAATAAAATAAAATCTCTAAAGCAAGGGGTCTGCTATTATCTTGAAAAACCTTTTGATGTAAATGAATTAATACTTCAAATTGAAATTATTTTTACCCGCCTTGATAAAATTCAAGCCTGATAAAAAATATTCTATTTACGGAGCGTATTTAACTTGAAATTTGCGCATAGTATTTTTTTAAGAAGGAAATTTAATTGGCTAAAGAGAAAAAAAAATCTGAAAAGAAAAGTTTAACACAAAATAAAAAAAACACAAAACCATCTGTATTGAAAAGCAAACCCGTTAAAAAAACAATGGTAAAAAAATCAGCCTCAAAAGAAAATAAAATAACCGGTCCTCATTTTATTAAAAATTTAGGTAAAACTAAGGTAATAGTTTTAGGTACGGCCCATATAAGTCCTGAAAGTGTTCGCGATGTTCAAGTATCTTTCTTAAAAGATAAGCCCGATTTAGTATGCGTAGAACTTTGCGACGCCAGATACAAATCTATTGTAGATAAGAACAGATGGCAAAAACTTGATATTGTTCAGGTAATTAAACAAAAGAAGATGTATTTATTAATGTCTAACTTAATATTATCTTCTTTTCAAAAAAAAATAGGTGAAACCACGAAAGTAAAACCGGGTGAAGAAATTTTAACGGGTATTGCGTTGGCCCAAAAAAATAACATTCCGTTTGCTTTGGTTGACAGAGATGTTCAAATAACGCTTAGAAGAGCATGGCAGAGTACGGGCTATTTTAGTAAAGTTTTTTTAATCTCAGAACTGGCAGCTTCTTTAATAGTATCGCCAGAGACTTCAGCTGAACAGATTGAAGAAATGAAAAGTAAAGATATTCTTGAGGGTCTTTTTGAAAATTTACCGGCAAGATACAATAAAATAAAACAAATTTTAATTACCGAGAGAGACAAATATCTTTCACAAAAAATAAAAGACGCCGTAAAAGAATATCCAAAGTCTAAAACAGCTCTTGCGATTGTAGGCGCCGGACATCTCGCGGGTATAAAAAAATATCTGGATAAAGAAATTGATATTAAACCTCTGGAATATGTGCAGCCAAAATCAAAATTTTGGGCGGCATTAAAATTTTTTACGCCCATTTTTATTATTATGTTTTTATTTTATTTTTTTTCAAACACTAATAGTACAGAAGATATATTAAAAAATATTTTAGCATGGACAGTTATTAAATCTGCCTGCGCAGGATTTTTTACATTAGTTTTATGGGCGCATCCTCTTTCAATTTTAGCGGCTGCCGCCACGGCGCCTATAAGTAACTTTAACCCTGTGTTAAAGCCGGGCTGGGTGGCGGCTTTAATTGAAGCAAAATTTCATAAGCCTACGGTTTCAGATTTTGAAAATATAACAGAAGACACCAGTCATTTTAAAACTTTTTTTAAGAACAAGGTAATTAAGATTTTTGGTGTTTTCTTTCTGCCGCAGCTGGGTTCGTCTATAGGTACCGGACTTGCTCTTTGGTATATTGCTAATTTTTAAGACCTTGACAATATGACTTACTGAAACTTTTTCATCCATAATTATAAATTAATTTGTGACAAGGATATCTTTTCTTAATTAAGAGACATCATAAAGATGGATGAAGCAATAACACTTATATTGATTATTGGTATAGTAGGGCTGGCGGCTCTTTTTATATTTTATATATTCAAAACTTATATAATGCCTAAAAAAATTGATGAATTGGGAGAGATGATAAAAAGCGGTCAGGTTCAACTGGCTATAAAAAAATTAAAAACATTATTAGAAGAAAACAGCCGAGATCCTCTGGTTCATTTTTTATTAGCAGAAGCCTATTATAAACAAGGCAGTATGCAGCAAGCGATGATGGAATACAAACAGGTATTAAAAATTGGTTCCCTTGGCAATAAAGTTAAAGAAGAGCAGGTAAGAAGCCGCCTGGCAAAACTTTATTTAGAAAATAAAAATCTTGAAGAGGCCAAAAAAGAATTTTTGATTTTAACAAAATTAGAGCCTTCAAACGCTGAAAATTTTTTTCAGGTGGGTTCTCTTTTTGAAAACGCGGGTTTTGGCGAAAAGGCATTACCTTATTATAAGCAGGCAGTAAAAATAGACGGCAAGCATGAAAAGGCTTTTTTTCACATGGGCGCTTTAGAATATACAGTAGGCAGTTTTCAAGACGCTAAATTAAGTTTAACAGAAACGGTAAAATTAAATCCCGCTAATTATCAGGCTCATTATTATCTTGGTATGTGTTTAAAAAATCAAAAAGATTTTGAGTGGGCGTTAAAAGAATTTGATTTAGCGTTAAAAGATAATTTAATTAGACCTAAAGTACACATGGCTAAAGGTATGTGTTATATTGAGAAAGAGCAATATCCTAAAGCCATTACCGAATTTGAGAGAGGTTTAAGCTTGGCGCAAAAATCATCAGAAATTGAATTAAATATAAGATATTATTTAGCCGTAGCGGCAGAAAGGATGAGAGATTTTCATGTGGCAATTCAAAACTGGGAGAGAATTAGTGACGTTAACTCTAATTTCAAGGATGTTAAAGAAAAATTAAGAACGTATGATGAATTTAGAACAGATGACGCTATTAAAGATTTTATGATTGCGTCACCGGGTAAGTTTGAAATGATATGCAGACAGATTGTAGAATCAATGGAGTTAAGTATTATAGATGTTCAGGTATTAAATGATTCAGAAGTTTATATTTTAGCTACAGAAATGGAAGGCAAATGGCGAAACACTAAACGGTCAAACCGCTTGATTTATATTTTTAGAACAACGGATCCAATTTCTGAAAAGTCTGTACGTCAGATGCATGAGAATATGCGGCAGAAAGGAGCCACGCGCGGCGTCTGCTTAACTACCAGTGAGTTTTCTGTTCAGGCGCAGGAATTTTGCCAATCGCGTCCTATCGAACTAAAAGAGAGATCGTTTATGATTCAAACCTTGCGGAGTTTTATGTAATGCAATCATGGATTTTTCCTTCAGAAGTTCATGGATTAACATTTTCAGAAAGAAATCAATTTTTATCGTTACCATGGCGCTATGGCAGTATTAATGAGGTTAACGGAAAGCCGTACGCGTTTTTTGTTATAGAAGGTCAAATAAGTGATTCAAAGGGAAATATTTATAGTCAGAGTTCTGCTTTTTTAGGTGTTGTTCCTTTTATCTCTCAAAGAGAAGAAAAATATACTTTCACAAAATCTCATAAAATATGTTATATAGAAACCGAATTGCTGGCAGAATTTTTCTTATTAAATATTAAAGCTTTACAGTCTTTTCTTTTTTTTAGAGAAAATAAAGCCGATAAAATTCTGCCAGAATGGCAACAGTTTCCCAGAATAAGATTAGTTACTTCAGAAGAAACTTGCTGGGAATCCATTCATCTGGCAATGTCTTTGGCACATCGGCAGGCTCAAAAGAATCAAAAAAAATCTATTTATTTAGAGTGCCAAAGCGAAGGTATATCTGTTTTTCAGGCAGTTAATAAACCGGCGCCTGTTGCGATTGTTCAGTATAATGAAAATGAAATAGAAAATTCGTTAAATGAATTAATTAAAAAAAGAATAATTGAATTAGATAATCGGGTAGACGCGTTAAATATCAACTTTTTATCTATATGGGAGCTAGAAAATTTACAGTGGGCAGCTTTATGCTGGCAGCTAAAAGAAAATTATGATGAAATAATAATTCATACTGGCTCAAAAAAAATAGATTATTTATATGAAAACAGCGATGTCATATTTTATTTTTTTACCTCTTCTGAAAAAAAATCAATTTATCAGTATATTCATGAAAAAATAAATCTACCGCCTGTTATAGAACTTTTTTCTAATAAAGTAAAGATTTCAACAGAAGAATCATTTTACCGCTATCCCATAAATCTTGAAAAAAATAAGATTGAAAATATGGATAATATTTTACCTGATAAGATACCATCAGAAAATATTTATTGGAAGTGGTTATCAGATATTTCAGGACATTTGCTTGATGCTCAAAAGGCCGTTATAGTAAGCGAGTCATTTTATAATCCTAAAGGCATGACAAAACTTATAAATTATTTTTTTGAAAAAAATCAAGCGCGTGAAAGCACAATGAACGAGATATTGCATAATAACCTCTTTGTTTTTCAAGGGCTTTCGTCAATCTCAGGATTTTTAGCATCGTTAAATTCATCATTTCAAGATATAATGCTTGTATTAAGCAGGATCCAGAAAAAAGATATTGTTTCACTGTTAAAACCAGTATTTCCTGTTACTGGATTTTTTTCAGCTGCACCTATTGAAAAATATATTAAATCGTTATTTGGTAAGATATTGCAGCAGAAGACAAAAAGTTTTTTATCTGTATATTCTGAACATAGAAATAATATTAGATGGCAAACATCAGGAGTATTATCTGAAAATTTATTGCGGGGTATGTTTTCTTTTGGGTTAATCAATTATGAAAAAAAAACGGAGTCAAATTCAACGGATAAATCATTTGAATATGCTTCAAATTATTCTCATTATGAAAAAGAAGCAGCCTATTTAGCGAGACTGGGTATTAAAAAGGCAGATTTTTATTTTTTTTCTGATAATACAAACAGCAATGAAAATTCAATTCATAAAAAATTAGCTTATAGACTGCTATTCGCACATAAGTATGCCCATTTTAATTTACAAGGTGAAAATATAAACAATTTTATAATTTATGAAGATGAATTAAAAAATAGTGAGAAAAACAATAAAGAAAAATCTGTAGATGAAAATACTAAAATTACAAATACTAAATCTAATTTATAAAAAAGAACTTATATCTATTTTTTTAATACTAGCGTTTGCCTGTAAAACACCTGAAAAAATTGAGACTGAGCCAGAAACACTACAGGTTATAACCGCAAATATTTTTACCGATAGTATTGTTGATAAAAAGTATTTTAGTAATGAAGGTGAATTAATAAGAGAAAAAATTATTAGTTTAATACATGCTTTATTAAACCACAATATTGAAACAATTATTTCTCAAATACATTCAGAAATAGGAGCTTACGCAGATATTAAATCTCCAATGGGATATAAAGAGATTGTAAATGAAATTGAAAATCCCATGGGATTGTTATATATAACTTTTTGGGATACCAGTAGATTAAAACAAATGAATCCCGATATAGAAATTCTAAGTTTTCAGGAGATTTTCTCTAAAGTAAAAATTATTTATTTAGATTTGTTTTTTTATTCAACTGAAGAGTGTGAAATTTACTTAAATTTTAAAAACCGCCCTTCTTTAGGTATTTTAGGCAATCCGGTTTATCATAAAGTAGATGGAATATGGTACCTGAAAAGATTATTTTAAGTTTTATCTAATAAATCTTTATATGTTTTAAAAAGATAGAGAGCGTCATGAGGTCCGGGACCTGCTTCAGGATGGTATTGAACACTAAGTAAGCGGTAATTTTCATTGTTAATAAAAAATCCTTCAAACGTATTGTCATTTGGATTTATTTCTTCTTTTAATTCATTTTGGGTTTTATCTATTATTTTTTTTATTGATTCAATATCTGAAGCAAAGCCATGATTTTGGGCCGTTATTAATACTTTTGATTTTTCTACAGACTTAGTTTTAACGGGTTGATTGCCGCCGTGATGTCCAAATTTTAATTTATATGTCTTGCCCCCTAAGGCAATAGAAAGCATTTGGTGGCCAAGACATATACCAAAAATAGGTTTTTTTAATGTTAAAAGATATTCAATATTTTTAATGCCGGTTGTAACACTGGCAGGATCTCCCGGCCCATTTGATAAGAAAAAGCCTTTATAGTCATTTGAATTAAAGTTTTCCCATGTATTATAGGAAGATGAACCTTTAAAAACAATAGGCAATATTCCTGCTTCTAAAAAATTGTTTATAATTGAATATTTTATACCAAAATCTAAAACCGCTACTTTTGTATAGTTTTTTATATTAATTTTGTTTTCTTTAATTCTTTTTTCAATATATTCATTTACTAAGGTGCCGTTAAAATCTTCAGTGAGATTTTGTCCTTCCATTTTTGAATGAGATAGTACTTTGTTTATATATTTATCTAAGTTTTTTTCTGAAATTGTATTCTCGCCAGCCGGCCACTCAAAAATACCGGCTCTCATTGCTCCTTTTTCACGAATATAACGCACCAGAGCTCTTGTGTCTATGCCTGCTACAGCTGGTAGACTATACTGCTTTAAAAAACTTTTCAGTGTTCCTTGTGAACGAAAGTTAGAGGGCATTTCACAATAATCTTTTAATATAATTCCCTCTAAGTATGGCTTATCTGATTCATAATCTTCTTTATTGTACCCGTAGTTGCCAATAGATGGATATGTGAAAACTACAATCTGCTTTTTATAAGAAGGGTCTGTTATAATTTCCTGATAACCCGCCATGCTGGTATTAAAAACAATTTCACCTATATGATCCTTTTGCGGCGGATCATCAATAAATATTCCCTTAAAATATTTTTTATCTTCTAATAAGAGAAGAGCAGGTCTATTTTTTTTAGTTTCTGTCATTTTTAATATAGTTGAAGCTCTTTGGCAAGCTTGAATATATTTCCTTTTTTTTGTAATTCTTCAAACAGATTATCATCGGTTAAAATATGTCGCACCGCGCTTTCTGGCAGTTCTTGCATTTTATTAAATAATTTTTTATATTCATCAATTGTAATTTTATTGCAAAGTATATTGGTTTGAAAATAATGAATATGATGCGTAATAAGAAAAGTTAGAGTATCATAATCTTCAACCGCTTCTGCAGTTATTATAGCTTCTCTATTATCAGCAAGGCGCTTGCAGTATTCAATAAAAGCCAGATTATCTAAAAATTTGGTATGGTCTTCTTCGGCCTTAAATTTAAAGCTAATAGGATCAAGCTTAAATTCTCTAATCATTTTACCAAGTTCTAGCACAATTTGATGACTTTGATTTTTTACGCCAAAATCATCTGCGGCAAAAGTAACATCAAATTTATAAAATTTCTCACAAACTTCTTTGAGAGTAATGCCTTTTTCTTCGTAAGGTTTCTCAATTAATTCAAATCTAAAACT
Organism: Spirochaetia bacterium; assembly: GCA_029880285.1. Lineage (GTDB taxonomy): Bacteria > Spirochaetota > Leptospiria > Turneriellales > JAOUOS01 > JAOUOS01. The sequence goes on from JAOUOS010000022.1 coordinate 13,082, forward strand.
TTTTGTGCTTATTTTTTCTTTTTCCAGAAGGTCTATGAATTTTCTTACCTTCTCCCATGAAGAAAAAGTGTCTATAAGAGTTTGAGGCGAAATATTAAATTTTAAGAGTCCTGCGGCATTTTGGCATGAAGAAATTAGTTTTTCTAAAATTAAAAGTTCTACCCTATTTATGTCTTTATCTTCAGGAATATGAGCTATTAATTCAGCGTAAGTAGGATAATAGCTGCTTCCTATAAATACTTCGCCGCCTTTTATATTAAAAGTTTCACTTTTGTAATCATAAAAAATAATCGGTTGAATTACGGTATTGGATGCTTCATCCGCGAAAAAATCATGAGTTTTATTAAAGAAAGTCCAGTTCCATCTTGTAACATTGTCTTTAAGGTTTTGATTGGCAGTATGTGTAAGCTCGTTTAGTATTTCTTCTGTATCAGATACAAAATTGCACTGTGTTCTGCCTATTCCAAAATCAAACCTGCAGAATTTTTGTTTGTTTACATGGTGAAATAAGTTACCCATAATATTATCTATATTGGGCAATACGCCAAACTCAGAATTATTTTTAGGGCAAATACCCATAAGTAAATTGTGTTCATCGCCAATAATGTAAAGTTTATAAGGAAAGCTATTCTGGTAGATTTCTTTTTCAATTGTTTTTACTACTAAATCTATAAAATCTGACAAACTTATGTTTTCAATTGAGTTAAAACATATTAAAAATAAAGGTTTTCCTCTATTGTCGTCAATAAAGTCAGAAGCAAATTTGACTTTCGCATTTATTTTATATTGAATTATATCCGATGAAAGTATATTCATTGTTTAATTTTTATTGTCTTTGTTTTTTTAATTGAGTCTATGGTCAAGTTTTAAACAATTTCAAGTTAAATAAAAATAAAATAATTTAAGAAAATAATTGACAATATCTAAATAATTACTAAATATATGTTGTATATGATAAAAAATAAAAAATACTCAGCAATTACTTTTTTTTTGCTTCTTTTTGTAAGCTGTAAATCTGCGCAGGTAGTTTCAGAAAAAACAGAAGTACCTGATGCTATTGTTGATAAATATAATGAATTTTATAGTAAACCAAATGAACCTGATGAGGTTTTTCGTGTTTTATTATCTTCTGAATTTTATGAAATAAGACAGACTGCTTATGAAGATATATTATATGTTAAGGATGATCCCGCGGGTAATCAAATGACCTCAGAAGAGTTAGAACAATACAATAAAGTTGATTATTTTGGCAGAGCGGTATTAAAAATAGAACTTTATTCAAAAACAGGAAAGCTTGCCAGACTTAGATTCTTGAGATCATCAGGTATAAGTGAAATAGACCGATTAATATCAGAAGATATTACCAGATGGCATTTTAAATTTCAAGAAGGGGTTAAAGAAGAAGATTTGCCCGATATCATTATTGTCGTATATGGTATTGTTTTAGAAAAAAATATCAGCAGAGAAGAAGCGGTAGAAGAATTAAAAAAATACGTGCGTTAATCTCAAGAATAAATAACATTTCTTTCTGATTGAGAAGAATTTTTTAAATAAATGAAGTCCTGCCCTAAAAATCTAAGTAATATAATATAAAACAAATAAGAAATTTGAGTTTCTATAATCGGCTTAAGTAGTTTATGATCTCTGGTATGAAAAGCTCTTAATAATACAGGATCATTTTTTATTTTAGATATAACTTTAACCTGATCTTCAAACCACATTTTTTTACTAAGATTTGTAATTTTATTAAAAAAGTCGACAGAATTTCTTTCAGACGATTTCGTGTGAGAATATATTTCATCATCCCACCATGTTTTTAAATTATATTTCAAAAACTCAAAGGGTAGCTCTCTTACCATTTTTTGTTTTTTCAAAGTTCGATGTATAAATCCTGTTTTGCCTTCTCTCATAAAAAACATTGTAAGTTTTAAAAAATAAATGGGCCCAAAGTGGTACATGTAGGTTAGTTTTTCTTTTTCTGAAAATTCATGTAAGTGTATCAGCATACTGTTTTTAGTAAATTCAAAAAATTTATTTAAGAAGTTTATATATTCCATTGGTTTATTTTGTTTTTTTTTGTGTGAAATAAAATTTCTTATTAAATCTTTTCTAAGAGCTGTTTCTTCTGCCCCAAGATGTGTTTCAATATATACTGTTTTTTTTATTTTTTCTTCTTCTAATTCATAGCGCTCTTTGTCAATATTTAATATATATAAATAGCTTGTGTTAAAGCTCATTTCTCCTCTGCTGTCGAGTAGAAAGGGGTCTACAATGCATGTTTCTTTTTCCTCTACTTTTGGCTTTTCAGTTTCTTTTTTTATTTTTAAATGACTTTCATCAATTAATTCAGTTAAATCTGTTCTATAAAGAGATGAAATGCCATATTTAATTAGAGAAGTATATTCGCCTTCTGCTGTTACCTTATCGTTTTTTATTTCTTCACTTTTTATTTTTAAAATATAAGCCATACGGCGAAGTAAAAAATCTGTTTGTTCGCATAGCTCAATACGCGGATATATTTTAAAAACTAAAACCTGTTCTAAAAATAATTTGTTTAATGAGTTAATTTTTATTGCTTCAAATATTCCTTTGCAAAAATTCCATTCGTTAATTATATTATTATTAAAAGTTTTTAATATTTCATAAATCTTAAGCATTTTTACAAATTCTATTTTATTATTTTCAATTGGCTGGTTATTAAAGTATGTATAATAATCTTTATGGGCCAAATCATCAATACTTTTTTCCTGCAAAGAAGATTCGATAGAAGAATAAAAACGTACAATATTTAACAAAGAGTTTTCTATTTCTTTTACTTGAAATCTAAAATCTGCTCTAATATCAGGTGTTACAGCGGCTGAATTTAAATATTTTCTTAATCCATCTGCGTTTAGAATATGAGATTCTAAAGGAAATAAGTATCCTTTTTTAAAAACATCTAGATGTTTTATAACTTTGTCAGAATTTCCCTCGGCGATTAAAACATAGTTTACATCAGGACGGTATTTATATTCATTTGCTGGCATATGCTGTGATATTAATTAATCGGTAATTATTGACTTTCGTTTAACCACTAATCTATCTTTAATATCATTTTAAAACCAGTAAAAGTCCAAAATATTTTACATATTTTAAATACCGCCGCAGGCCGATAATTTTATTGTGAACAATATTAATACATGGCTAAAGCAGTATGAATTTCTTTCAGGACCTTTGCTGGCCAAGGTATTTTCTTCAATTATTGTCATAATTTTATTCACGTTAGTTCAAAAAATAATTGTTAAACTTTTAAAAAATAAAGTAAAAGATATAGGCAAAAGACATGAATGGGAAAAAACATCCCGATATATTGTTGTCTTTTTGGGAACAATTTGGGTTTTACGCGTATGGTTCGAAGGTTTTGAAAGTCTTTTAACATTTTTAGGCATTGTTTCAGCTGGGCTGGCTATTGCGTTAAAAGATCTTGTAGCAAATATTGCCGGATGGATTTTTATTGTTTCAAGACATCCTTTTCATGTAGGCGATAGGGTTCAAATTGGCGAAATTCACGGCGATGTAATTGATATTCGTATTTTTCAATTTACAGTGCTTGAAATAAGAAATTGGATTGAATCAGATCAAAGTACCGGTCGCTTAATTCATATACCGAACGGAAAAGTGCTTACGGAGCCGCAGGCAAATTACACGCAGGGCTTTAAGTTTATATGGAATGAAATTTCAACCGTAATTACCTTTGAAAGTGATTTTCGCGAGGCTAAAAAAATAACAGAGCAAACACTGGAAAAAATAGCTGAACCTTTTGCTGAAGGCGCCCAAAAAGAATTTGAAGAGGCTCAAAAAAAATATCTAATATTTTATGGTAATATTACCTCTAAGGTTTATCTTAGAGTTGTAAATAACGGTATTGAAATTATTATGCGCTATCTTGTTCCCGCAAGACAAAGACGTGATAGTGAACTTTTAATATGGGAAGAAATATTAAGTCAGTTTTTTAAAAATTCAAATATAGAGTTCGCTTATAATACTTCTAGGTTCTATTATAGAAAAGATGAAAAAGACGGTTTTTTAAAAACTGAACAGCCAAAGTGAAAACTCTTTTTAATTGAATACATCTTAAAATATATCAATAATTAAGTAAAAAAATAGATAAGATTTAAAATAATTTGCTTTTTTTATGGACAGTTTAACTTAAGTTTAATTCCTGTCTCTCGGATTTTGTTTAAGCGAAGTCTGCAAAAGAAAAATGTTTTAAATTTTTTTAATAGATTTAAGGAGATAAAATATGAAAAAAATAATAAGTCTGGTAGCTATAATAGCCTTTATGGCATTTTGCGGCGAAAAAGAACAGGCACAAGATGAGGCTGGTGGCGCACCACAAGAACCAGGTAAGGTTGTTTTTGATACAACATGTATGCCTTGTCATGGGTTAACAGGAGAAGGTGATGGTCCTGCGGGAAAAAATCTTAATCCGAAACCAAGAAACTTTAAGACTGAGCCATTTAAATATGGTGAAAGTTTAGCAGCTGTTACAAAAACGATTGCAGAAGGTTCGCCAAAGGCTCCAACAATGGTTCCATTTAAAAATACATTAACGCCTGAGCAAATTGATGCAGTAGCTAAGTATGTATTAAAACTTGCTGGTAAACCAGTACAATAAAAATAATAAAAAGAAAGGTATATAATGAAAAAGGCCCCGAAAATAATAATTACCGTATTGGTTGTTTTAGGTTTGGGCTGGTTATTTTTTGGTCCGGCTAAACAAATTGGTTACGCTCCTGATCAGCCTTTTGCTTACAGTCATCTAACACATGCTGGTAAATATCAAATTGATTGCCAGTATTGTCATTCAACTGTATCATATAGCAAGAGTGCTGGTATTCCTGGAGTGAATGTCTGCATGAACTGTCATAGAGCTGTTTTAGGGCTTAGTGGCACAGCAAAAAAAGACGCGAATAAACGCATTATGGATTTATATTCAAATTACTGGGAGAAGAAAAAAGCTCCAGAATGGGTAAGAATTCATAATATGCCGGACCATGTACGTTTTTCACACGCTCCGCATATAAAAGCTTTATTGAAACCCGGTCAGGAAAGTAAAACCGCTTGCATAAGATGTCATGGTGACGTCGCGCAAATGGAAGTTGTTTCACAGGTTGAATCTTTAAATATGGGCTTTTGTTTAAACTGTCATCGTGAATATGAAAAAGATGGCGGTCGAACAAATTGCGGTGCATGTCATCATTAATTATAAAAGGTATTAATTTAAGGAAAATCAAATGGTTAAAAATAAAAAATTAGTTACTAATAAAACTATTTTAAATAAATTAGAAAATTCTATTAATAGAAAAAAATTTTTAACAGCAATGGGGATAACAGCGGGTTCCGCGAGTTTAAATTGCGTAAGAGCTCCTATTGAAAAAATTGTACCATATGTTGTAAGACCTCCTCATGTGCAGCCGGGTATTCCCACGTATTATGCATCATCGAGAGTACAAAGTGAAGGTATCAATCCTGTTTTGGTTAAAACGAGAGATGGTAAGCCTATTAAAATAGAGGGTTTAGATGATCACCCTTTTTCTAAAGGCGCGGTTATGGGTGATACTTACGCTACAATATGGGATTTGTATGACGCAGATAGATTTAAAACTCCTTTAAAAAAAGGCGGCGGTACATATACAGCGGCAAAGTGGGATGACGCGATTACACAAGCTAAGTCTTTATTAACCGGCAATGTAAGGGTTATTTCTAGAACATCTTACAGCCCTTCTGAAAGCTCGGTATTAAAAAAATTCCTAAATAGATATAACGCTAAACATATTGTTTATGATCCCATTGGAGCACAGCAAGAATTAGCGACTGGCAACGAGAAAAGTTATGGTAAAGGCTTAATTCCCAGATACGCTTTTGACAAAGCTGATTTAATTGTTTCTATAGAAGCAGATTTTCTGGGCACATGGATTAGACCAGATGTATTTACTAAGCAGTTCTCATCAAGAAGAAATCCTGATAAAAATATGAACAGGCTGGTAGTTGCTGAAAGTATCATGTCTCTAACCGGCGCAAACGCCGATACCAGGCTGGCCATAGCTGCTGGAACACATGTGACTTTCGCTTTGGGATTAGCAAAAGAGTTGTTGCCGGGATCAATGCTTTCAGGAAGCACGGATATAAATAAAGTAGTATCTGCTTATACACCCGATGTAGTTGAAAAAGTAACGGGAGTTCCCGCCTCAAACTTGCAATCTTTAGCCGCTGAATTAAAAGCAGCAAAAGGTCGTTCAATGGTAGTAGGCGGCGGCGCGACATCTCGAGATTCATCTGTCGGGGCTTTGCAGGTAGTTATTAATTTAATTAACGATATTTTAGATAATAACGGTAAGACAATATTTACTTCTGCCGCTATTAAAGAAACCAATGATTTTTCTTCACAGGAAGAACTTATGGCATTGATAGCTGAAATGAAAGCTGGTCAGGTTGATGCATTGGTTGTGAATAGAGCAAACCCTGTATACGATTTATCAATGGCAGGTTTTGGCGATGCAGTTAAAAAAGTAAAAAATGTAATTTTTATTGGTGAAAAACATAATGATACTTCAATTGCCGCAAACTTGATACTCTCATCTAGCCATTATTTAGAAAGCTGGTCAGATGGAGAGACAATGGGCGTCTATAGTGTATGTCAGCCGGTAATTAGAAACTTATTTGACACAAAATCACCGGGAGATATTTTACTTGCTCTTGCCGGTGAAGAGGGAGATTTTCATAGTTTTGTAAAACAGGCAGCATCAAAGTATTTAGGTTCTACTGGGGCAAAAGCATGGGATAAACTCTTGGCAGACGGGTATTTCGTTTATCAGAAAGAAGCAAATCAGGGGTTTTCAAGAATAAATCCTTCTTCTATCTCTTCGGTAAAGGCGCCATCTGCTGCTCTTAAAGGTTATAGACTTAATTTAATTACAAGTGTAGGTATAATGGATGGGGTTAATGGTAATAATGCATATCGTCAAGAGATGCCAGATCCAATTACAAAAGTAACATGGGATAACGTGCTTATGGTGTCACCGGTATTGGCTAAAGAACAAGGCTGGAAGACTGGTGATATAATTGAACTAAAGGGTCAAAATGCGAAAGTTGAAGTTCCTTTAGTAATTCAACCAGGCTTGCGAAAAGAAAGCATGGGATTGGCAATGGGTTATGGACAGTATAATATGAGTAACTTTAGTGAGCATCTAGTAAAAGGCAGCCTGAAAAAAGGTGAACTAGGTGTTAACGCTGGATTGTTTGCTCAGGTTGCGGCAACCGGTTATTTATATTCAGGTATCTCTGTTACTGCTACAAAAGTAGATAAAGAATATAGGCTTGGTGAGGCACAAAAAGAACTTAGCCAGCATAACCGTTATTTAGCGAGAGTAGCCGATTTAAAAGATTACAAAAAAGACCCTAAGTCAGGCCATTTTGAGCATAAATTAGAAGGTAAAGGGATGTATGTTAGACATCCTCATACAGGTAATAGATGGTTATTAAATATTGACCTTAATAAATGTACAGGCTGTTCTGGCTGTGTGGTAAGCTGTTATTCTGAGAATAATATACCAACTGTAGGACGAGAAGAAATTTGGCGCGGAAGAGAAATGAGTTGGATAAGATTAGATAGATACTATGATTATTCAAGTGAAAAAGAAAAAGAAAAAGATGTTAATATGCTTGAGCCGAATGTTCATTTTCAACCTCTTACATGCCAGCATTGTGAACAGGCACCCTGTGAAAATGTATGCCCTGTTGCGGCAACGCAGCATAGCTCTGACGGATTGAATGAGATGGCATATAATCGTTGCATTGGAACAAGATATTGCGCAAATAACTGCCCTTATAAAGTAAGAAGATTTAACTGGTTTGAAAACTGGGGTAAAAAATTAAAAGATCCGCAGCAATATGCGTTAAATCCTGATGTTACTGTAAGATCAAGAGGGGTTATTGAGAAATGTTCATTTTGTATACAGAGAATTGCTGAAAAAAGACAAGAAGCGCGTGTAGAGAATAGAAAAATAAGTGAAGAAGACTTAAGAACAGCATGCCAGCAGGGGTGTCCGGCCGACGCGATTACTTTTGGTGATGTAAATGACGCAAAAACAAAAGTATCTCAGTTAGAAAAGGATGCAAGATCATATAAAATCATACAAGAAGTAAATACGATGCCAATGGTAACCTTTATGTCAAAGGTTAAAAATAAGGCATAAAATTGTAAAGGGGAAATTATGAGCGCGAGTACGAGCATATATAGTTTAAACAAAACTAACAGAGAAATAGAAAGAGATATTTTATCTCCTATGGAGAAATTTCCGGGTAAACTTTGGTGGTTTACATTTATTATTAACGCGGGTTTAATGTTAATGATGTTAGGTTTAATAGGCTGGACATTTGTTGAAGGATTAGGACTATTAGGCATAAATACGCCAGTTAGCTGGGGTTTATATATTGTTAACTTTGTATTTTGGGTTGGTATTGGTCATGCTGGAACTTTAATATCTGCGATATTATATCTGTTTAGACAAAGATGGCGAACTACAATTAACAGAGCAGCAGAAGCCATGACAATCTTTGCTGTAATGACGGCGGGTTTATTTCCGCTTATTCACGTTGGCCGCCCGTGGATGGTTTTTTTTATCTTTCCCTATCCTAATGAAAGAGGACCTCTATGGGTAAATTTTAGATCACCTCTACTATGGGACGTTTTCGCGATAAGTACATATTTTTCTGTGTCTCTAATATTCTGGTATATGGGTTTAGTGCCAGACTTAGCAAATATGAGAGATAGAATGAAATTTGAACATGTACAGGGTAAAATAAGTAGTTTCGGTAAAAAATTAAAATACGCTTTTGTTAGAATTTTATCCATTGGCTGGGTAGGTTCAGGAAAAACATGGATTCATTATGAAAAAATGGTGATGGTGCTTGCCTCATTAGCAACACCACTGGTTCTTTCTGTACATACGGTTGTATCATTTGACTTCGCCACATCAGTAATTCCGGGGTGGCATGCGACTATATTCCCTCCTTACTTTGTTGCAGGAGCTATTTATTCAGGATTTGCTATGGTAATGACATTAATGATTATTACAAGAAAAGCATTTAAACTTGAAGCATACATAAGTATCAAGCATTTAGAGAATATGGGTATTATAATTCTAGTTACAGGTATGATGGTATCATTTGCCTATACAATGGAATTTGTTTTTGCCGCATATAGCGCAAATGCAGTAGAACAATATGTGTTTATTAATCGATTACAAGGCCCTTATGCGTGGGCATTTTGGACAATGTTTGCTTGTAACGTAGTTTCACCTCATTTTATGTGGTCAAAAAAATTAAGAACAAATATTGTAGTCCTATTTATAATATCTATTGTAGTAAACATTGGTATGTGGTTTGAAAGATTTGTAATTGTAATTACATCACTACACAGAGATTACATACCTTCAAGCTGGGAAATGTTTATACCTACATGGGTAGACTGGGGTGTGTTAGTAGGATCTTTCGGATTTTTCTTTTTCTGGTTTTTATTATTTGTTAGAACATTACCTTCAATAGCTATTGCTGAAGTAAAAATGGATGAAGGTCATGATCAATTAGCAAAAGGTATGGGACATTAATTAGGAGAATAAAATGGTAAGCATTAAAGAATTAAAAGAAGGTTTATTTTCATATGACGAGCCTGATAAAGGCTGGATAGTTGATGTAGATTCAGCAGGTGATATGTTGAAGGGCGCTGAAAATGTTAAAAAAGCCGGTGTAAAAAGATTTGATACGTTTTCACCTTTTCCTGTTCATGGCTTAGAAAAGGTATTAGGCATTAAACGATCATGGTTAACATTAATTACATTAATAGCCGGTATAACTGGTGCAAGTTTTGGATTGTCTGCTATATATTATATTGATGTAATTGATTATCCAGTAATCTTTGGTGGAAAGCCGTATTTTTCATGGCCAGCATATGTTCCCATTTTATTTGAATTAACAATATTGTTTGCGGCATTTGCCACTGTTGGGGGAGTATTAAAAATGGGTAAACTGGGGTTATCTAAAACACATAGAAGACCGCCAAGCCCACTGGCTACTTGTGATATGTTTTCTATATGGATAGGTGATGATATTTCAAAAGAAGAAGTTAAAAAAATAATGGGAAATATTAATCATAAAATACATAAGTTAGACGCACATCCATTAGAAAATGGTTATGAATAAAATAAGGAGAGATACTGTGAAAAAAAGTGTATTATTTATATTAATTGCTTTGTTATCAATAAATTGCAATGAATACAGAAGGTTAAAATATTTTATGGATATGGCATATTCACCTGCTATATTACCACAAAGAATTGATACTTTTGGTAATAGAATTGGAAATTTTATACCGCCTGAAGGAACAATTCCTTATAAAGCAGATTATCAATATATTGTAGATGTTAAAGGAGCAATGGAGCATGGCTGGCTTGTTGAAGATGGTGAAATGTATGACTGGAATTTAAATGAAGGAAGTAAAAAAGCTGAAAACCTTACATCTCCCATACCGGTTAATGCTGATACATTGGCCAGAGGTAAAGAAAAATATAGAATATATTGTTCCCCTTGCCATGGCATTTCAGGTAAAGGGGACGGTTTAGTAAAAACAGGACTAAAGGCAGGAGCGCTGCCGGTTTATCCGCAAGTATTGCCTTTAGTACGAGTTGATATGAAAAAACCATCAAGAGCAGAAACATGGCCTACAGGTAGAATATATCATGCGCTTACAGTGGGAATTAACACAATGGGAGGGTATGCCTCACAAATTCCCAATAGAAATGATAGATGGTCAGTAGCGCATTATGTTAAAAAACTTCAGGAAGAAGCATTGAAATAAGGGGTTAAATATGAAAAGTTACGAATTACCGGGAAAAATAAAAAATATATTATTAGCTTTTATTGTAATAGGTATAGGATCAATTGTTGCGGGTTTTACTGTTGATGCGCAAAGAGCATGGGCAGGAACATTAGCATTGACTTATTTTTTAATTGTATTGGCTTTAGGCGGTGGATTTTTTGCCTCATTGCAATTAATTTCAGGTTCCGGATGGTCTGTGGTAGTACGAAGAATTCCAGAATTAGCTGTAAATACATTGTACGTAGTAGGTGGATTGATTATAGTAATATTTTTAGGAATTCATAATTTATATGAATGGTCGCATCCAGAAGCGGCGCATGACCATATATTGCATCAAAAACATTGGTTTTTAAATACAGCAGGGTTTGTCATAAGAATTTTGTTATTTTTAGGTTTATGGATATTTATGGGCAGATGGATGAAAAACGTATCCATAAAAATGGATTCTACTAAAGACGAAAGTACAAAGAAAACTTTAGTTAAAGTAGCTGGAGCATATATATTAATATTTGCATATACGTTTTCTCTTGCCTCAATTGATTTAGTAATGTCATTAGAGCCGCATTGGTTTACAACTATGTTTGTAATTTATGTTTTTGCGGGGTTAGCTTATACTGCTTTTTCAGCTCTTATAATATTGGTTTATATTGTACAAAAAAATGGAGCATTAAAAGAAGTTAATGAAGAGCATTATCATGATATGGGAAGATTTTTGTTAGCATTTACTATTTTTTGGGCTTATATAACTTTTTCACAACATATGCTAACGTGGTATGCGAACCTTGTTGAAGAAACAGTGTATTTAGAGAGAAGACTTAGAGATGGCTGGGCGCTTTTTACACCATTGTTATGGATTTTTCATTTTGTTGTACCATTTGCTTTTTTATTATCAAGAGAGTTAAAAAGAAAACCAGAAAAATTAATAAGAGTAGCGGCATTCACATTGTTTATGGGATTTGTGGATGTTATTTGGTTAGTGTATGGATTTCTAGATTCAAAAAAGATAGGTTTTCCATTTTCTTGGATGGAAGCTGGAATATTTTTTGGAGCTATAGGAATATTTGGATTTATAGTTCTTAATTCTTATACAAAAGTAAATCAGTTACCGGTAGGCGATCCTAAATTAAAAGAATCGCTGGATTTTCATCAGACTTATTAAAAAAAAAGCGCGGGCGTGGTGTAACGGTAGCACAAAAGCCTTCCAAGCTTTTAGAGTGGGTTCGAGTCCCATCGCCCGCTAAAATATATGTTTACGGGACTTATCGAATCTACGGGAAGGATAAAAGCGGTAACAAGAAAAGTAAATGGTATAGAGATTGAAATAGTATCTAGCCAAGACTTAAAATTAAAACCCGGAGACAGTATAGCTGTAAATGGGTGTTGTCAAACAATAGAAAAAATTAATAAAAAAAATTTTTCTGTATTTTCTGTTCCAGAAACGTTAAAAATTACAAATCTAAAAAACTTAAAAGAAAAAGATTTGGTAAATTTAGAAACGGCTTTGACTTTAGAGAAAAAAATAGGAGGTCATATAGTACAGGGGCATATCGAAAATACTGGAGAAATTAATAAAGTTGAAAAATTTGAAAATTATTGGGATGTAGAAATTAATTACTCATCTGAGTATATAATTCCTAAAGGCTCAGTAGCGTTAGATGGTATAAGTCTAACCATTCATGAAATAATTAAAAAGAATATTTTTAGAGTACAATTGATACCTGAAACTATCAAACGAACTAACGTAATTAACTGGAGTAAAGGCTATTCAGTTAATATAGAAACAGATTATATTATAAAAGCCTTTGATTATATTAAAAATTACAGAAATAGCTGAGAAAATATTATTTTTCAATATATTTATTTAGTAAATGACTTTCAGGAGGAAAAAGTAAAAGTCTTAGCGACCCAGGATTTGAAAAAAAGATATTAGAATTATCAATATCTGCATAATCTAGTTTAGAAACTTCTTCAATTACCATTTTTCTTAATGTATAAGTGCCAATACCATGAATAACTTCGATTTCTTTAATACCATTAATAAAAGCTTTTTCAACTTCTCGAAGAAATTTTTCTTTCGCTTCTTGAAATCTTAATTTTCTTATGTATATTTTATCCATAATTTACGAAAGTATATAATATGTGCTTCTATTTAAGAAAGTCAATTGTTTTTTTATTAATTATATTTATTTTTGTTACACTAAAAATTTATGCTAATAAAGAAGAAGAAAGAACTTTAAAAAAAACTTTGATTTTATGCCTTCATGATATCGACGGTGAAGGAAAATATTCTATAACTAAAGAAGAATTTATCAAAATTTTAGATTTATTAAAAAACGATTATCAGGTTTTATCACTAGAAGATTTTTATTTAAGCAAGAAAAATAAAAAAAATAATAAGCCTGCAGTTATACTAACTTTTGACGATGGATTTACCTCTGTCTTTGACACAATAATACCACTATTAAGAGAATATAATTATGGAGCTACATTTTTTATTTATTTAAACAGATATGACGATACATCAAGTTTTTATAAAAAATTAACACTTTTAGAAGATAAATTTGAAATAGGTAGCCATACTCTTAGTCATGATAACGCAATTAGTTATTGGGAAACAGACATTTCAAAATTTTATAAAGAAATATATTTATCAAAAAAAAAATTGGAATATTTAACGAAAAGAGATGTAGTCTCTTTCGCATGGCCATATGGAAAATATACGAAAGATATGTATGAATATGTAAAAAAGGCAGGTTATAAAATACAAGTATCTACAGATTATGGCTTGGCAGAAAACTCATTAAAAGAAATTATAATAAAAAGATTAACCGTTCAACAGCCAGAACCTGTAGAACAGGTAAAAGGTTTTTTAAAATATTACTCTAAGAAAAAAGGTGCCGAAAAAGATGGTTCATAGAATTTACACCATAAACCATTACCCATATAAAATGTATTATTCGCCGTATTTGAAAAATTATTTTTAAATTCAAAATCAGATATAATATCAGACCTAAAATAATTAGATAAGTCTAATGCTCCCTCTTGGTGAGTGTTCTCACCTCCCTCATTATTTTTCATAAAAGGATGTCTTAAAACATAAACGTCACGACCCTGATTTAAAGCATATTTAACCGAAATTAAAGCCCCGCTTTTTATTCCTCCTTCGATAAAAAAAAGAATTTTAGATAGCCCTGTAATAATTCTATTTCTTTTCGGAAAGTGATAATTTTTAGGTTTTACACCCAGAGGATATTCTGATAAAAGAAGAATATTTTTTTTCTCGTCATTTATATTGTTATTGAGCGCTAGATTAAATAAATCATGGTTTTTTTGGGGATACACATGATCTAAACCATGAGCAATTATACCAATTGTACCTCCTTTCTCAATTATAGCGCCACGATGACTTATAGAATCAATACCAGAGGCCATACCTGAAACTATTGTATAATTATGTTTACTTAAAAAATTAGAGATAAACTTCGAGTAAAAACAGCTTATAGGTGAAGGGCGTCTTGTGCCAACAATACTAATTTTACTTTCGTTTTTAAGTAAATTTAGATTTCCTTTTGCAAAAAGAACAAAAGGAGGGGTTTGAATATACCGCAAATTATCAGGATATAATTCATTTGTATAGGTAATTATATTAATATTTTTCTTATTATGATTTTTAATAATTTCAGATGCATAATTTTTATAATCTTTAAATTTATTACCAAATAATTTAAGACTTAATTGATAAAATGATAAATTATATTTATTTTTAATTCTTTGATATTTTTCAGTAAAATATATATTATTAAGATGTAAAATAAGTTGAGATATATTTTCATCACAATATATATTCATGTCATTATTATTGGGATTTTATTAATAAAGATAGATTTTCAGCAGCTTTTTTATATTCCGGCATATTTGTGTAATTTTTAGGGTATAATTTTTCTAATAAAGATATTAAAAATTTCATTTGTTCTATTGATTTATCAGGTTTATTTAAGATTTTATACATCCCAGCTAAAGCAAAATAAGATTTAATGTTTTTTTCGTTATGAAATTGAAATTCTTGCATGAGCATAATTGCTTTCTCACGGTATTCTTTTTGAGTTACTGTTAAATAATCTGAAAGTACTCTGTATTTATTATTACTGCCAAAAGCATAAAAATATATTAAACTTAATTCAAACTTAGCTTTATCAAATTCTGAATCTAAATTTAAACTTTTAAGAAAAGATTCTTCTGCGTTTTTAGCGTATTCATATTGCCAGTTATTTTTTTGCGATAAATTACCATAGCAGATACCTAAAGAAAAATATATTTCTGGATCGTTATATCCAAAAGATATAGATTTATTAAGGTTCTCAATACAAAGTTCAAATGAATTCATAACAGCATAAGATTCACCAATTTTTCTATATAATTTACCAGCATTAACACCTGCCTCAATTTTTTTATTAATTATTTCTTCATATTCTTTAATATCAGATTGCCAATCTTTAATTGTATCTAAATCTGTTTCTGTTGATTTACCATACCTTCTTTCAATTTCTTTTTTTTGCCAATTTAAGAGCCATTCTTTTGATTCTTTACAATGAAGACTTAAAAACAATATCAAAAAAATATAAATTATCAAATTTTTCATTTTATTACCTTTAACGAAAGCTTAAATAAATAGGTATATTATGTAAAGTATAATATGCATTAAAAATTATTTTTTATATAATTTTTTAAAATATTGTTATTATTAAATTCTGGTTTTTCGATTGTTAAATTTAATAAATTTTTTAAGATATTACCTACCTCTTTTCCCTTATATCCCATACATATTAAATCATGACCATTAATATCTAAATCTTTTAAATATAACGGTTCATTACTAATTAAAATATGTTTTATTATATAAATAATTTTAATAAAATAATTATAATGTGTTTTATTGTTAAAATGTAATTTAAGAATATCATGAATAAATCTAATATGAATAAATAAATTGGATATTTCAATATTTGAAATTATTTTTTTTATTTCAATTCGGTTTATATTTACAAGTTTTTGATTTTGAAATAAAATAAAAAACGGACTTTGTAATAATTCAAATGTTATAGTTTCTTGTTTTGAAGGAAACCGAATTCTATTGAAAAAAGTCTTTAATTGTTTTTTATTCTCTTGATTAATAATAAAATTTTTAGTTATAGCAAAAAATTCAAAATAAAAAAAATATGCTGCGTAATTGCCCATATTTTTGGGCTTAGTAATTTTTAATAGGTTTAATAATTCTATCCATAAATTTTCATTTTCTATTAAATTTACTGATTCATGAAAAAAAATTTCAAAAATTCCATTATTTTTTAATGATTGCCAAAAAATATGTTTATTTTTTAATTTAATTGTTTTTCGCCATTCTTCAAAAAATCTTTCAGGGGCCACTAAAGATACAACATCTAGGGATTTTTTTATCGCATTTTCAGTTTTAATATCCATTTTAAAATCTAATGCAGCTAGAAATCGGCATCCCCGTATTGGTCTAAGGCCGTCTTCGCGAAATCTTTCAATAGGATTACCAATTGTTTTTATGATTCCATTTTTTAAATCATTTAGTCCACCCACATGATCATAAAGAATGTATTTATTTAAATCATAAGCCATACCATTAACAGTAAAATCGCGTCTTATAACATCTTCATGTAAAGATTTACCAAAATGAACTTTTGATGGTCTTCTACCGTCTTCATAATCTGTTTCTGTTCTAAATGTTGTTATTTCGATGCTAATTTTTTTATAAATAACCAGCACAGTGCCAAATTCAATACCTATAGGTATTGAATGTTTAAATAATCCTATTATTTCATCAGGTACAGCATCTGTTGCGAAATCTAAATCTGAGATTTTTTTGTTGATCAGAAGATTACGAACAGAGCCGCCAACAAGATAGCACTGAAAATTATTTTCAGTTAAGCGTTTTTGTATGTAATTTGCTGCCTGTAATAAATAAGCAGGTATATTACCTGTTAAATCTATTTCTATTTCAGTTATATCTGCCATGAACTTAAATATACTATGACAGTATATCGAAACATTTTGCCAAGAAAAACCCAGAAAAAAAATTTTGAAATAGAATATTCTAAGACTCCGGCAACGGCTGTAATAGGATCACCAATGATAGGTAAAAAAGCGAAAAATAAAGCAAATTGGCCTCTTTTATGAAAAAAAAACCTTGCTTTTCTCAATTTTCTTCTATCAAATCCAAACCATTTGCTATATAAAAGTTGTTTACCCCAACGACCTATCACATAATTTGTAAAACCTCCTAGTGTGTTGCCAATTGTAGCTATAAAAATTGTCTGTAAAAAATAAGCATCGTTCTTTATTAAATAAAAAACATATGCTTCTGAACCTCCCGGTAATAAAGTAGCGCTTAAAAAAGATAAAGTGAATAAGGACCATTTTGTTTCTAATGACATAATTATAATAATTCCTTTCGTCTTTTCTCAAATTTTTCGTCAAGAATTTTGGGACTTCTTATTTCTTCAGAAAAAACCTTTTTCCACATTTCTTTGGTTTCCATACATAAATATACAAAAATATCGGGGTTTATTTGATGAATTAATGCTTTTATAAAAATATACATTTCTTTTCTTATTAGCGACAGATATCTAAATTTATTATCTGAAGATAAAAACATTTCTTCTTTTGTTATAGTTTCATTTATTTTTTTTAATTTAATAATTTCTTTAAAACCAGAAGAATATCTAAAAGTACCTAAAGAAATCCATCTTATTTTATTTGTAGGTATATTCGTAAATAATTCTCTTATTAAACTTGAATATTCATTTTTCCAGTTTTTATAATAAATTAAAGGATCAAAGTGAAACGCTATATAATAACCTGATTGTGCGATTATATTTGCGGCTTTAATGCGGTTTTTTAATGATGCTGTATGTTTTTCAATTTTTTTAATATTATATTCTGTATTTAATGACCAACTTATGACAGTATTACCCTTATTTTTCACATTTAACAGGTTTTTTATATTAGAAGATTTTGTTTTTAATTCTAATGTTGAATTTTTTTTATCGGCAAAATAAGATATTAGTATTTCACTGTATTGTGTTAAATGGTCCAAAGATAAAGAGTCTGTAAATTCACCGGTACCAATTCTTAAATGAGTATTTTTTATTCGTTTGATTTTAGATTCTAATTCATTAAATAAATCATCAGTATTCGCAAAAATAGTTAAAAAAGATATATTTGTATAGTTTTGTAAAAAACAATAATCACAATCATAACTACAGTTTATACCGGTATTAATAATAAAATAATGACAGCATAAAACTCCATCGGAACCGGGGCAGTTATGAATAAATTTTCCTTTATGTTCCAATACGGCTAGAATATCTTTATTTTCTTTATCATTTATATATTCTTCAGATTGCAATAATACTTTAATACTTTCAATTATTATTATTTTAGTATTTTTGTATTCATCAAATTTTTTAATATTTTTTTTAATATTACGCACAATAATTGTTTTTATAACAGATTTTTGAATATATATTTTTTTCAAAGGAGGTATCGGTAAAATAAGATTATTCATTTTATTTACTTAATAAACCCAGTAACCAAATAAAAAATTTTCTTCTTTATATTTTAAAAAACTCTTCTTACATGACATTGAAAAAGTGAATCCTTTTTTGATATATTTTAATATTTGTAAAATAAAATTTGTATAATTTTTATCAGGTAATAATGAGTATGGCATAATACCACTGTAAAAGGGTAATTCTGAAAGTTCATTTTTTTCTGTAATTGGTATACATCCCAAGTGAATCATATAATTAACCATATGAGATTTTAAAATATAATTCTTTTCTTTCGCGGGCCAGCATATTTTTTTATTTTCTATATACGCATGACCTCTGTAAATTATTAAATCATATTTAAGATTGTAGTTTTCATCAAACAACTGGCTAAAACGATCATATGAAAATGTGCCCGAAATATGCTTAATTGAAAAGTTCGCGTTTTCATAGGTTTTAAATATTTCAGCGTTTAGTAAATTAGATAAAGGCTTGCCATTCAAATTAGTTATAATTAAAATTCTTCTGATACTTTTATTATAATTTAAAAAATTATTTTTATGTTTTCTATTTGTTAAAGTTAAATAAATAAAGTTATTAATAAAAAATGCTATTGATAAAGCAGCAAGATTATGATATGAAGTTGATGATAGAACAACTTTATTAAAATGTTTTAATTTATTTTTTATTTGTAGTAAATGTGAAAAATCCTTTAAATGTTTTTTTATATATTTTTTAACTTCAGTAAATTCTTGATTATTTTTTATTATATCATTATTAAAATAATTTAATATAAGATGTGAAAACTTAGATAATAGTATCTTTTTACTACTAATTGAATATTTTTGAGAATATATGTTTTCATTTTCTATAAATAATAAAGTAAAATTTGCGTCAGAAATATTTAAGTGAATTAATTCAAATTCTTTTTTTTGTATTTTCATTAAAGCGATAATAATTTTTTTAAAATCTTCTCGCCTAATTTGCTTAAACGAGTTTACTGGATTATTCTTTAAAAAATTTAATTCGGGAATATTTTTAATTTCAGCGCCTCTTCTCCAGTTTAAGTTTAAAATACCTTTCTTTGAATGGCAAATATAATAAAATTTTTCATTGCTTTTTGAAAAGTATGTATAAACGCTTCCTTTAATTAACTTTTTATGATTAATTGTTTTTATTTCATTATGATTTTGAATACAATACACCGCGTATTTCATATATTATTTTAAATATGCCTTGCATTTAGATAACGCGTTTTTTGCTTTTATAAAATCTGGTTCAATTTTTAACGCGTATGTAAATGATTCTATCGCCTCGGTAATCTTGCCGCTGTTATAAAATACAATGCCCTGGGTATACGCTTTTTTTGCTTTGGGGTCTATCTCTTTAACAATAGTTTCTTTACTAGATGAAATACGACCCTCCAATCTTGTGAGAAGGTTTCTTGCTTTTGAATGTGTTGGGTCGGCATTAACAATTTTTCTTGCCAACTCTAAAGCTTTATTTTGATTTGTACGTACCATAGACAAAGCTTCTTTATACCATTTCTCTAATGTCTCTGCCGGTACTTTAGGTTTCGCGATTATGGTCTCTTTTTTTGGTTTTTTTTCCGCGTAACTTTTAATTTTTGGATGATTAGGATCTATTTGTAAAGCAATATCGATTATTCTTCGAGCTGATGCAGGGTCTGTGACTAAAGAATTTTCTATTTGAATTATTAGATCGTTTATAACTTTATCTTTTATTTGTGGATTTAATTTTATACTGCATAAAATAAAATATAAATAAGCGTTTTTGTTTTTAGGGAATAATTCTAAAATTCCAGAAAAATATTTTTGTGCGGTATTGTAGTTTTTTTTCTGATATTCTTTTTCACCCAAAGCTTCTAAACTTTTTACTAATTTGTAATAAGGCGATTCAGTGCTCACTTCTTCTTCTTCCTGACGTTGCAAATTTTCTTGCGCTTTTTTTAGAAGGTCTTCTGCTTGTTTTTTTGTTTCGCTCATTTGATCGTATTGTTCAGATATTGTAATCACTTTTTCAAAAGATGAAATAGCCTGCTTAAATTTTTCTGTAGCCAATAAAAATAATCCTTCTTCAAAATTTTTAGATATTTCTTTAAGTTGTGCTTCAAAAGTTTTTTCTTCATATTGTTTTTTTTGTCTTTCTGCGTCACTTATAAGTTTATCCCAATTTGTGTAATCTGGAAGAGCGCTTTTGGCAAGTTCAAATTGTTCAATACCTTCAATAAATCTTTTTTCAGCTATGTGTTTTTGCCCAGACTCTAATAGTTCTTTTGCTAATTGTAATTGCTGAGCTTTTTCTTGCTGGTTTTTTATATAATCAGAAAGTCTTTGACGGTTTTCTAGCGCTTCTGAATTACCCGGATCTATTCGCAGTATTTCATCATAAACTGAGACAGCCTGAGGGTATCTCTTTTGATTTTCAAAATTAGATGCTTTAACAAACATATTTTCTAGTTTTTCTCTATATAATTTTTCTTTAAAACGTTTTTGTGCTTCATTGTAGCCTTCTATGGCTTCCGGTGATTTTGGTGCTAATGTTAAACATTTAGCAAATAAATTTATGGCTTCTTCGTTTTTTCCTTTTTCTAAATTATCCCAGCCTAATTTTAATGTATTATAAAAAATATCCTGTTCTTCAGCAGATAAGTGCTTAAACGGCTTTGATGAATTTATCATGTCAAGAATATTGTCTCTTATTGAGTCTATATCAGGATGATATGGATAGATCTCTTCTGCTTTGTTTACCGATTCAATGGCTTGATTATATCTTGCTTGATTCATTAGGTCTACCGCTCGTTCAAGCCATATTTCACATTCTATTGTTAAAGCTAAAATTTCATCATAATAAAAAAATGCTTCAGAGTTTTCAGGGTCTTCTTCTATCAAATCTTCAAAAATTTCAAGAGCGTTTTCAAATCTTTTTCTATGGTAATATTCTAATCCCTCTTTTTTAATAATATCATATTCTTCTTTTTCTAATTTGGCTTCAGTTATTTCAAAATTTATTAAAAATATTAATAATATATTTATTATTTTTTTTTGCATTTTTTAAAACTCTTAATTTAATCCTTTTAGGTAATTAATAATAGGATGTCAGTTGTTTTTTTGATTTTCTATTTATATGGAATGTTCTTTTTGAATATTTTTTAATTTTAAAGGCAGTTGAAATGTAAGTGTTTCGTCTTTTACGCTAATTTCTTTTATTCTGCTAAATCCGTGTGTTTCTTTTAAATATTGAATTACTTCTAGTATAATATTCTCAGGAGCCGAGGCCCCCGCTGTTAAACCTATTGATAAAATTTCATTTGAAAACCAATCATTTTTTATATCAAAATAATTATCTATTAGCTTAGATTTTGTACCGCAGCTTTCAGCAAGCTCTCTTAATCTATTTGAATTAGATGAATTTTTTGAACCTATCACGAGCAATAAATCTACTTTATTTGCTATTTTACTAACGGCTTCTTGTCTGTTGGTAGTTGCATAACATATATCGCTTGTTTTAGGGCCAATAATTTGTGTATATTTATCTTTTAATTTATTTATTAAATTTGCTGTTTCACGTACAGATAATGTAGTTTGTGTTAAATAAGCGATTTTACTTTCTTTTATAGGCGGTAATTCATCAATATCTTTTTCATTTTCAATTATAATAATCTTATCAGGAGCCTCGCCAAAAGTACCTATAGTTTCTACATGATTTTTATGTCCAATAAAAATTATTCTAAATCCCGATTTTGCAAGTCTTTTGGCTTCTAAATGTACCTTTGTTACCAAAGGACATGTAGCATCAATTACGTTTAATTTTCTTTTTTCAGCAATTTCCCATACTTTTGGTGACACACCATGAGCGCTAAATATAACATTATTATTACATGGAATCTCTTCTAAATCTTCTACAAAAATAACACCTTTACTTTTTAAATTTTCTACCACATTTTTATTATGTACAATTTCATGCTTAACATATAATGGTGGATTAAAAATTTTTAATGCTGTTTCTACTGTTTCAATCGCTCTATCTACCCCCGCGCAAAATCCTCGCGGGTTGGCCAGATATATTGTTTTTTGACGAAGCATTCAATTGATTGGGTTTATTTATTAGTTTAATTTTCGGGGTGGACGGGGTTCGAACCCGCGACTTCCTGCGTGACAGGCAGGTGCTCTAACCAGCTGAACTACCACCCCTATTTATTATCCATATAATTTCTAAAAGATGGCTTGTCATCTCTAAAAATATTTTAATTTAGTTATAATATAAAACGCATCATAACTTGTTTACATCGGGTGTAAAAACTATAAATCATCCTTAAATGACAGAAGATATATCGATAAATAAAAAAAATGAAATGTCTGAAGAAAATCCATCAGAAATATATAAACAGCGTCTTCAAAAATTAAATAAAATAAAAGAACTGGGTAAAAATCCTTACCCCAATAATTACCAAAAAGAGTATTCTACAAAAGAAATAAAAGAAAAATATTTTTCAACGGATGAAATAGAGCAATCTGTGTTGGTCAAGACAGCAGGCAGAATTTTTGCAAAAAGACCAATGGGTAAAGCGGGCTTTGTGCATATTCAAGATGAAGAGGGTATTATTCAAGTTTACGCTAACGATAAAACACTATCTTCTGATGAACACGAAATATTCTTAAATCTTGATATTGGTGATATTATAGGTGTCGAGGGAGAACCTTTTCGCACAAAAACAGGTGAGGCAAGTTTACGGGCTAAAGTAATAGATATGCTTTCAAAAAATATTTCACCGATACCTGTTGTTAAAGAAAAAGACGGTAAAATATATGACGCATTCTCTGACGTTGAAACAAGATACCGTCAAAGGTACTTAGATTTAATTGTAAATTCTTCGGTTAGAAAAAATTTTATTTTAAGATCGAAAATTATTACAGAAATTAGAAATTTCATGAATGAGAGAAAATTTTTAGAAGTAGAAACGCCTATGATGCAAAGTATTGCCTCAGGGGCGGCGGCCCAGCCTTTTAAAACGCATCATAACGCGTTAAATATTCCTCTTTATTTAAGAATAGCGCCTGAGCTTTTTTTAAAAAGACTTCTAGTAGGCGGGGTAGAAAAAGTATATGAATTAAATCGAAATTTTAGAAATGAAGGTATCAGCACAAAACATAATCCTGAATTTACAATGATGGAAGTCTATCAGGCTTATGCAGATTATAAAGATATGATGGCCTTAGTGGAAGATTTATTTTCTTATCTTGCTCAAAAGATAACAGGAAAAGATGAAGTTGTTTATGGCGAGCATACAATTTCACTAAAAAAACCATGGCAGCAGAAAACATATCTAGGTATAATTAAAGAAAAAACAGGCATAGATTTTAATTCATATCTTGCAGACGAAAATCCATCAGTTGAAGAAGCCAAAAGTAAAGCAAAAGAAATTGGCGTAGATGTATCAAAATTAAATACTTTTTGGGAAGTTGTTGATGAAATATTTTCTGAAAAAGTAGAGCCCTATTTAATTCAGCCTGTTTTTATAACTCACTACCCAAAAGCTGTATCGCCTTTAGCTAAAAATATTCCGGATAATAAACATATTGTAGAAAGATTTGAACCATATATTGTAGGCCGTGAAATGGGTAATGCTTTTTCTGAATTAAATGATCCTTTTGAGCAAGAGAAACGGTTTTTAGAGCAGGTTAAGATGAAAGAAGCGGGTGCTCATGAAATAATAGAAATGGATGAAGATTATATTGAAGCTCTAAAGGTGGGAATGCCCCCCGCGGGAGGTCTAGGCATAGGTATTGACAGGCTGGTTATGCTTTTTACAAATGCTTCTTCAATTAAAGATGTAATATTATTTCCTCTTTTAAGGCCAAAATTAGAAAAATAAATATTAATTTAGTAAAGATTTTTAGGGCGGCACTATAATAAAATTATAAAATAATAGAAAGGATAAAAATATATGAAAAATATTAACAATATAATTAAGCCTAAAATTGTCCCTTTAAAAATTCAAAAAGACAAACTTTATGTATTAGATCAAAGAATCTTGCCTCATGAAATATTTTGGCTCGAATGTAAAAATGAAAATGAAACAGCCGCCGCCATTAAAGATATGTATGTAAGAGGAGCGCCCGCTATAGGCATTGCGGCCGCGTATGGCTTTTACCTAGGTGTTTATAGTTTGGTTCAAAACGGGAAAAAAGTAACCGATGCTTCTCTTAATAAAATAAAAAATACTTTAGATAAAAGCAGACCTACAGCAGTTAATCTTTTTTGGGCTACTGAAAAAATGTATAGTAAAGCGGTAAATTTCCTAAAGTATATATCAAAAAAAAATGCAGAGAAAGAAAAAGACAAATCTTTGCTTAATGAATTGTATAACGAGGCTCTTTCTATTCATGAAGATGACGCTAAGAGATGTTATGATATGTCAGTAACAGGCCTCGATTATATAAAAAATACTATAAAGAAAAAAAAATATAGAATATTAACTCACTGTAACGCTGGTTCTTTGGCGACAGGTGGTATAGGTACTGCTTTGGGAGTAATAAGACTTCTACACAATGAAGGTAAGGTAGAAAATGTTTATTGTGATGAAACACGTCCTTATCTGCAGGGTGCACGTCTTACTGCTTTTGAATTTCAAAAAGAAAAAATTCCGGCTACATTAATTACAGATTCAATGGCTGGATTTTTAATGCAAAAAGGATTAATTGATTTAATTGTTACAGGCGCAGATAGAATAACAAGACGGCATGACGTGGCCAATAAAATTGGTACGTACTCGTTATCTGTTTTGGCCAAGGCTCATAAAATTCCATTTTTTGTTGCGGCACCATTGTCTACGTTTGATGAAAATTTAATATCAGGTTCAGAAATACCTATTGAAGAAAGATCAGCTGATGAGGTGCGTATGTGCCAGGGAAAACTTATCGCGGCGAAGATACCGGTTTTAAATTACAGCTTTGACGTAACGCCAAAAGAAAATATTACAGCAATTTTTCATGAAGAGGGCGTAGTTAGATAATATATTTTTTATGATAAATTTTGAAACAAATGATGAGATTGCGATAATAAGGCTCTCGAGAAATCCTGAAAACCTTTTAAATATAGAGATGATGGAAGAACTGTCTTTAACTTATAAAAAAATAGAAGATATGAACAATATAAGGGCGGTTATTCTTACTTCAAATATTGATGGTTTTTTTTGTAACGGTCTTGATATTGAATATTTATTAAATAGTGATAAAGAGGGAAAATTAAAAATATTTAAAGCGCTTTATGATTTATCAGCTCATGTATATGAATTTAAGAAATTAAATATTTCTTTATTAAACGGACATACCATGGCAGGCGGCGCGGTATTGGCTGCCATGACAGATTTTCGGTTTTTTGTCGAAGGGCCATATCGTTTTAATTTTTCAGAAGTAAAAATAGGTTTGGGTATTCCTGAAGCTTTTTTAAGAATAATTGAAAGTATTGCCAGTTCAATAAATATCAGAAAAACAGCTCTTTTAGCTGAAGCCTATAAGCCAGCAGAGGCTTTAACGGCGGGTTTAATAGATGATATTTTTTCAAAAGATGAGGCTATCGAAAAAACAAAAAAATTCGCGAAAAAGGTTTTAACTTTTCCAGATAAAAGTTATCAAAAAACAAAGTATAATTTGCGTAAGAGTAATATTGAATTTCTAAAAGAAAATAATAATGAATCTCTTGAAACTTTTTCTGACTTTTTCGATGAAAACTTTACCGAAGCTCTTTTGGCAATTAAAGAAAAAAGACGTACAAAATTTAATTTTAAATTATAATTATTTATTTTAAAGAGTTTTAGGTATTTTTACTTTAAATATAGACCCGCCTTTAGGGTTATTTTCTACCCATATTTTGCCATAATGAAATTCTACAATTCGTTTGCATATGGCTAAACCTAATCCTGTACCTTCTATTCCGTCTTTTATATGCCTTTCAAACCTTTCAAATATTATTTCTTTATATTTATCGGGTATCCCTTTGCCATAATCTTTAATAGACACAATATAATCATTTTTTTCACTATTAATATTAATATCAATTATTTTGCCTTCATGTGCGTATTTAATAGCGTTTGATATTATGTTTATAAAAACATCAGTAATTAAAGGATTAACTTTCGCCATAACTTTATCTTGTTGATTAAAATTTATATTTACATATTTTTCTTTTGCTTTCTTTTCATTAATATTTATGGCACTTTTTATTAGTGTACTTAAATCTGAAGTTTTAAATTCTACCTCTTTAATATCTTCTAAACTTGAAAACTTAGCAGCGTTTTTAACTAAATCTACAAGCTGCTTAGAAGCTTCTATAACTAATTGACTTATTTCATTTTGTTCTTTTTCATCTTTAGTATTTATAAATAATTCAGTTCCATTTTCTATGGCGTTTGCTAAGTTAAGTAAATCATGTCTTGTTATATCAATAAAAAGTTCCTTATAATGATTAGATTTTTCGAGATCTCTAGTGTATTTTTTAATCTGTCTTTCTGCGTTTTTTCTTATCGTGATATCCTGTTTTATTGTAAAAGCTGCCGGTTGACCATCTATTTCAATTTTTTTTATTGTTAATAACGCGTCATATATAGTATTGTCTTTTCTCTTTAGTTGAACTTCAGAATTAATTAAAATACCTTTTTCTAAAATCTCTTTTTGTATTTGATAATACTTATCTTGATCTACAAAAGTATCTTTCAAATTTAAATTCTCTAATTCTTGCAAAGAATATCCTGTTAAATTTAGCATAGAAGGATTGGCTGATACTACTTTGCCATTTAAAACAGTTATGCCAATTCCTAACGGTGTCGCTTCAAAAAGCGATCTGTATTTATTTTCACTTTCTTTTAACGCATTTTCTAGTATTTTTCTACTCGTAATATCTTCTTTTACCGCTATGTAGTTTATTATTTTATTGTAACTGTTAATAATAGGAGCAATTTTAACGTCTTCAATATAGATTTCACCATTTTTCTTTTTGTTTATAAATTCACCATGCCACTCTTTTTTATCTGTAATCGTATTCCAAAGGTTTTGATACACTTCGGGAGCTGTTTGGCCTGATTTTAAAATTCGGGGATTTTTACCCAAAACTTCCTTTGCAGTGTATCCGGTGATAGTAAAAAATTTTTTATTTGCATATTCAATATGGCCCTTAGTATTTGTAATTACTATACTAGACGGACTTTCTTCTACAGCTTTCATTAATCTTTTTGAATCACTTTCTAAGGCATAAATTCTTGACATATCATAGACAATTCCGCGAATTCTTTTAGATTTATCATTTTCTGTAATAGGCACAGAATATATTTCAATAGGAAATCGCTTGCCGGTTTTGCTAATACCTGTATAGTTATTGTCTTTAATTATCTCGCCTGAAAGTATTTTGTTTATATTCTCTCTAACTTTATTTTGTTCTTCAGGCACAATCAAATCTACTGCTGATAAGCCATTTTTAAAATCATTCTCATTATATTCAAATTGCTTATATGCTTGTTCATTAATATATTTTATAATCCCTTTGTTATCAATCTCAAATATTGGCTGGGGTAGTGAATTTACAAATAAACGTTCTTTAATTTTTACATCTTTAATTAAAGTATTTAATTCTTTTGTTTTTATGCCTGAAAAATACAAATAAACCGCAAAAAATGTTATTGCGGCTATAACTTCAAATCTCATTATAAGTTCATTATTATCTTTCGGCAGTATCGCTTGCGTAAAAGTTAAATTTTCTAAAAATAATAAATGAATAATTGATTCTAATATCCAATAAATTATACAAAATATTATTGTATAATTACTAAGCTTTTTTTTTGTAATTGTCTCCATCTATCCCTTATAGTATATAATACTGTTTAGATGACTTTTTTTGTCAATTTATTTTAAAAAATTACTCTTCTTTTTAATAAATTAACCGATAACTATTATGTCTCATAAAAATAGGAGAGTATATGAAAAACAAAAATCTTACGGGTAGCGCTAAAAAATTTCAAAAAATATTAAAACACTATATGAAACATAAAGGACTTCAAATTGAAGTTACTCTTAAAAACGGAGAGAATGTCACTATTGACGGTAACAGAAAATTATCAGGTAATGATATTGTACGTACAGATAGATGGGGTATTGAAACTTTTCGAGTTGATATAACAGATATAAAAAAAGCTGATATTTACGCAATATAAAGAAATTATATTTCTTTTGCTATATAGTTAGCGTAATCTTCTTCATTTTTAATATCAATTAGTTCATAAATGGTAACTGGTTCTATTTTGCCTTTAACACGAATACTATCAAGTTCGCGGGCAATAATCTTATCTTTTACCTTTTCATAAGTATATTCAGATATAATTATATTAGTACCATACATTTTGTTTGTACCTTCAAGTCTTGAGCCAAGATTTATAGAATCACCCATAACAGTATAATCCATACGGTGACTGGAACCCATATTACCCGCAACAGAAAATCCCGTATTTAAACCTATGCCAATATCAATAACAGGTAGCTTTTTTTCTGCCCATTTTTCTTGCAGTTTTTTTAGTTCTTGCATTTGCTTAAGAGAAGCTAAACATGCCAGATAAGCATGCTCTTTTTGCTGTAGAGGAGCTCCCCAAAAAGCCATTATTGCGTCACCCATATATTTGTCTATTGTGCCTTTATAGCCCAAAATAATTTCTGTCATCGCCGATAAATAATCATTTAACAGGTGTACCAGATCTTCAGGCGTTAAAGCTTCTGACATACCGGTAAATCCCCTTATATCTGAAAAAAATACTGTTATTTCTTTTTTCTCACCGCCTAATTTCAAAGATTCAGGATTTGCCATTAACTCATTAACCACATCTTTTGAAACAAATTTTGAAAAAGTCGAGCGTATATATTTCACATTTTCTTCTTCAGTTAAAACTTTATAGGCGGTTATAGCAATAAGTACAACAGACATTTCTAATATAGGCGCTATAAAATGATGTACAAAATTAAAAAAATTAAAAACTGTAAAAGTTTCTGCTATAAATAAAATTAAAAATACAATAACCCCAATAATAACTTTTTTCATGTTATAACGGGGAGCCGTGTACCCAATAGCTAACCCTATAAATAAATAAATAAAAAAATTAAACCAATTTGAAGCCATATTCATAAAATCTTGCGTTAAAATTGTGTTTATAGCGTTAGCATGATGTTCTATACCGGCCATTTCGCCAAAAGGGCCAGCGTGAATATCTTTAGCTACGCCTGTAGCATAATACATGGCCGTTAGCAGTATCATGTTAGAAAATGGATCATCTTCGGCAAAAGCCCCTTCGCCCGCTTCTGCAATATTTACAAATGAATGGCTGGGAAAAGACCATGGTCCGCCAATAAAATTTACAAACATAAACCCTTCTTCGTCAATAGGTATGGTAATCTCTCTTTCTTTATTGGGTCTATACATTATATCTGTTTCTTTTGGTGTTGGACCTATTTTTATCTTTTTATTCGGAATATTCTTTATTTTAATATGTTTTCCCATTTCAATTTCAATATCTTTTTTATAATCAATACCGTAATATCTTGCTATTATACATAAGTCTATTGAAGGATAGTATTGATTTTCCCATTTTATTACTAAAGGAATGGTTCTATTAACGCCTGTGTCATGTTTTCTAATATTCGCGAAGCCAATGCACTGAACAGCGTTTCCTATTTCAGCTAAAGGAGGTTCTGGATGATTTACCCATTCTGTTGAATTGTCAAAATCTGTTGGTATTATCTTTGATAGGGTGAATTTTTTTAATTGTTCAAGACGTGATTTATACTCAGAAGACTCTAAATATTCTTTATCGCTTAAGCCTGTTTCAAAAGGATAATCTACTATGGCTTTTTGATTTTCTTTTAATACATCACTAAAGTATGAACTTGAATACAGCATATCATTATAAGATAATGATATGCTCTTATTTTTTTTATTTGTGTACAGCGTTTCTAAGACTTCATATCTTATATTCTCTATTAATGTTAATAAGCCGAAATTATTTTTAATTTCATCAAGAAAAAAAATATCAAACATAACGGTGTTATAGTTAGAACCATTAAGAGAATTTAACAGGTTTACGTAATACTGCCAAGGGAAAGGATATCCCTGATATTCATTCACTGTAGTTTGGTCAATACCAATTATTTTTATAGCCGGGTGCGCTTTAGGGTTAATATTTTGAAGAATAACACCGCTTGAGACATCTTTTGATTGTATTTCAAAAGATGACAAGCGAAATCTCGCGTCTATTGAAAATTCTTCAATTGAGTTTAACAATGTTGTATATTGAAAAGTTAATATAAAAGCTACAGCAATGGATAGGCCAATAGCCAAACCCATTACCTTGTGGCGGTCAAAACCTAGAAAGTTTATAAAATTTAATAATACAAATGCTAAAAAAAAGAATCCTAAAATACCAAGTATTTTAAATGCGTAAAAAATATCTACTAAAATACCGCTTTCAATATTTATCGTATTAGTAAGTATTGAAGAGATAAATCCCAATAAAATGACAGCATATGATATTTTACTGGTTTTTTTTGACAAAACCTCTTTGTTTATTTTTATTTTTTTTGATTGTCTATTTATGCTCATAGGCCAAAAAATAGATATTTTGCAAAAAAGCAAGAAAAAAAAATTCAAAAATGAAGTGTTTTTATTTTGAGAATAAAACTTTAATTAAATTTAAAATGTCTTTTTCTTTATGTTCCTCTGAAAAATAAGTTATAATGGTTTTTATATTATTTATATTTTCTAAAACACTGCATTCTACACCGGCTGCAATATTATTTGCGAATCCTTTTTCTAGTATATCTTTTTGGTTAGGATGAATCCAGGCGACTTCATGAAAATATACCGCCTCAGGAAAAAGCAGTTTCACATCTTTTTTTTTTAAAATTTCATTTTTAAAAAACTCTGTGTTTTCAACACATTTTATAATTACATTTTGCATCCCCTTCCATCCTAAAGCGCTCATATAGATAGCCGCTCTAATTGCCATTAATGTTTGGTTAGAACATATATTGCTGGTTGCTTTTTCACGTCTTATGTGCTGCTCTCTGGTTGAAAGTGTTATTACAAATCCAAAAGTTTCTTCGCCGTAGGCCGTTTCTGCTGAGGTTTTACCCACAAGTCTGCCGGGCATTTGCCGCATATATTCTTTTTTAGCCGCTATAAAACCAAGCGATGGACCTCCCATAGAAACAGGTATTCCCAACGATTGCGCTTCGCCCCAAACTATGTCGGCGCTATTTTCTTTTGGCGATTTTAGAATAGTTAGAGCGTGGGGTTCATTGGTACCGTATAAAAACTGAGCTTCATTAAAGATTTCTTTTATTATAGAAATATTATTTTCAACAACGCCAAAATAATTTGGATTTTGAACCGCGGCACCTAATACTTTATTTTTCTCATTTTCATATAAATGCCATTGAGAAGAACCTGTTTTTTTGTCAAGAGGGACTGTTTTAATTTCAATATTCAGTTCATTTTGGTAAGATTTAGAAAAATAAGTATCTACAACTTTTAAATAAAGCGGATGAATACCTTCTGATAAAAGAAATATTTTTTTTTCTACAGATTTATTCATTCTAACAGCCATTCTCATGGCCTCTACAAGAGATGTGGCCCCGTCATATAAAGATGCGTTAGCGATATCCATAGACGTGAGCTCTGCCATAAGACTTTGGTATTCAAAAAGAGCCTGTAATGTACCCTGCGCGGCCTCAGGTTGATAGGGCGTATAACTTGTAACAAAAGGCCGTAAAGACGATAGATGATTTACGCTTTCAGGTATATAATGTTTATAAAGACCATAACCTAAAAAGGATTTTCCCTGAAAATTATTACGTGATAATTCTTTTAATTCTTCTTGTAATTCATATTCTTTAAGCGGCTTCTCTAATGATTTATGGGTTTCTTTTAATATATCAGCGGGAATACTTTTAAAAAGTTCATCAATATTTGAAATATTTATTTCATCTAAAAGTTCTTTTGTTTCTTCGGCGCTGTTAAAAAAATACATATTTAATCTTCAAGAGTTTTTAAGTATTCAGTATATTCATCAGCGCTCATTAGGCTGTTAAGTTCTGAAGAATCAGATAGCTCTATAACGGCCAACCAGCCGCCGGTATATGGTTCTTTATTAATAATAGCAGGATCAGTTTCTATTTCTTCATTTGTTTTAATAATCGTACCAGATGCCGGAACATAAACATCAGATACAGCTTTTACTGATTCTATAGTACAAAGAGAATTACCTTTATTAACTTTGGCCTCACGTGATGGTAATTCAACAAAAACAATATCGCCTAAATTTTCCTGCGCGTAATCAGTTATACCTACTATGATAGTATTGCCTTCAGCTTTAATCCATTCATGATCTTTCGTGTATTTTAACTCGCTTTTTACTTCACTCATAAGCCATAAGTTTTTTTAAATATGCGATGAAAAGTAAAAACGATATTCAAAAGACAAAAAAGCTTGCCGCCATGAAAAAATAAAATTCTTTGACCTTCGGAAATTATATATGGCAGAAAGAAGAAAAATTACGGATATTTACGAATACTTTAATAACGGTGTTACTTTACGTGAAAATGAACCGCCAGAAATAGCTTTGAAAAGATTTAAAAGAGAAGTTATAAACGCGGGAACTCTTACTGAACTTAAAAAAAGAGAATTTTTTGAGAAACCTAGTGTTATAAAAAGAAGGGCGAAAGAAGCCGCTATTCGTAAAAGAGATCGTAAAAAAACTCTATACGGCGATTCTTAGAAAAATCTTGACACCAAACAATAAGACCCCGAAGTGTTTTTATGGCAGGGGATGTTGATAAACTCTTAAACGCAATACCCATTGAAAGTTATATACAAAAGTATATTGCTTTAAAAAAGAAAGGCAGAAACTACTGGGGGCTATGCCCATTTCATAAAGAAAAAACACCATCATTTTCAGTTTCATCAGAAAAAGGAATTTATAAATGCTTTGGATGCGGCAAGGGCGGTAATTTAATTACCTTTGTTCAAGATTATGAGAAAGTATCTTTTGTTGAAGCGTTAAAAACACTTTCAGAGTATTCGGGAATTGCTCTTACTAAAACAAAAGAAAAAGCTGCCTATGAAAAAGATAAATTTGACGGTTTTTTTTACGTTAATGAAAAAGTAAAAAATTTATACCAGAAAGAATTAAATAGCAGTGCCGCTTTTCAATATCTTAAAGAAAGAAATATATCAGATGAAGCCGTAAAAAAATTTCAGCTTGGTTTTGCCCCTTCTGATAATAACTATTTTACAAATAAAATTTCACAAATTTCAAGCAATGACTATAAAGAACCATTCTTACTTGATATTTTAGAAAAAGTGGGAATTATGGTGAAAAATGAAAAGAATAATGAAAAATATAATCGTTTTCGTGAGCGTCTTATTTTTCCCATTGAAAATGTGAATGGGCAAATAATAGGTTTTGGCGGCAGATTAATAGCAGAAAATATTAAAGCTGCTAAATACATAAATTCACCTGATTCAGTAGTTTTTCATAAGCAAAAAAACTTATATAATTTGTATTACGCCAAAGAATTTATTAGAAGCGAAGAGCAGGCTATTCTTGTAGAGGGCTACTTTGATGTAATTGGTCTTTATGAAAGAGAAATAAAAAATGTTGTCGCTCCCTTAGGTACTGCTTTTACAGAAAATCAGGCTTTTCTTTTGAAACGCTACACCGATAAGGTCATAATTTTTTTTGATAATGATAACGCGGGAATTGAAGCTTCATACAAAGCACTTTTAACTGCCCGGCAAACCGGATTAAATGCTCGTGTTCTTATAGCAAAAAGAAAAAACGAGAAAAACGATCCGTTTGATTTATCGAGAAATCTTGATAAATTTGATTTGTTGTCACTGTTAGATAACGCGAAAGAAGAGATTTCTTTTATCATATGGTATTTTTTTTCTTATAAATTTAATATTTCAATTTTTGACGAAAAGAAAAAAGCAATATTAACGTTTTTTGAATTTTTACTGACATTAAAAGAGAACTGGCAAAGAGATGAATATATTGAAAAAACATCAAAGGCGATAGAGATAAATTCCCAGTCTTTAAAAAAAGATTTTAATCTTTTTAATAAAAATCAAACCAAAAATATAAAATCTGAAAATCTTTATCTTAGTGAAGATAAACCTATAAAAAATAATTCAAGAACCGATAAAATTGAAAAAGAAATAATAGGGATTTTGTTAAAATTTCCCGAATTATGGGAAAAAAAAGAATTAATTCAAGAAATATTATGGCAGAACGAGAAGAATTTTTTATTATTTTCGTTTTTTCGTGACCGTATAAAAACAGGCGAAGCATGGGATTGGCAGATAATAGGCAATGCGGTTTCGGTTTTACCCAATGAATTATCTTCTTTACTTTCGGGTTTCATAATAGAACTAGAACCTATGCTTGAAGATTTAAGTACTGCCAAAGCTGAAAACCCGAAAGATTATTTATCTAAAACTCTTGAAAAACTTGTTTCATTGCATAAAAATAATATTCTTTCAAAAGAAATTTTGGTGTTAAAAAAAGAGCTGGCTTTAAAAGAAAATACAGAAGATGACGATGCAGATGATATTTTATTAAAATTAGATTTAAAATTAGCGCAAAAGAAAAAAATATCAGAAGCCATTCAAAAAAATCCTTATTAAAATGCAAAACAATCAAAAACAAAAAACAATTTTTAAATGCGGTGAATGCGGTGAAGAATTTTTAAAGTGGATGGGGCAGTGTACCTCGTGCCGCCAGTGGAACTCTCTTGAAGAAACCAAAAGTTTTAGTGCTAAATCTTCCTTAAATAAATCTGCGTCAATTTCTAAAGCGGTTTTATTAAACGATAAAGAACCACAGAAAACACAAAAAATAAACTGCGGTCTTAGTGAATTTAACAGACTTCTTGGCGGAGGATTTACCGCTGGCTCTGTTATTTTACTGGGCGGTGAGCCGGGGGTAGGTAAATCTACTCTTTTGCTTTGTTTAGCTAAAAAACTTTCAAATATACTTTATGTATCGGGCGAAGAAAGTTTAACCCAAATAAAAGAAAGGGCAGAAAGATTAAAGGTCCCATTTGAAAATCTTAAGTTTCTGCAGGAGAATGACATAGAAGCAATTCTTCAAAATCTTGAAAAAGAAAATCCAAATTTTGTTTTTATTGATTCTATTCAAACGGTGTACCAGCCGGGCAACCGCGGATTTACAGGTTCCGTTTCGCAAATTCGCGAGGCCGCTCAAAGTTTTTTAGAATACGCTAAGAAGAAAAATACAGTTATTATTTTAACCGGTCATATTACAAAAGACGGCCAGATAGCGGGCCCAAAACTTTTAGAGCACGCGGTAGATGTGGTTCTTTATTTTGAAAATCAAAATGATGGTTCTCACCGATTTATTAGGGCCGTAAAAAATCGCTTTGGCGCCGTGGGCGAAATTGCAATATTTTCAATGAATGAAAACGGCCTTGTAGAAATACCGGCCGGTCATTCTCTGTTACATATAAACGAAATAGGCGGTATTGGCAGTGTTTTTTGCCCTCAAATGGAGGGCAGCCGGGTAATGCCTCTTGAAATACAAGCTTTAGTTACGCCTATTAACTTTCCTAACGGCAGGCGCATTGGCGAAAATATAGATATATCGCGCATTCATTTGATATCGGCTATTCTTGAAAAATACGCGGGTTATAAGCTCTCGCAGTGCGATATTTTTATAAGAGTAAGGGGTGGCACTTCTTTAAAAGACGCAGGGGGCGATTTAGCTCTTCTTCTTGCCATCGCTTCAAGTTATAACGATAAGGCTTTACCCGTAAACAGAGCCATTGCTGGCGAAGTTTCTTTAACCGGTAAAATTCGAAAACCGTCACATTTAAATGAAAGAAGAAAGGCCCTTGCTTCTTTAGGGGTCGAAAAAGCGCTTTGGGGCGGCGAGGCAGATAAAAAAATTACATCTGCCAGCATAAACGAAAAATTTTATTCGGATGTATCAGCTATTTTGAAAGATGAGTTTTCGAAGTAAAATCTGTAAAAAAAATAGGCCCCAGCTGACATTGATAAACAACGCAGATAAACGAAGATTATAAAGCACAATAATTATCTTAAGTATACTTTAATTAATATCATGCAGATTTTGAAATTATTTCTTGAAAAGAAAATTCGCTTAAATTTGCGTTTGATTTAGCGTGTTCGATTGTCATACTAACTATATTGCCCGCATTATCCAGATCTAAGTAAACATTTTGACTAATCTCTTTGGTTTCAACAATATCATTAGCGGCAAAGTGCCGTATCGGTATCGAGAAAATATTTAACTTTCATATTTAATTATCTCCTTTGTAAGACCTGTCAAAAAAAGCGTTAAATACTTTTACGAACATATTTAAAATATTCTGTGGTTTTCATATCGGCATTATTTTGTATAAAATTAAAAAACCTCAATTTATCAATATTTGAAATCAGATAATAATATGAAGTAATTACTATGCGTCAATTGTTCTTATTATTTAAAATTTATTTGTTTTCTTCAGAACTTTATTTTCAAGAGAATATACAACACTATTTTCAAAACGTATTTCAAAAATAGCCGCGCCTGCACAAAAAATAACTTATGTTAATAACAAGTGCTTAAAAAAGAGAGATATGATTCTATAAAAGTTGACAAAACAAATGGCATTTTGCAAATGGATTCAGAATATTATAGAGATATATCGGAGGTTCTCATGAAAACAAGTCAACAAGTCAACAAGTCAACAAGTCAACAAGTCAACAAGTCAACAAGTCAACAAGTCAACAAGTCAACAAGTCAACAAGTCAACAAGTCAACAAGTCAACAAGTCAACAAGTCAACAAGT
>JAOUOS010000036.1 GCA_029880285.1 Spirochaetia bacterium
AACAAGTCAACAAGTCAACAAGTCAACAAGTCAACAAGTCAACAAGTCAACAAGTCAACAAGTCAACAAGTCAACAAGTCAACAAGTCAACAAGTCAACAAGTCAACAAGTCAACAAGTCAACAAGTTTACTTTATAAATTAATAACACTATTTGTTGTATTATTAATTTATAACTGTTCAGACAGCGGTAGTAATTACAATAGTAAACCGGGTGTGGCGAACTTACATCCATCCACAGACGAAAAAAGTCTGCCCTTTGTAAAAGTGTTAATGCATGATTTTCCCTTAGCAGGTGAAGAAATTAAACATGTATGGATAAACATAAAAGAAGTGCAACTTATTCTTGAAAACGATTCAAAAGAAATATTATTTTCAGGCAGCGCGATTTATGATTTGTTAGCTCTTCAATTTGATACCTCTGTTGTGATAGCAGAAAATAATGTTCCTGTTGGCTCTTATAAAGAGCTTAGATTGATACTTTCTCTTGAAAACTATATTGAAAATGAAGAAGGCGAAAAATTTTTATTAAAAGCGCCTTCGGGTGAGCAGACGGGTATTAAAATAAAAATAGATGGTCCTTTTGAAGCCGTACTTGGCGAACAGCTTCAGATAGTATTAGATTTTGACGCGAAAGAAAGTATTCATTATAATAAAGGCGAAGGCTGGATGTTAAAACCTGTGGTACATGTAGAAAGAATTGACGAAGTTGATAAACGTTATTTTGAAATGGTTGAAAATGAAGCCTTGTTAAAATTAAAACCTTTAAGCGAGGCCGAATTGGCCGCTTTTATGGCTGATCATAATTTAACACAGCTTGATGTTGTACCCAGTATTGAAACAAGACTTGTAAGGGTAAGCTCAGCTTTGCCATATAACGAAATTTTACTTGAAATAGCAAGTGACGAAAGGGTTTTGTTCGTAGAGCCAAATTATATATCCCGCGCATTTATTACAAACGTTAACGATTCTTTGATATCATCTCAATGGGGGTTAGAAAAAATACAAATGCCTTATGCGTGGGACGTAGAAAAAGGTTCTTCAGGCTTAAACATAGCGGTTCTTGATACCGGTATTAATACTTCTCTTACTGAGTTTTCTGGTAGGCTTCTTTCGGGTTATAATTATATTGATAATAGCAGCGATGTTAACGATGATAATGATCATGGTACCATGGTTGCCGGTATAATAGGTGCGAATACGAATAACGATACCGGTATTGCCGGTATAAACTGGCATTCTAAAATAATACCCGTAAAAATATTAGATAATGACGGTATGGGCAATTATCATATTATGGCGCATGGTATTAGGTTTGCCGTAGATAACGGCGCGAAAATTATCAATATTTCGGCAGGCGGTTACGCTTATTCAAATACTATTCAAGAGGCCGTAAAATACGCGAGGGATAACGGCGTTTTAATTGTAGCGGCAGCTGGTAACGATGGCACAAATTTAAGCGTTTATCCAGCGGTAGAATATGGTGTTCTTGGGGTTGGCGCTACAGACGAAAACGATGAAATTGATCAAAATTCTAATTTTGGTAATTATGTGGATGTTTTGGCGCCGGGTATTAATATAGTATCTCTTAATAGAGATGGCGGTGCAAAGAACGCCAGCGGTTCGTCAATGGCCGCGCCTTTTGTAGCTGGCCTTGCGTCACTTCTTCTATCTGAGGATTCATCTTTAACGCATGATGAAATAGCAAATATAATAATAAACAATACCGATGTAACATCGGCTCAAATTCATGATGGTTACGGCACGGGTAGAATTAACGCCGCCAGATCGTTAAACGAGTTAACGCCAGTTATTGTAAATGATTTGGGTATAAGTTACGCAAGATTTGAAAATAATGTAGCCCTTGCCAATCAAAATAATAATTTTCAAGTCTCTATTCAGAATATGGGTACTGTTGCTGCAAGCAACGAACTTATAATCAAAGAAATACAAACAAACAGCACGGTAGTTATAGGTTCTGCCACTGTAAATTTAGCTATAAATGAAAACCAGATTTATACCTTTAATTATAATCCAGTAACAGCTAGCGATGATAAAATATTAAGTTTTACTGTTGAATTAATAAACGCTGATGATCAAATATCAAATAACAAGATAATTACCGGCGCTAAAGTGCATCAAATAGCCGCGCCTGATATTAGAATTGGCAAACCTGCCGCGGTTATGGTAAAAAGAGATCACGAAACTAATGAAGAAACAATTAAAATAACGGCGCCTCTTATAAACGACGGTGCTATAAACAGCGGCAGTTTTAAGATAAGATTTGAATCTCCTTTAGGTGAAGATATGGTTTTACTTGGCGGGTCAGAAATAACAATGTCAAACATAAAACCGGGCATGAAAGATTATGCTTATGTTACTATAAATTTACCTGTTTCTGACAGCGGCAAAAAGATTCATTTATTGGTTACTGTATCAGATGTAGCGGGAGAGTTGTTTACTCAAGATAATTATTATATAACTGATTTTAACGTGCCTGAAGGTGATGAATTAATAGTAAGAGCTTATTATCCTCAAGAGGTACATCCGGTTATTACAAAAGAAGCATTGAAAATAATTGATAGTTTATCATCATACTTAACAGCAGAGGGTTTAAGTTTTTTTATGAACGAAGAAGTGAGAACTTTAATAATAGAAGGTTCAGCGGTTCCAGATGATATTCAACAATATTTACCATCAAATAGATATCTTTTAGGTGGTTATACTCATTTTTGGAATGTTGACGCAGGCGATAATAATCCAGCATCTGGTTATAATCCAAAAAATATTGGCGGTACTGTCGGGGATATCGAGGATAAATGGCCAAAAATTATAAAAGGCTGGGGTTTTCCTGATTGTGATTATGTACCCAACGTATATCAAACAGCTATTGCTGTATTAGGTTATAATGAAAATGATCCATGCGAAAAAACAAGAAATAAGAATTTGCAAAATATATTTACTGCAGATGTGACTAATGTAGAATCAAGAGATAATGTAGCTCATAAACTTGGTATTATTACTCATTACATGGCTGATTCTACAGTACCTTCACATATTCATCTTGATGATCATGGCAGTGAAGTATCATTAGCCTCAGAAATCGCCGTAGGTGATGATTCGTATGAAGATTGGATACTCGAACTACCAGTTCAACTTTATGCTGTAGACGAGACTTCACTTGGAATATATAATTATTATTATTGGTGGCGAGTAGAGACTGATACTCATGGTTCTGCATGTATTGGTGATTGCCCGCCAAATCTTATAAATGAACCCTATCTAAATGTAACCGATGGTTTTTTGCCCGTTTTGGCCCATCAGACAATAGCAGGTGCTGTTACTTTTAAACCTGATGATATTGATGAAGATTTATTCCCTTTATATTATTTAATGTACTCTTCGGCGCAAAGGGGCGACTGGTTTGCCAGCGACGATGCCAGCGGCGATAGCAGTGATAGAAGACATTGGTTAAGTTTTGGTGGTATGCCTGATCATCCTGTGGGTAAATTAGAATTAGATGATAATGATTCGGGTGATAATAATGATGACGGTGACTTAGAAAAAATTGCCGATTTTCAGTATACATATTCTATAAGAGCTATTGCTACGTTCTTTTGCTGGTTCGCTCAAGAACGCGGTTGGTTAGTTGGTTATAATTGCCCCATTGATAATGATGGTATAACTACAACGGCAGA
Source organism: Spirochaetia bacterium (assembly GCA_029880285.1). GTDB lineage: Bacteria > Spirochaetota > Leptospiria > Turneriellales > JAOUOS01 > JAOUOS01. The sequence goes on from JAOUOS010000036.1 coordinate 3,697, forward strand.
TTATGTAGAGGCGTCAGAACAAGATAAATATACTTCTTCAACCACTTTTAATAAAAATATAACAATAACTACTGATCAAACATTAAAAGCTGAATTTAAATTATTAGATGAGGGCGAGTCATGGAAAAAAGTTGAAAGTAATTATGCTTTTAATGCTAAAGAAGGTGATACAATAAGACTTTCAATTTGGGTTGAAGAAGATTACGTTACTGATGACAGATTAAGATATAGTATTTATAAAAATGGTACCAGAATTTATCTAAGTAGCTTACATGAACCAGATGACCTTAAAAAAGCGAGGCTATATTTACATTTTTCATACCATTTACCGGGTAAAATTGTAACACAAAATGAGGATGGTAGTGTAACTATAGAAGAACAATAATACTGTATTTAGATTGACACATTAAATTATAAAGAATTAACGTATTTTATGAAAAAAGTATATTTGATTACAGTAATGTACTTATTTGTCCACCAAAATCTATATAGCCTAAATAATATAGAAATAAAGGGAAATCTTTCATACAGATACTATAATTCTGCAGAATTGGAGAATGCTATGGCAGATAATCATATTATTGACTATATTTATTTACAATATCCAACTGAAAAAAAATATTTTAACAAAGAAGGTAAAGGTTTAAAAAGTTCAAACGCTGTGTCAGGTCAAATTTCGTATGATGTTTTTAATTATCTGGGTTTAGGCCTCAATATAAACCATGGTGAGCCGAATTGTTCAGAAGATACTAATTTAATTATAGAACAAAACCAATGGCAGAAGGTGGATATTTCAATATCCTGTTATACAAATTATACTATACCGTACTTTACTTTAATTTATAAGTTTATGCCAAGCAAAAAATATTATGTAAATTATACAATAGGTATGGGTATTCCAATTGAAATGTACGTGGATTATAGTATAGTTGGTGGCGGTGATGTAATTATGTTAAATAATTTGAAGTCATTTTGGGGTGAAATGCGAGCAACAAATATTACATATCAAGCCAACCCGTTTACTTTCTTCACCGAGGTCAATCTTGGCTATAAAATATTTAGTTGGCTGGGTATAGGCGTTGATCTGGGTTTTCAATATTTAAGAAGCGATAATTTTAAAGTAGTTGAAGGCAGCGAGGCTATACCTAAGGGCACGGTATTTTCAAAAGACGGCAAGCCGGTTGACGTGAACTTTAATAATTTTTACGCCGCGTTTGCCGTGAAATTTATAATTTAAGGCAATATGGCCGCTGAGTGATTTGTACGCTGCGCAACAATGTAAAAATAAAAAAAGGTAATTTTGATTAAACCGCCTGTTGCTGTAATGACCAGCATACAAATTGTATCGAAGCGACATATACTAAAAAAAGAGGATTTATGAAAAGAAAAATATTATATCATAAGTTTTTGATTTTTTTAATGCTTACAATTTTTTCAGTGCAAAACTGTAAAGATGAGCCTGAAGAAGATATTGAAGAATTTATTACTTATGAAAAAGAGGGCAGTTCGGCTGAACCTGTAATACTAAATTATAATATCGATTTGCCTTATGAGGGGCAGGTAGCCGCAGGAAAAGGCAGTTATTATCAAATTAACGGCCTTACAGCGGGAACTTTTTATAAAATCTCGCTTACAAATTTAACAGATGATTTGGGTATTACCATTTATGAAGGTCAAAGCTTTTCTAGTCGTGATATGCTTGAATATACTAACGAAAAAGATATTCAAGATGAGATAACAATTATAAATCCTATGGGAACTGTAATTTCTATAGAAGTTGGAGGATTTTTAGCCGATAGGGGGTCAGCTTTTATTTTAAGTATTGAACCTTATGAAATTCAATCTGTAACAGCAGGCGATTTACCTTACTCGGGTACAGTAGAGGCTCCTTTTTCTATAATTGAAGTAAACGGTCTTGATTCTTCAAAAGCATATACTGTTTCTCTTACAGGTCTAACGGCTGACGTAAATATGGTTGTACTTGAAACCACAAATTTAAACCTCATAGAATCATTGTTGTGTTTATCTATAAATTTTGGTATGGAAGATGAAATATGCACAGCGAAACCAGCTGATGGTACAATTTATATTCAAATATTAGCCGAAGGCAATTCGACCGAAACAAGTTTTACTTTAAATATCCAGCCTGTTACATTCACTCAGTTGGTTTATAATACTGATTTGCCTTTTTCAGACACAGCCGAAAAAAACTTTAAATATTATGAACTTTCGGGTTTAACTGCGGGTCTTGAATATAAAATAAATCTTTATGGTGTTACTGATGACACAGCTTTAGCTATTTATAATGACGTTGGTTTAAAAAATATGGTCTGCGGTCTTACAGCTAAAATCGACGGTATTTCATGTGTTGTAAAACCAGCAGGTGCAAGTGTATATATTGCCGTAGCAACAGAATTTACTATGCCTTTTACTCTTGACGCCGCAGAAATTACAACGGTTCAGCTGCCGTATTCAGAAGGCTTTTCTTACGCAGACTTTGTAGATACCACGGTTAATAATTATGAAATAACCGGTCTTGTAGATGGGAACATTTATAAAATTTCTATAACCGGTATGACAGATAATGTCGACTTAATTGTTTATACTACAGCCGGTACTATTGTAAGTACTCTTACAGGCATAAATACAATAGTATGTGTTTCAACAGCTGGCGGTGTTTATGATGAAGAATGTGATATACAAGCTCAGGGTACCGGTCTTTTTTTCATGATTGGCGGATGGCATACTTCTGCGGGAGCCGATTACACAATCAACCTCAGTACCTTCTGATTTGGTTATTGCTGTTCAAAGATTTTTTCTGCTTGAGGCTTTCTTTGTTTTTAATAACGATATATTTTTTACAAATTCAAAAATCCTGTTAATCCTGTCAAAAAATAACCAAAAGGCAATGTATAAAAAAATAGACGGTACATCTTGCTTTTTATACATTGCTATAAAATATTGATGTAGATCAATATAGATTTTTATTTTAAAAAGGAGATAAACAATGTTACAAGTAGGACAAAAAGCTCCCGGTTTTTCGGCAGACGCCGTAATTGGGAAAAAATTTCAAAAAATAAATCTTTCTGATTATAAGGGTAAATATGTGGTTCTTTTCTTTTATCCTCTTGATTTTACCTTTGTGTGTCCCACAGAAATTACGGCATTTTCTGATATGGCGGGTGAATTTGAAAAAAACAACGCGCAAATATTAGGTGTTAGTGTAGACAGTAAATTTAGTCATTTAGCGTGGAAAGATATTCCCAGAGCAGAAGGCGGTTTGGGTGATATTAACTTTCCTCTTGTTTCTGATTTAACCAAAGATATAGCCAGAAGTTATAATGTTCTTATTGAAACCGCGGGAATTTCTCTTCGTGGGGTTTTTATTATTGACGATAAAGGCGTACTAAAAGTTGCGATGGTAAATAACAATAACGTGGGAAGAAACGTAAACGAAGTACTGCGTCTTTTACAGGCCGATCAATTTTCAGAATCTCATCCGGGAGAGGTTTGCCCGGCTAACTGGACACCAGGCGGCGATGCCATGAAGGCCGACGTAGAAAAATCAAAAGAGTACTTTAAGTCTCATAGTTAATTGTTTATTTTTGAAAGCGGCTTTAGCCGCTTTTAAAAATAAACAACCTACAACTTCATACACTTGTCATAAACTTTCATTAAGCTTTTGGCTGAGTTTTTTCGGGTAAATTTTTGTACATAGCGGAATCCTTTCTCGATTAAATTATTTCTATATGCGCCGCTCTTATTTAATTTTAGTATAGCATCGGCAATTTTAGCCGGATTTTCTACGTCACAGTAGCAGCCTCCGGGGCCTGCCGCTTCTTGAAGACTTGACACCTTTGACAAAATAACAGGCGTTTTACACGCCAATGATTCAATAACCGGTATACCAAAACCCTCATAAATTGAAGGGTAAATTGACATAGAGGCCAGCTGGTAAAAAGAGGGTAAATCTTCAGTAGGTACGTTTTGAAAAAAAAGTACAAGATTTTCAATATTTAGTTTTTCTATTTCTTTTACCAGTATTTCTTTGTATTTCTTACCCCTGCCTACTAAAACAAGGGGAATTTTTTCATTTTTTATAAGGGCTATTGCTTTTAGAGCGTTTAATATATTTTTTCTTTCATTTAAAGAACCCACATAAATTATAAACTTTTTTGGTAATGAATACTTTTGAGAAATAGATTTTAAAACCGCACTTGTATTTTTCTTATAAAAAATAGGATCGGCGCTTTGGTATACAACTTCTATTTTTTTCTCTGGTACTGAATAGTACTTTAGAATATCTTTTTTTGTACTTTCGCTTATGGCAATAATAATATCAGAATTTTTACAAGCAAATTTCCATTTTAAGTCGTAAACTTTTCTATCAATAAACCCATAAAAAGAAGGATACTTTTTAAAAATTACATCATGAATGGTTACAATTCTTTTTACATTTGTATTTTTTATTGAAAAAGGCAGTTCATGGGAAAGTCCGTGATAAATATCGAGATTATTTATGCGTATATCCTTTTTTATAAAAAAACTTCTCCAAAAAGATGAAAATGTTTTATTAAAAATTGTTTTTGGTTCAACAATAGTAGTTTTATTTTCAAATTCTTTTTTTCTTTTTTGAGAGTTTTCTGTTTTTATGACCGGTGAATATAAATAATATTTATGCCGGGAATAGTTTTCAATAAGACCTCTTATAAGATTTCTACTGTAATTGCCAAGGCCCGTTTCATTAAAAAAAAACCGTTTCGCGTCAAAGCCTATTTTCATGATGTTGTTTTTGTTTTCTAATAAAAAAGTTATTCAATGTTAATATTATAAGGCAACATAAAAAATATTTTCTCATCTTCAATTTCTTCAGTTCTTTGCCAAAGCCGCATAGTTTCTTTTATTGCCGCGGGTATAATGTGTGAGTTATAATCACTAAGGCTTAAAATTTTGGCACTTTCATGTGGATAAAAGGCTATTTTTACATTATCTTCGTTTAAACCGGCTTTTATTCTGGCCATTTCTACAGCCATCATTAATCCGCCTGTTTTATCTATCATGCCTCTTTCGAGAGCTTCTTCTCCCGTGAAAACTCTACCTCTCGCGTTTTGTTCAATTTTTTCAATAGTTAAATTTTTTCTGTTTGCTTGTACCCGCTTGAGAAAAAGTTCATAAAATTCATATAAATTTTCATATAAAAGTTCTTTTTCTGCTTTGGTAAAGGTATCAGTTTCTGAAAAAATTGCGGCGTTTTTATTTGTTTTATAAATATATTTATTTACGCCTAACATTTTATAAAGACCCTTTAAACTTATTTTTCCGCCGTATACACCTATAGAACCTGTTATTGATGTTTTGTTAGAAATAATTTTACTGCCTCCCGCGGCTATATAATATCCGCCAGAGGCCGCCACGTTTGAAAAAGAAATTATCACAGGTTTTTCTTCTTTTAGTAAATTTATTTTTTCCCATATAATATCAGACGCTGCACCGGAACCGCCGGGAGAGTTTATTCGAATAACTACCGCTTTAACTGCGTATGAATTTCTTAAATTATCCAGTATTTCAGAAATTGTATCAGAACCGGCAGAAGCTGAAGAAAGAATGCCTTCTTCGCGTGATTTACCCTGTATAATATCACCTTCTATTACCAAGATGGCTAAAATATCTTGAGGGCCCCATTTGTCATTATAGAAATTTACATTTATATAATTTTTAATAGGAATTTTCCATTTATATTTGCCATATTTACTACCGGTTAATTTTTCAGTAAGATTTGAAAAATAAGCAACATCATCAATTAAGCCTAATTCTTTAGCTTTATAGGAAGGTAAGATTCCGGTGTTCATTATATTTTCTAAAGCGTCTTTATTTATTTTTTTTCTATCTGAAAGTATAGATGTTTTTATTTCATTATTTAATTTGTTCAGTAAATTTATTGTTTGTTCTTCATTATATTTGCTGGGCGATGAATTTTCATACAATTCAGGGGCAGATTTATAATCGCCAATATGAACAAAATCTGCCTGAAGACCAACTTTATTAAAAAGGTCCTTTATGAAAATAAGCTCTGCTTTTAGTCCCACAATATCTAATGTAGATACAGGCGGCATAACAATAGAATCAGCCGCGCTGGCAATGTAATATTCTTTATTACCGGCTGACTCTAAATAAGCAATGACTGCTTTACCTGATTTTTTCTTAAAGTTACTTATAGCATTTCTAAGTTCTTCTGCTTGCCCCCATCCACCGTTAAAAATTCTTCCTGTAATAAGAATTCCATTAATTTGCGGATCGTTTATTGCTGTTTTAATTGCTTTTAAGATTTCAAAAAATGTTATGTTTTCTCCTAAAAATAAAAAGCTGCTTTTCTTTTCTTCTCTAAAAGGAGTTTCCAAAGAAATTTCAAGATATCCGCGAATTGCCTCGTACTTTGTTTCAAAACGTTCTTTACCTATTAAAATACCGCCGCTGTAAAAATTTCCCTCTTCTTTTCTATAGGTACCTTGAAAAGAAATCTGGCTTATATCCTGTGCGAATTTTAAACCAAGAAAAAAATTGCTGTAATTATCCCATCCGCCGTATAAAGCGGCACCAGCTGAAGAAGAAATTTCAACCGCGTATCTAGGCAGCATTGTTTTTAAGGGCTGGCCCTTGTGTAAAGTAGAATCGACAGAAATAGTCAATTTATCATAATTAGGAATAGGTCTAATTCCAATTCCTAATTCATATCGTGATTTTAAAAAATTTTCTTCATCTCTTTTTGAATTTAAAGATCGAAAAACGGTTCCCACTGATAAAAAACTAAAGGGTCTTATAATCAAACCAATATCCCATTGACCGTAATTATCAAGCAAGGCAACATTAGAATTAAACCAGCTGTATGAAGTTCCAATACTAAAAATACTATCAGAACCAAGGCCTGTACCCGCGGTATATCTGTATGCGTAATAACCTTCGTCAGCAAATCTCATTTGGGTTGAAAAAGCAAGACCGAATAAGTTCATAAACACAACATGATCTTTTAAAAGTTCTTTCTCGTTATGACCGTAAAAGTATCCAATTTGCAGGGGATGTATGCCAATACCCGCCGGGTTAAAATACAGACTGGTGATATCATCAGATGTACTTATAGAATCGTAAGGAAGATTGGGTGATTCAATTAATTGCTGAGGCTGTAAAATTTCACCGGTAAGGGCGTTTAATTTTTGATAAGCAAAGCCTATCATAATAATTAAAAATAAAATTTTTCGCATCTGTTTCAATAAATGAGAAGATAAACCACCCGTCAATGCAATTCACCATATAGCTTATACCCTATTTTAAAAAGCATGACATATTCACTTTAAATAGAAGTTTGGCTTTTATGTCGTATTTTATTTTCAGCCTTATACTTATACTAACCATTGTTCTTGGTGTGTGGTTTTATTATGAAACTATCCCTTTTCTTAAAGTAAAAACAAAAAATAATTTAAAACTTAGGGGTCTTGCAAAAATTTTTGCTCTTGAAAATTTTGAAGAAGATACAGAAAAAGTTTTAAAACGCTGGCTTGTATCACTTTTTGTTTTTAGCATAATACCATGTTTTTGGGTTTTTTATTTTTCATGGGCAACAGATTATTCTTTTTTAATAGGTCTTTTTCCATTGCTGTGGTATTATTTTACCGGCAGATATATTTTATGGGAAAAGCATGATTTATATGATGAAGATATAAAAAAGAAAGAAATTAAAAATAATGAAGCTGTATGATTTTAAGAACCAGCCTTTTTGAATATCATCAAAAATTAAACGCGAAAATGATAGACTTTGCCGGGTACAAAATGCCGGTCTTTTACAAGTCTATTAAAGATGAATATTTTGCGGTAAGAAATAAGTGTGGTATTTTTGATATTTCTCATATGGCGCCTTTTTTTATTGAGTCAGATAAATCTCATGAAGAGGTGCTTTCATTTTTAGAAATGGTTACCTGCAGAAAAGTCGCGGCTCTAAAAAAAAATCAGGTACAGTATAATGCTTTTATTAATGAAGATGGCGGTATTGTTGATGATATTACTATTTTTTATTTAGAAGAAAAAAAATATCTTGTTATTGTAAACGCTTCTAATAAAGAAAAGGCATTTAATTTCTTAAATTCTGTAAAAAATAAAAATAATTTAGATATAAATATTTATCTGCCTGAAAATTTTGTTCTGCTTGCTCTGCAGGGGCCAGAGAGTCACAAAGCTTTAAAAAATGCCTTAAAAAAAGAAAATATAAATTTACCTGAAATATTTTATTATGAATGTGATTTTCTTCAAATTGATGAAAAAAATTTTGATGCCATTATTTCAAGAACAGGCTACACTGGTGAAGATGGTTATGAGATTTTACTGCCTGTAGGCTTAGGTCAAAAAATTTGGGAATATTTAATAAATGAAGAGGTAACTCCATCGGGCCTGGGGGCCAGAGATTTGCTTCGTCTTGAAATGTATTATCCTCTCTATGGCAATGATTTAAAAGAAGAGTGGACGCCTTTTGAAGGCGGCATCGGATGGATTGTTGATAAAGAAAAAGATTTTCTTGGCAGACAGTCACTTGAAAAAAGAAAAATATCGGCGAAAAACACTGTAAAGGGATTTATCATGAAAAATGACGGCATACCAAGAGCCGGTTATGAAGTTTATGATAAAAATAAAAATTTAATAGGTAAAGTTACCAGCGGGGCCTTTTCTTTTTTATTAAATAAAGGTATTGGCATGGCTTCTATTGAAAAATTATTTGCTAAAGATAAAACTGAAATATTTATAAAAATTCGGGATGAATTTAAGCCTGCTGAAGTTTATGTTAAAAGTACTCATAAAGGTTCTATTTGCCGCAGAGAATAAAAGAAGATAAAGTTGTAAAATAATGCGTGAAAAAAAAGAAACCGCAGATAATATAATTCAACAAATCAATAAAGCTCTTGATATCTATTCAAATAATTTTTCTGAACAGTTTCATCTTAAAATTCCCAAAGATGTTATTAAGCGGGTTCATTTTTATAGGGATGAATATTTTCATTATTTAAAAGACTCTGTTTATAAATCAAATATATGCTATCTTTTACAGCTGATTGATTATCAAATTTGGCTTTATAAGGTTTTTAGGCCGGTTTTTTCACTTGAAAACGCGTATTTTTATCAGCTTTTAGTTTCTATGGGTATTGCAGCCGAAGCATTAGCTGCTTCTATAATAGCAGATCCTTTAATTATTTCTGATAAAAAAGACCGCTCTTTGGGCGAAGTTTTACCCGAATACACTAACGCTTTAGATCAAATTCACAGGAACAGTTTTCGAAAAAATATAGAAATATTAGGCAGTTTAGATATTATTGATACTGAACTTGAAAAAAAATACCAGAACTTTCGTCTGAATATTCGAAATATTGTTCATATTCAAAACTGGAACGGTCGTTTGTATAATAGTTTAAATTTAGAAGAGTTTCAAAAAAAATTAAATGAGTTTAAATATTTTCTTCTTGAAATAAAAGAAAAAGTAAATATGAAACATGATAAAGAAAAACTTTTATCGAAAATTTTCCCTCATATATCTTCAAGAGGAGAATTTCATAAAGGTTTAGTTATTGACTTTAATAATAAAAAAGGTTTCGGATTTATAAAATCTTTAGCAGCCAAAGAAGAACTTTTTTTTCATGTTAGCTCTATTCTTACTTCTCGTGATAAAATTACAAAAGGCTCAGAAGTTAAATTTCAATATATTCAGGGAGAAAAAGGAACCGAAGCGGCTAATATTAAAATTATAAATTAAATAATGAATTATCATCTTGAAAAAAAGAATAGTTATATATATAATTACAATTCAGTAAGTTATAATCTTGATGTATGGGGCAGGTCAAATACAGTTTTAGAAAAAAAGATTACTGTACCTTTAGAAGAAACAGATGTTCATTTTATAAAAGATGAATATAAAAATAGCAATATGCGATTTTTAAAACAAGTTCACGGTACAAACGGTTTTTTACTGCCCAAAAAAGAAATGTCAAATGTTTTTTGGGGCGAAGCTGATTTCGCCTATACTGAAACTGAAAGCCTGCCTGTTATTGTAAGAACGGCAGATTGTATTCCTATTCTTTTTTGGCATCCTGATTTTTCTCTATGCGGGGCCATTCACGCGGGTTGGCGGGGGCTTCATCAAAATATTCTAACCGTGGTCATTCAAAAATTAAAAGAAAAGTATGAAGAAAAACAAATAAAAAAACTATGTTTCTTTGTAGGTCCTTTTATAGCAGAAAATTCTTATGAAGTAGAAAAAGACACTTATTCTAAATTTGACAGTAATTTTTCAAAAGATTCTCATAAAAAGAATAAAAAATTATTAAACCTAAAGAAAATATTAATTAACCAGTTTTTAGAAATTAAAATATCTAAAGATTCTATAATATGGAATGATATAGATACTTTTAATTCATCTGAATTTTTTAGTCACAGATGCGGCCATAAAGAAAGAAATATATTTTTAATTTATATAAAAAATATAAAATAGTTTTTCTATTTTTTTATAGTTTCGTAATATTTTTCAATTGCAGCAATCATTTCATGAATTTCTGCAAAAGCAGATTCAAAATTATCAAATTTATTTTCTTTAGCCTGTTTATTAAGTTCGGTCATAAATTCGCCAAGAGGTGTTAACCCTAAAGAAAGAGCCGAGCCTTTCATAGTATGTACCGCAAATCTTATTTTATCCCAATCTGAATTTTTGTATCCTTCTTCTGCGTTAGCGAGATATTGTTTTGAATTTGTAATAAATTTTTCAACCAGTTCAATTAATAAGTCGTCAGTACCCCCTGATAATTCTCTTAACTGTTGCAGATTCTCTTCTTTAATAACCTCTGACATTTATACTCCTTAATATTGCGTATGATCATATTATAATATACGTTTTAATATAATACTTTTTAACAAAAAAACAAAATTTTATTTATAATATATTCTTGTAAAAGGCCGTCAATAAAAAAATGCTTAAATAAATTATAATATTAAATTTTTCTTAACACTGTATGAAGAATTCCTCCATTTTTATAATATTCAATTTCAACCGGTGTATCAAGCCTAATTTTCGCTTTGAATTCTTTTTCTATTTCATTTGATTGAATTTTTATTTTAATAATTTTACCGGCAGATAAATTTTCATCTAAATTTAATATAGAAATATTTTCGTTTCCTTTAATATTAAGAGCTTTCACAGAATAGCCGTTTTCAAACTGAAGTGGTAAAATACCCATGCCCGCTAAGTTACTGCGGTGAATTCTTTCAAAACTTTCGGCAATAACTGCTTTTACTCCCAGCAGAAAAGTTCCTTTAGCGGCCCAATCTCGCGAACTTCCCGTGCCGTATTCTTTGCCGGCAAATATCACAAGCGGTATATTTTTTTCTTTATATAACATCGCCGCATCAAAAATAGATGTTTCTTTTTCAGAAGGATAATGAATTGTAAATCCGCCTTCTTTGCCGCCAAGCATTTTGTTTTTTATTCTTATATTAGCAAAAGTACCGCGTGTCATTACTTCATGATTGCCCCGTCTTGAACCGTATGTATTAAAATCTTTTTGTTCAATACCATTTTCAAGAAGCCATTTTCCCGCTGGTGATTCTTTTTTTATAGAACCAGCAGGGGATATATGATCTGTTGTAACTGAATCGCCAAAAACGGCTAAAATTCGCGCGTTATTAATCAATTCAATTTTTTGGGGATTTTCAGAAAGATTTTCAAAAAAATCTGGTTTTCGAATATACGTACTTTTAGTGCTCCAGTTATAGGTGTTGCCGCCTTTTGATTCAGTTTGGTTCCATTTTTCATTACTGATAAATATATTATCATATTGTTTTATGAATATTTCTTTTTTAACAAATTTTTTCGCATAATCATTAATTTCTTCATAAGAAGGCCAAAGCTCTTTTAAATACACGGGTTTCGTGTCTTTGTCAAAGCCAATTGGCTCGGTGTCAAAGTCAATATCCATGGTGCCCGCTAAAGCGTAAGCTAAAACAAGAGGGGGCGAAGCTAAATAATTTGCTTTTACGTCTGGATGTATTCGACCTTCAAAATTTCTGTTGCCCGATAAAACGGAACAGACCGTTAAATTGTTTTCATGAATTGTTTTTGATATCTCTTCGTTTAAAGGACCGCTGTTACCAATACAGGTAGTGCATCCGTAGCCTACTATATTGAATCCTAATGTTTCTAAATTTTTAAGCAGACCAGATTCTTCAAGATAACTTGAAACAGCTCTTGAACCCGGGGCAAAACTTGTTTTTACCAAAGGTGAAACCTGCAAATTTCTTTCTACCGCTTTTTTGGCCAGAATGCCGGCAGCTATTAAAACAGAAGGGTTAGACGTATTTGTACAGCTGGTAATAGCGGCAATTACAATGGAACCATGATTAATTTTGTATTCTTTGTTATTCATAAAAAAAGTTTTTTCATACGATTTATATAAATTTATTTTTTCGCTTTGTTTTATACTCAAAGGAGTTTCTGCTTCAAGGTTTTTTATGTATGCGGGATCAATGGAATTTGCTAATTGATAGTCTTTAATAAAATCATTTTTTACGGCACTATAAAAATAAGCTTTGCTTTTTCTTAAAGGAACCCTATCTTGAGGTCTCTTGTGCCCGGCAAGGCTGGGCTCAATAGTAGAAATATCAAGTTCTACTATCTTATCATATTTTATATTTAACTTGTCATCTCTAAAAAGTGTTTGGGCTTTCGCGAATTTTTCTATTAAATCGATTAATTTTTCAGAACGTCCGGTTAACCGAAGATAACTTAAAGTTTCATTATCTATGGGAAAAAATCCCATTGTAGCGCCATACTCAGGAGCCATGTTAGATATGGTAGCCCTATCGGCTAAGTTTAAATTATCAAGAGCCGGTCCAAAAAATTCAACAAACTTTCCTACGACTTTGGTTTCTCTAAGTATTTGGGTAATAGTTAAAACTAAATCGGTAGCTGTAGCTCCTTTTGGTAAGCTGCCTGAAAGCTTCATGCCTACAACTTCGGGCAAAAGCATATAAATTGGCTGGCCAAGCATTACGGCTTCGGCTTCTATGCCTCCTACGCCCCAGCCTGCCACACTTAAAGCGTTTATCATGGTTGTGTGTGAATCGGTGCCAACCAAAGAGTCGGGAAACGCAAAAATTTCGCCTTCAATATCTTTTATTTGAACCACGTTCGCAAGATATTCAAGATTTACCTGATGAATAATGCCCATAGCCGGAGGGACTACTCTAAAATTTTTAAAAACCTGTGACCCCCATTTTAAAAATTCATAGCGTTCTTTGTTTCTTTCAAATTCTTTTTCACTATTTATTTTTAACGCGTCTTTTGAGGCGAAAGCATCTACCTGAACAGAATGATCTATAACAAGATCAACCGGCAACAGGGGATTTATACTTTCTGGATTTTTTTTCATTTCTGTTACAGCGTCACGCATTGCGGCTAAGTCGACAACGGCCGGTACTCCCGTAAAATCTTGCATGATTACGCGGGCCGGTTTAAACGCAATTTCATTATTATTGCCGCTGCCATTACAAATTGCTTTTACCATGTCTTCTGTTACCGAGAAATTGTCAATTTGACGAACAACGGCCTCTAAAATCATCTTAATAGAATAAGGTAAATTTTTTACTTTTTCGAATCCTTTTTTTTCAAGATCAGGCAGGCTAAAATAAGATACCTCGCCCATAGCTGTATTTAGTTTTTTCTTGATGTTATATTTATCATCGTATTTCATAAAAGTCTGCCTTTTAATTATTTAAATTTATTGTAAATTCTAATTTGTCTCTTTTGAAGAAGATATTAAAATTTACAATAAATATCAAATTTAATTTTTTCTTAAAGCTTTTATTCTCTCTAAAGCCGGCGGATGTGAATAGTTTAAAAATACAAAAAAAGGATGCGGAGTTAAATTTGACAGATTATCTACTGAAAGTTTTTTTAAGGCTTTTATCATTTCATTTAATTTGCCGGTAGTTTTAACTGCAAACGTATCGGCTTCAAATTCATGTTTTCGGCTTATTAAATTCATGAAGGGATCAAGAATCATTTCTATAGGCGAAAAAAGCATAGTGAAAAAAATTAACCCGGCATATACCGAAAGCTCATTCATGCCAAACGCCGCAAAAAGTTCTTTATTGTTCAATACGAGTGAAAATAAAAAGAGCAGAATGCCTGTGTGTATAAAGCTTATTATCATCCCTTTAATAATATGTTTTTTTTTATAATGGCCTATTTCATGAGCTAAAACAGCAAGCAGCTCTAAAGAAGTATGTTTTTCAATTAACGTATCAAAAAGGGCAATTTTTTTATTTTTACCAAATCCCGTAAAAAATGCGTTAGATTTACTGGATCTTTTTGAGCCATCCATGACGCTTATACCAGTCAATGAAAAATCAACGGACTTTGCGTACTTTAATATTAAGTTTTTTAATTTATTATCTTCAAGAGGCGTGAACTTGTTAAATAGCGGCATAATATAAACCGGCGCGATATACTGCATAAAAACAGAAAAAAGAATAACCGCCACCCATACATATACCCAGGCAAAATCACCGGCATTTATAAAAAACCATAAAATAACATATAAAATAGGACCCCCTATAAGAATACCCAAGATAATGCCTTTTACGCGATCCATTATAAAAGTGCGTACCGTAGTAAGGTTAAATTGGAACTTCTCTTCAAGCACAAAAGTTTCATATATGCTAAAGGGTAGCGAAAATAAAGAGCGGCCTAAAAGCAATACGGCAAAAAATAATATACCCGTTATTTCTTGCGAATAATTATAAGATCGTACAAGTGAATCTAACCATAAAAATCCCCCTAAAAACCAGAAAAGAAAGAGAATTATTAAATCAAAAACTCCTGAAACCATGCTAAAAGAAGTTTTTGCTTTTGTATATTCCTGTGATTTTGCGTATTTTTCACTGCTGTAAAAGCCTTTAAATTCATCGGGAAGTTTTTGTGATAATGATTTAATGTTTAAATAGTTTGCTATAATATCAACTGTTAGTTGAATTAATAATGCTGATAAAATAATATATGCATATATATTAAATTCTATTTTCATTATTATTATTTTCTTCTTCGTTTTCTTTTTCTATTCTGAGATGTTTCTAGTTCTTCAGCAGGCTCTATGATAATCTTGCGGCCTTTATATTCTGCATTATTAAATGAATTTAAGATTGTATTAGAAAAAGATTTATCTACATTAAAAAAAGAATAGGTACCCATTAAATCAATACCGGTTATTTTAATGTTTTTTACTTTAGTTGTTTTATAAATAAAGTTTATTAAGTCTGTGTTTTTTATTTTATCTTTTCTTCCCACGCTGATAAAAAAACGCGTAAGATTTTTTGAGAATGATAAATTTGCTTTTGGGCCTCTTGTGTCGCGTCCATTTTTAGAATATGATTTTTCATTGTTAGTTTCGGGTATATTGATATCTTTAGCGTCTTTATAATACTCAAGAAACCGGTTAAATTCAACCGATACAAAACGTTTAATTACTTCTTCTTTGCTTAAGTTTTCAAGTTTTTGATAAATAGACTCTAAAAAAGACGATATTTTTTCTTCATCAATTTTTACGTTTTGCATTTTATCTATTAAGTAAAAAAGCTGTTTTTCGCAAATTTCTTTGCCGGTGGGCACCGGTTTATAAATAAATTTTTTATCAATTATTCTTTCAATTTTTTTTAATAGATTTTTTTCTTTAATATTAATTATTGCTATAGAAGAACCCTGTTTTCCCGCGCGGCCGGTTCTGCCGCTTCTGTGCGTGTAAAGCTCAATTTCATCGGGCAGGTTGTAGTTTATAATATGAGTTAAATCTTTTATGTCAAGACCTCTGGCGGCTACATCTGTAGCAACTAAAAGTTGAATGTGCTTATTTCTAAACTTATCGGTTACAATTTCACGTTGAGCCTGCGAAAGATCGCCGTGAAGAGCGTCTGCCCTGTATCCATCGGTTATTAAATAATCTGCTATATCTTTTGTTTCTTTGCGTGTTCTGCAAAAGATTATACCGTAAATTTGAGTATTAACATCTACAATTCTTTTTAAGGCAAGGTAACGGTCTTTTGAATGAACCATATAATATTCATGACTTACATTTTCAGCGCCTATATTTTTTTTACCAATTGTCACTTCGTAAGGTTCATGCATGTATTTTTTCGCGATAGCGTCTATTTCTTTGGGCATTGTGGCCGAGAATAAATGCGTATTTTTTGTTTCTGGTATTTTTTCTAAAATAGCGTCAAGTTCATCTTTAAAACCCATATTCAGCATTTCGTCAGCCTCGTCTAATACCAAAGTTTTTATTTTAGATAAATCTACTTTTTTTCGTTTTATTATATCAAGCATTCTGCCGGGAGTAGCCGTTATAATATGAACGCCTTGTTTAAGTTTTCTAATTTGAGTTTCAATATTTGCGCCGCCGTAAATAGAAGCAATTTGAATATGGCTTAAATATTTTGCGTACTTTGTTAAATCAGATGTAATTTGCACGCATAACTCTCTGGTGGGGCATAAAATTATTACCTGAGGATTTTTTTCTTTCATATTTAATTTTTCAAGAATAGGCAGACCAAATGCCGCGGTTTTACCGGTACCGGTTTGAGCCAAAGCTTTTAAATCACGGTCATTTTTAAGTACAAAGGGTATGGTTTCTTTTTGAATTTGGGTGGGATTTTCAAACCCCAGTTCTTTTATAGCTTTTAATATTTGAGGGTTTAAACCCATTTCTTTAAATGTCATTTATTTTAATCCTTAACTTTTAATTAGTTTAGAATAATTGTTTTCTTTTGCGGTTAGCGGGATTTTTTAAGTTTAATTTTTCAGGCGTTTTCAAATTAAATTTATCAAAAATTTTACTATAGGCAGACGTATAGTTAAAGTAAACGTATATTCAAATTCATTTTTTAAGATGAAGATAAGGCGTATATCCTTTTTTAATTTTTCGCGCGCTAAACATTTTAATATTATTTATTATTTTGCTTAAATTAGTGCTGACAATAACAATAAAATTAAAAAAAGTTGACAGTATATTAAGGATATATTTAATTTGTGTACTTTGAAATTAAAAGAGGTGATAATATGAAACTATTTAAATTAACTATAAAAATGGCATCCTTAATGTTATTGTTTAGCCTATCTTTTTTCTGCGCGGCAGATGATACCCTTATTGTGGGTACAGGCACAGGGAATATTCAAGATACTAATCTACCTGATAATGGTTTACAAGGTCAAACTTATACACAACAAGAAGTTGAAGATAAACTTCTTAACACAGATCCATTCTCCGATTTTCAGAGTGCCATGGTTAAATTTGAGAATATAATGTATATGAAACCAAACTTAAATAAAATAAAGAATCAAAAAATAACAATTACCCAAGAATCAGGTACATGGAACTACAGTGGCTCAGAAACAATTAATGGAGATATAAGTGGTACGGCAACTCTAAGTTTAAGCGGATGGGAAACTTTAGATCTCGAAACAATTGAAACAACATGGGATTTAAGTCAAACTCTAATTTTTAATAATTATTCAGACACTGAAGATCTTGTACTAAATAGCAATGGATTGACTTTTACATTAACAGGCAATCAAAAAGAATTATTTAATTCTGATATTACTACAAAAATAAATGGTACTTTTCGTATTACCGATTCTATTACTTATCAAGATACCATAACATACAATAACGTTGTTGTACATATAACTTCTGTTCATGATGGTCAAAAATTGACACTTACATCTACGATGACAGGCAGCGTTATTATTAATGGTCAAACATATCCTATGAATTATAACAAATCTATATCTTTTTAATTATAAACATAGAACTTGAGATTAGAATATTTAAAAAATAGTATAAAAATTTGTTTATAATAGTAAAAATCGTGAATTAAAAAGATATAATTATAGAGTAAGTCATTTATATTTTGCAAATTTTTCCCAAAAAATAATATACGATAGGTATACTTTTTAATATACGGCCATTCCATAAATTTGAGACCAAAAATAAGGAGTTTATTATGGCAGAACAAAAAATAATTTACACAAAAATAGACGAAGCGCCCGCGTTGGCGACTTATTCACTATTGCCTATTATTCAGGCATTTACAAAAGGCTCGGGATTTTCTGTTGAAACCAGAGATATTTCTCTCGCGGGTAGAATTATCGCTAATTTTCCTGATAATTTATCAGATTCACAAAAAATTCCCGATGAATTGACCAGATTGGGCGAATTGGCAACAACACCAGAAGCCAATATTATTAAATTACCCAACATAAGCGCGTCAATTCCACAGTTAAAAGAAGCTATTAAAGAGTTACAAGATAAGGGGTATAATCTTCCTGATTATCCTGAAAATCCAAAAGATGACCAGGAAAAAGAAATTAAAGAAAGATACGCGAAAGTATTAGGCAGCGCGGTAAACCCGGTATTAAGAGAAGGTAATTCTGATAGAAGAGCCGCTGTGGCCGTAAAAGAATTCGCGAAAAAAAATCCGCATAAAATGGGAGCATGGAAATCTGATTCTAAATCGCATGTGGCAACCATGTCAAGCAATGATTTTATGTCGAATGAGAAATCTGCGACAATAAGCGAAGCTACTACCGCTAAAATTGAATTTGTAGGCGCTGACGGCAGTACAACAGTACTAAAAGATGGTTTAAAACTTCAGGCAGGCGAAGTAGTAGACGCGACTTTTATGAGCGTTAAAGCGTTAAATAAATTTTTTGAAGAACAGATAGAAGACGCAAAGGCAAAAGATATTATGTTTTCATTACATATGAAAGCAACAATGATGAAAATATCTGACCCTATCATTTTTGGACATTGCGTAAAAGTTTTTTATAAAGACGCTATTGAAAAACACGCTGATACCATTTCTGAGCTTAAAGTAAACTTTAATAATGGTTTAGGCGACCTGTACGCTAAAATAAAAAATCTTCCTGAAGACAAACAAAAAGAAATAGAAGCTGATATTCAAGCTGTTTACGCGAAACGTCCCAGACTGGCCATGGTAAATTCAGATAAAGGAATTACCAACCTTCATGTGCCAAGTGACGTTATTATTGACGCCTCTATGCCCGCTATGATTAGAGAGTCGGGTAAAATGTGGAACGCTAAAGGAGAGCTTGAAGATACAAAAGCGGTAATTCCTGATCATTGTTATGCTTCTTTATATCAAGAAACTATAGATAACTGCATTAAGCATGGCGCTTTTAATCCGTCTACTATGGGTACGGTGCCTAACGTGGGTCTTATGGCGCAAAAAGCCGAAGAATACGGTTCGCATGATAAAACTTTTGAGGCGCCCGGTAACGGTACTATCCGTTTAGTAGACGCTTCGGGAAAGACGATTCACGAACACAACGTAGAAAAAGGCGATATATGGAGAGCATGTCAGGTAAAAGACGCGCCCATTAGAGACTGGGTTAAACTTGCGGTAACCAGAGCAAAGGCCACGGGAGCTCCCGCGGTATTTTGGCTTGATAAAAACAGACCGCATCATGCCCAGTTGATTGAAAAAGTAAACACATACCTTAAAGAATATGATACCAGTGACATTGAAATTTATTTTATGTCGGTTGGCGAAGCGACCAAGTTTTCTGTTGAAAGAATGAGAGACGGTAAAGATACTATTTCGGTAACAGGTAACGTGCTAAGAGATTACAATACCGACCTTTTTCCTATTTTAGAACTTGGTACAAGCGCAAAAATGCTTTCTATTGTGCCTTTAATGCAGGGCGGCGGACTTTTTGAAACCGGCGCGGGCGGTTCTGCTCCTAAGCATGTTGAGCAGTTTGTAGAAGAAGGTCACTTAAGATGGGATTCATTAGGCGAATTCTTGGCTCTTGCTGAATCAATAGAGCATCTTTACAATGTAACTAAAAATGAAAAAGCAAAAGTTATCGCAGACGCTTTACACAAGGCCAATGGTAAATTTTTAGACGCAAACAAATCGCCATCGAGAAAATGCGGCGAAATTGATAACAGAGGTAGCCATTTTTATCTGGCTCTTTACTGGGCAGAAGCTTTAGCCTCTCAAAATGATGACGCTGAATTAAAAGCAAAATTTACAAAAGCAGCGAAAGATCTTTCTGATAATGAAGCAAAAATTTCTCAGGAGCTTATTGACTGTCAGGGCAGCCCTGTAGATATAGGCGGATATTACATGCCTGATGATGAAAAAGCTTCAAAAGCGATGCGTCCCAGCGCGACACTAAACGCGATATTAGACGCGATTTAATTTTTTTTCAGTAAATAAATTAGTTTAACTGAAAAAGTAAAAGCGCGGTAAATAAAGAGTAAAATCTTTACAGCCGCGCTTTTTTATTTATATAGTATTACTATGATTGGCGCAATTGCTGGTGATATAATAGGCTCAATATATGAGTTTAACAATATAAAAACAAAAGACTTTCCCCTGTTCTTAGAAAAATCAAGATTTACCGACGATACCGTTTTAACCGTGGCAGTGGCCGATGCTATTTTAAATAATGTTTCTTTCGCTCAAAAAATAAAAGAATACGTGGGCAAATATCCCAATGCCGGTTATGGTCATCAATTTAATAAGTGGGCCCTTTCTACAAATGAAAAACCCTATAACAGCTGGGGCAACGGCTCGGCAATGAGGGTAAGTTCGGTTGGATTTTTGTTTCATGATCTCGAAACTGTTTTACAAAAAGCAAAAGAATCGGCCGCAGTAACGCATAACCATCCCGAAGGCATAAAAGGAGCGCAGGCTGTTGCGGCCTGTATCTTTTTAGCGAAAGAAGGGCTACGCAAACTTGAAATAAAAAGCTATATTGAAACTAATTTTAATTATAACCTCTCAGAATCTCTTGATGAAATACGAAAGGTATATACTTTTGATGTCTCATGCCAGGGTTCAGTTCCGCAGGCGATAATTTCTTTTCTTGAATCAACAGACTACGAAGATGCCATAAGAAACGCCGTATCTATAGGCGGCGACAGCGATACCATCGCCTGCATAACCGGCGGCATCGCGCAGACTTTTTATAAAAAAATACCCAAAGTTATTATAGAAGAGACCAGAAAAAGACTGCCACAAGAGTTTTTGAAAGTTATCAACGAGTTTGGGGGCAGTGGGTTATAAAGAAAAAACGACATGAGATTGATCGTTTTGAGACCGCGAAAAGTTTGACTTACTGATTTAATTAAGAGTTTTGGCGTATATGGCATTGCCAAAAGACGTTACAAGACTTATAGAAAACTTTCAGACCCATTTTTCTGATTACAAGAAAAACACTTATAACGAGGCGCGGCTTCGTAAACTAATAATACTGCATGAAGAAGACCAAAGTACAGCGCGAGATTAACGCGACATCTCGATACGAATCGCGAAGCGATTCACTCGATGACCGCGTCTATTCGAGATGACCGTATAACCGAAGAATGTATATAGGGCGGTCCCCGAGTGATTTGCACGCTGCATTTCGATAATAATTTTCGCCGTTTTTTATATATGGGCGAAAATTCACTCAATGACCAGCGTGCAAATTGTATCGAGGGGCCGCCCAAAAGAAAAAGAATATTTATGCCTTATATGTACATATTAGAATGTGCTGATGGAACTTATTATACAGGTTCGACTTATAATTTGTCAAAAAGAGTTGAAGAACATAACCAGGGCGAGGGCGCTAATTATACGAGTAAACGCCTGCCAGTAAAATTAATTTACAGCGAAGAATTTAACGGCATTGAAGAAGCATTCAAAAGAGAAAAGCAAATTCAAAACTGGAACCATGCGAAGAAAAAAGCCTTGTTAGAGAAAGATTATGAAGAGTTGAAAAAGTACGTTATGAAAAAACCGGCTATATTCGATGGGAATCTATTTTACATTTTTATACAATTAACTGTATGAAAGCTGGTCTTCTTAGAAAAAATAGAGGTATCTGGTAGTTAACACCTGAGGGCGTTGAAGCATTAAAATTATCAGAAGAAAAGCTTTTACAAAAAATCATAGATGCATACAAAACATGGCAGCTTGAAAATAAAAAATCTGACATTGATGATGATGAAACTGTTG
>JAOUOS010000062.1 GCA_029880285.1 Spirochaetia bacterium
TTTCTTGGGGTAAATAACAGCGCCGACCCGAGCAGCCGCGAATGCGGCGCGCAGCGGGTAGCCGCTGTTATAGGGCGTTTCGCTTGGATAAAAATATAAATAAATTATATTCAAACCGGGGCCGAAAAGAGCCTGTTTTTTTGAATTTCTAAAACAAGCTATTACGTAAGCCTCTAACTATTACGCCCGTTAGCAAACGACTTAAATTAAATAAAATGTAGTATTTTTTTATTTTTAGTCAGAATATAAAAGAGAGTTTAACTTACAGGAGAGTAGGCATTTTTTAAAAAAATGACTTTCTAAAACAAGCTATTACGTAAAAACCCTAACTATTACGGTCGTTACCGGGCGTACTTTAATTATGAAAATTTTAGGATATATTTTCTAATGGAGAAGTGGGCAAACAGTGGTTTTCAAAAAGAATATTAAATTCAAAAAAACAGGCTCATGCGAAATTGTTAAACGCAAATGCCCTATAACGTTTTGCGGCTATCATGAAGTTTGCAATCGTTTTTGTAAGTCTGACGAGCGCCAACGAACCTCAATACGTGCGCGAGGAAGGCTGTTAAGCAAAAACGATTGCAAATTTGGTCAAGCGTAAAGCCAATATCTATTGTGAAAATTGATAGTAAGACGTAAATACTTTTCTTGAATTAAAATACAGCGCCGACCCGAGCAGCCCGAAGGGCGCGCAGCTGATAGCCGCTGTTAAACGATGAACCGCTTACAAGTTTCTGCCCGCCTTTAAACCACCGAAGCCAAGGAGGGCGTAGGTGGTTCTAAATATTATAGAATGACTGATCAATCGTTTTAGAAAGCCAAACTTTAGATTCTTCTTGAGAGTCAAATATCGCTTTTTCAATTGAAATTTTTGCAAATTCTAATAAATTGTGAGCATTCTTTCTGTAATTAAATGATTGTTGCATATAGCTTTTAATCTTATTTTGAATTTTTGAATCAATTATAGGTAAAGGTATTTCTTTTAAAGTTTCCTGATTTAATCTTTGTTGAACACTACCTCGACCTTTTTGGATCATCAAAGCTTTCCCAATAGAAGAACCCAAAAAGCAAGCTAAATAATATGAATCAATTTCATTACCAGATAATATTCGGATTCGAATTAAATTATCACTAATTGTACCAGCAGAGCATTCAGTTGGTATACGTGCTGCTAAACCAATAGTGCCAACTCGAGTCACAACAACATCACCTTCTTCTGCTTTCTTTTCCAAAACTTGTTCAGAGGGTGAAATGAACTTTAAATTTTCAATATTTACAATACCATTGTCTAAATCAGTACCACGAATATAGGGGAAGCCATCCTCTTGAGAAACATAATTTGCACAATACTGCCCTGTCGTAATGTCAAAATTTTCAAAATCACCTATTTGACGATGGGGGAATTTTGAAATTGCTTCGTGAATTGGTAAATATTTGGGTTGAAAATATTCAGCATCTAATCTTGCAATATCTAGAGTATCAACATATGACTTAGTAAAGAACATACTATGTGAAGGGTTGTATGAGCTTAAACCTAGGGCATGAATAAGAACTTTGTCCATACTTTTTGCAGATTGACGAGAAGCTTCTTTAAGGTCTTCTGATTTTTGGTATAACCATTGAAAATAGTTTTGAAAATCAGGCGAAAACTTTGGTATTTTGATTTCATATAAAGCTTCTACAGTTAAGTGAGGTTGACCTGTTTGACTGGCAGTACGCAATAATAGCTGTTTACCAATTTTTGAATGAAAAAACATCCAAATATAATATTTATTAAAATACTTCAAATCATTTGTTCTAATTACAATAAGGTCACGACAGATTGAATAAACTGGATATTCATCTGTCAAAAGAGCAACTTTTGCCAAAGAGTTACCACCTTTAGCTATGATTAGATCACCGGGATAACATTTAGCAATTGTTGACTTATTAGCATCTAAAATATGTTCAGGCAAAAATGCAGTATCATTAGTAATA
Source organism: Spirochaetia bacterium (assembly GCA_029880285.1). Taxonomy (GTDB): domain Bacteria; phylum Spirochaetota; class Leptospiria; order Turneriellales; family JAOUOS01; genus JAOUOS01. Next base: position 1,978 of record JAOUOS010000062.1, read on the forward strand.
TGGAGTAAACCATTTTGTATTTCATTTACACGTAAAAAGGGAATACCCTTATATTCAAAATTATAATAAGGTACGATAGAAGGATAAAAAGCACTGCAATCAATTTTACCCGAAGCATCACGTATTGAAATACTGTCTACATTAGATAATTTAGATTCCAATGCCAGATTGCTGGGATGATAAAATTCGGCATCAAGTCTAAATACAATATTATCTAAGTTTGATGTATTTACAATAGAATATTGCATAATTATCGCCAGAATGACAATTTCTCTTTTTTAGCCCATTCAATAAAAGCTTCAGCGATACCATTATCGAGTTCGTCATCATGATTATGTAAATCATGATCTACAATTAAATGGCCATTTTTATCTAATTTATACTGACCATTCTCATTTTTTACATATTGATAATCACCGGAGTTAGATTTTCCACCTTTTTCAGAAACACCAAAAAAAATGGGATAATCTTTTTTCTTAGGGCATATCGTCTCATCCCATTTTTGAATAAATAAGACACTTGTTTTTGTGCCGGTATGTGGCTTAAATGTATTGCCATGCAGACCAATTACGGCAATAATACGACCGTGCTCTGATATAAAATCACGAATATATTTATCAGTTGTGTTATTAAAGCGACCTTGAGGCAAAACTATTGCCATACGACCACCAGGTTTCAGAAAATCTAAATTTCTTTCTATAAATAATATATCACGACCTACACTAGAATATGATTTGCCTTCTTTATTAAAACTTAACTCATATTGGTGTAAGATTCTGCTTTCCTTAATATCACCAGCAAAAGGGGGATTTGCCATAAGTATATCAAAATCAAAATGTTTATTATCCTGTTTTTCGGTTTTAAGCTTTGCTAAACGTTCATAACCCTTACCATAAGTATTAATCCACTTGGGATCTTTTTCCGTTTTATCCGACCAACGAGTAAAATCTAATGTATTCAAATGCAGTACATTAGTTTCACCATCACCTGCAATTAGGTTTAGCGTACGTGCGACCCTCACTGTTTTTTCATCAAAATCAATACCAAATACTTTTAGGACATGTTGTTTATCTTCTTCTGGAATTTCTTCATTAGTAAACAGATGATTTGTAAGCTTAAAAATAGTATGTACTGGAAAACCACAACTACCAGAAGCGGTATCAATCATATATTCACCTTTTTGAGGATTTAGCATTTGCACGCACATATCAATAACATGTCTCGGAGTAAAATACTGACCTTTTTCACCTTTGGCAGATTTGTTGACTAAATATTCAAATGCTTCATCTACAACCAATAAGTTAGAATTAAATAGTTTTATATCTTGCAAGCTAGATATGCAAACAGATAAATGACTATCAGATAGTTCAAATGTTGAACCATCAGGAAAAACGCCAGACCACTGTTCTCTAGCTTGATCAAATAATCTTTGAATTTTTTTCTTTAATTCGGAATCCGTTTGACCTGTATTTCGAAACTCCAAGACACGAAATTTAGTGTCATTTAAATCTTTTAAAGATATCTTGACTTTATCATAATCCTTTTTATCAGCCTGTTCTAGGTTTTGTTCCAAATAAAAACCGATATAATTTTTATCTTTCGTGCTACAATATTCATCATATAATTTTGTAAAAATAAGTTTAAAGACCTCTTCAAATACGTCAACGCCGGCATTAGCTAATACCTCGTCTTCCATTTCTAAAATGATATCTTTTAAGGACTTTCTCTCGTTTGCGATTTTATCATTGATAACTAAATCTTTCAAAGTAAAGCGTTCGCTTAGTATATCATTTAGAGTTTGATCAACATTTGGAATATCTGTAATATCTTCAAAATAATTTGGGTCTTTTCGATGATAATGTGAAATTTTTTCACCATTAGTCCAGACACCTATTGGTGCGCCAGTAGCATTACAGTAAGAACGAAGTTGATTTTTACCATCCTTAAGTTTTGGTTTTTTTAATTCTACAATAATATAGGCAGTATCAGGTCTATCTTTATCGAAAATTACGATATCTGCACTCTTTTTTTCGCGACCAAAATTTACTGAATGTTCAAAAGCGATTCTTTTTTTAGGGTATTTGTAATCATTAATTAATTTTGAAGCATAAAGCTGACGGACTATTTCTTCAGGTTTTAGTTGTATTTCTTTTTCACGAATAATGCAGTTTACAAATGGAATTTCTTTCTTTTTTGTCGATTTAATATTTACGCTATCTTGAAGTTCTTTTATTTCTTTTTCAGAAAATAGCGATAAGTTATATTCACTATCTTTTAAAATTATTTGCATTATATCTAATTTTTTATTCATAATATAAACTACGCACGCCATGGACGGCGTGCATCACAAGGCGGGCAACATGATTTTATTATAACATAAAATAAATTTGTCTTTAGCCTGTAAATGCGGTTTTTCGTTTAACGTTTTGCGGCTATAAGAAGTTTGCAATCGTTTTTGTCAGCTATGCGAGCAACAATTAACCTCAATTGCCTTGCGAGTATAGCGGTTAAGCAAAAACGATTGCAAATTTGCTCAAGCGTCAAACCAATATCTTTTTTGAAAATAGATAGTAAAACGTAAATACTTTTATTGAATTAAAATACAGCGCCGAGCCGAGCGACCGTAGGGAGCGCAGCTTATAGCCGCTGTTATGCGACGTGATGATTAATAAAATTGACAAGTGGTCTTTTTATTCAAAGATAACCATTATGAATGAAGAAAAAAACAACAAACTACCAACAATAGTTGAAGATGTAACTAAAATTAAGAAAATAGATCAAGATAACTATGAAACTCATATTTCAAAGTACGAGGAAGGAATAAAAATATTTTTACAAAAAATGGCATTGCCTAATGAGGGTATTTTTCAAAATATCGAAGAAAGAATTAGTGTATTTCAAAATGCACCCAGTGTTATCAATAAGATTAATACCGAACAAAAAGAACAATCGTTATATATTTCTAAATTCTTAGCAGCCGTTGGTAGTGGTTTATTTGATGCCGCTCTAAATTACTTATGGGATGAAACAATTATTGAACTGAGAAAAAGAGTAGCTCAATATGATTTGCAATATTTTTTTAGCAATGCTGTTGGTGCCGAAAGAGCGAAGAAACTAAATCTAAAGGTAGAAGAAGACTTAAAAAAGATTTCAGAAGATGAGTTAATTCACGGTGCGCATCAGATTGATTTAATTTCATATATGGGCTTTAAACACCTTGATTATGTTAGACATATGCGAAATCATGCTAGTGCAGCTCATCCTAATTCAAACGAGATTACTGGTCTTCAATTAATCAGTTGGCTTGAAACTTGCATAAGAGAAGTTATATCATTACCAATATCAGATATTTCAGTGCAAATTAAAAGAATTCTTACAAATATTAAAGAAAATGAGCTAGATGAAAATGATGCAAACAAATTGATAAAAATATACTTAGAATTAGATCAAATTATGGTGGATAATTTAGTATCTGGATTCTATGGAATATATATAGATAAGGATACAAAAAAAATAACAAAAAACAACATAAAACTTTTATTGCTAGATTTATGGCCTCGAGTATCTATAGATAAAAAAAGAAAAATTGGTGTTCGGTATGGACAATTTATTGGCAATCAAGATAAAGATGAGGCTGAAACTACAAGAGAGTTCTTAGACTTAGTGAATGGTCAAGAATTTATACCCGATAGTCTACGTAGTGCAGAAATTGAAACTATTTTAGAGAATTTAATAAGGGCTCATCGAGGTATAAACAATTTTTATAATGAAGATCCATTTGTTCGAGAACTGTATAGAGCTGTGGGGAATGATGGCAATGTGCCCGAGCAAATACAAAAAGATTATGTGTTAACGATTGTGGATTGTTTTTTAACGAATAGTAATGGCGTTGCTTGGAGTGTTGACCCAATTTATAAAGAAATGATAAGCTTATTTAATGACAAAGAAGCATTTATTGCGGTAACATCATTCAAAAAAAGGAGTATTGCAAGTAAATTGCAATTCTCATTATGTGTTACAAAATATCAAGATTTATTACAAACTTTGGAATCGAAAGTTACAAAGGAGCCTATAAGAGAATTGATAAGCGATTTGTTAAAAGTAAAAAATTATAATGCTTTAGATAGACTTTCGGATATTGATAATAAAATAAAAAATGTAAAAACTATACTAAGTAAATAGAATCATCATGTTCGCATAACGTTCGATCTTTTAAGTCGTCGTAAATCGTTTTTGTAGGCCAGATGAGTGCGAATTAACCTCAATTCTTGCGCGAAGATGGCCGTAAAGCAAAAACGATTTACGATGAGTTTTGCGGTTCGCCTTAAAAACAACTTTACAATTTATCTATAAAAAGTAAAGCTTTTCTTGATGCCCATAAAACGCAAAAC